>NZ_JBFRKT010000025.1:0-84608 GCF_041469545.1 Vibrio sp. 10N.286.49.C3
AGCTTTAAGCCCAGACGGAACTCTACCTGTAAAACTGAAAAGGATGAGAGACAGTTTGAGTCACTTCATTCTTCCAGATAAAAGAAAGGACCGAACGTTTCCACGTTCAGTCCTCTTTGTCCCAGCCAAATATCCGTTCAGGTTCAAGCAATAATGCTTATCCGAACGGCATTAAGTCTTATGACTAGGCTTTCGTCGTTTCAGGGCTGTGAGTTTTTGTCTTCGATTACGATAATATCGCCACAGATTGAGAAGACTCGCTAGGAATAGTGAAGCTTTTTCACTTAAATATCAAAAGTCAGTAGATAACTCTCAAGCTACCCCAAAAATATCACTCTCGACATACACCTATTCCCTAATGACGACTAGTATAAAAACAGTGATCGTTTATTTGGAATTGTTATGAGGTTATTTTGTACATTGGCTCTTATCTTTTGTTCGTTTGTTGTATCAGCAACCTCGTGGGAAAAAGAGAAAAGCCCAACAAGAAATTCAACCTCATCCATAGGTAGTTACGCTAATGGTTGTCTTGATGGGGCGCAAGCTTTGCCAATTAATGGGCAAGGTTATCAGGTGATCCGCCCTCAGAGAGAGCGCTATTATGGCCACACAGAGTCAATTCAGTTTATTGAAAGGCTAGGTGTAACTACAAGCAAACAACTCAACACAAATCTATTGGTGGGTGATATTTCTCTGCCTCGTGGAGGGCGTTTTTCTTCGGGTCATTCAAGTCACCAGACTGGTTTGGATATTGATATATGGTTAAGGCTCACTGATAAAAAACTTTCAGAGAATGAACTTGCCGTACCTAAGCCATTGAGCGTTGTCGATCTCACTAACTACAAATTGCGTGAATCGAATTGGACCGATGATCATTTTCAAGTGATTCGCTATGCAGCCAAAGATGAAAAAGTGGTGCGTATTTTTGTTCACCCAGTTATTAAGCACACCCTTTGTGAACAAGAAAACTCTGATGCCAATGGGAGAGCTTGGTTAGGTAAAATCAGGCCTTGGTGGGGACATCATTCTCATTTTCATGTTCGTTTAAAATGCCCTAAAGGCAGCTCAAACTGTATAGCTCAAGCAAGCCCTCCTAAAGGTGATGGTTGTGGAGATGAACTTGCAAGTTGGGCTCCAAAGACCATTCCCGTTCCTCCACCTAAAAAAGTCGCTAAAAGTAAGAAAAAAAAGAGAGTTAAAGTGATGCCAAGTCAATGTTTGGCCTTGATATCAAATAAGTAATCCTGTTCATCGAGAATTTTTGCAGTGGTAATGCCACTGGTTTTCTCGACTCTAAAACTGGAGAAATATCACACTTTTGTCTAGAGTTTATAAACACGAGATTAAGAACATCGTTTGATATCAATAAAACCAATAACGATATCAGCAAGGGCGACGATGACGAATTTGACAAGGTTTGGTCAGGGATTGAGTGTTTTTTGGGGTGAAAGATGCGGCTTATACGCAGTATGCGAAATCAGAGTCTGATGCCCGTCGATAGATAATTCAAGGATAAGACTATGACTATGATTTGTGCAAAGGAATTTTCCGAATGGTTAAGACATAGGTTCAACGCTGAAAGCTCGGGTATTTCTATTTCAAGAGCTGATATCAATCAGCTAACAGGCAGACAACGTTTAGACCCTAGCTTCGTAAATGATGTTCACTATGAATTAATGCAGTATGGAATGGCATTTGTGACTGATACCAGTAGAGAAAACTTCTATCTTGTTCCGATAGCTCAATCAATAAACTGGCGAGAACGACTCGAATATCAATTTGAGAAAGAGATGTTCTGTAACATATATCCCATTGAAAAGTCGGGTTAAAAAAAAGGTTCAACTTGATGATTAAGTTGAACCTTTTATCTTTTAGGTCAAGCCTTGAATAATGACAAACTTTTCTAATAATTCGTCGTCAGTTTCAATATGGTTCGGGTCAGTAATGATACATTTTGTAATCGGACATACTGACTGACATGTTGGCTTCTCATAGTGACCTTTACACTCAGTACATAAATCAGGATCGATTTCGAAGATACTGTCCCCCATAGTGATTGCACCATTTGGGCATTCTGGGTCACACATATCGCAGTTTATGCACTTGTCAGTTATTAGTAGAGCCATTTATCTTTCCCAAGTAACCGTTATTTACCTGATGCGTTACGTGTATCTTGGCCTTCGCTCAAGTTACGCATTAGCAAGCCATACTCTAGATCGAGATCTGCTGGCACAGGAATAAATACGAAGTGACCGTTACCTTTTGCGTCGTCTACCGCTTCAGATTTACGGTTTTCCATCACTTCTAGTTTGAAGACAACGTTACCTTTCGGTGTCATCATTTCTAGGCTGTCACCAACTAGGAATTTGTTTTTCACTTCTACTTCAGCTAGGTCGCCACGGCGTTTACCTGTGAATTCACCAACAAACTGTTGAGTATCAGAGATAGAGTAACCGTATTCGTAGTTTTGGTATGAATCGTGAGTGTGACGACGTAGGAAGCCTTCAGTGTAGCCTCGGTGAGCTAGGCTCTCTAGCGTACCCATTAGGCTCTCATCAAATGGCTTACCTGCAACAGCATCATCGATAGCTTTACGGTAAACCTGTGCTGTACGTGCACAGTAGTAGAAAGACTTGGTACGGCCTTCAATCTTCAATGAATGAACACCCATCTTCGTTAGGCGCTCAACGTGTTGGATTGCGCGAAGGTCTTTAGAGTTCATGATGTAAGTACCATGCTCATCTTCAAACGCTGCCATTTTCTCTTCAGGTTTGTGTGATTCAGAAAGTAAAACGACTTCATCAGTTGGTTTACCAAGGCCTAATGTGTTGTCAGGGCGCTCGTCTTGAACTTCAATACCTTGAGTTTCTACTTCTTGAATAGCAACGCCGGTAGGGTTAGCTTCAACGATCTGACCGTTTTCGTCTTCTTTCGCAGCTTCGGTCTTGTATTCCCAACGACAAGCGTTAGTACAAGTACCTTGGTTTGGATCGCGTTTGTTCATGTAGCCAGAAAGTAGGCAACGACCAGAGTAAGCCATGCATAGAGCACCGTGAACAAAGATTTCTAGCTCTGTTTCTGGGCAGTGTTCGCGAATCTCTTCGATCTCTTCAAGAGATAGCTCACGAGATAGGATCACACGCTCAACGCCTTGAGTTGACCAGAACTTAACGGTCGCCCAGTTTACTGCATTTGCTTGAACTGAAAGGTGTATTGGCATTTCAGGGAATGCTTCACGTACCATCATGATAAGACCTGGATCTGACATGATAAGTGCGTCTGGGCCCATCTCAACAACTGGCTTAAGGTCGCGGATAAATGTTTTTAATTTAGAGTTGTGTGGCTGAATGTTACATACAACATATAACTTTTTGCCTTGAGCATGAGCTTCATCGATACCGATTTGTAGGTTTTCGTGATTGAACTCGTTGTTACGAACACGAAGGCTGTAACGTGGCTGGCCTGCGTATACTGCATCTGCGCCATAGGCGAATGCGTAACGCATGTTTTTAAGGCTTCCTGCCGGTGATAATAGTTCAGGTACAAATGGTTTTTGTGTAGTCATTGCTTCGTTCTCTAATCTGATCTCAAGTCAGGTTGATACCACCAAGTGATATCAAAGGGGCGCAAATTTTACGCTAAAATGAGTTTGGTTGATAGCCCTAAAGATAACAATGGTATTGTGAAGAGTGTTGTTAGGTGTTGATAAGCGGGGTGGAGAAGAAAACAAGCTCAGATATCGTCGATGCCTGAGCTTCAAATCGGAACAATTAAGCGTTAGGTTGAGTTAACCCGCCTAATGATTCGAATAGGTTTGGTAGGAAAACACTGAACTCACCACAAAGTAGAGAGAAGTCTGCATCAAAACGTGCAGCTTGATCTTCACGAGGAATATCGTCGTTCTCATCTTTTAGTTCATCACTGAATTTTAGACGCTTGATGCTGCCATCTTCAGCAAGAATGAACTCAATGCGATCTTGCCAGTTGATCAGAAGTTTAGTCACAACTTTATTGGCTTCGATGTGGTTCTTAATCTCATCAGCTTCTAGTTCTTGTTTCTTAACTCGAATAATACCGCCGTCTTCTTGGATTGATTTAAGCTCAGCTTCATCAAGCATGGTGATGCCTTTAGGCGTATCACCTGACTTAACCCATTCCGTTAACGTTGTTTCAATCGCTTGCTCTGGAATAGCTGGCACTACTGGCAAGCTACCCATTGTTTTACGTAGTAATGCTAGTACGTCTTCTGCTTTTTTGTAGCTGCTAGCATCAACAACAATAAAGCCTTCTTTCGGCATGATCAGCGCGTAAGTGAAGTTACTGCGGCTGAAAGCACGAGGAAGAAGATCGATGATGATGTCTTCTTTTAGGCTGTCTTTCTCTTTCTTTTTCAAAGGAGTACCAGACTCTGCCTCAAGCGTTTCTACTTTTGCATTCAATGAATCTTTGATCACTGAAGCTGGAAGCATTTTCTCTTCTTTCTTTGCACAGATGAGAATGCGGTTTTCTGATACGTGCGTCATCATATCGCCGTGTCTACCCATCGCGTTTACCCAACCAAACTTCTGTTTGTCTTGGCTGCCACAAGGGGTAAAACGGAACTCTTCAAGTTGTTTCTCTAGCTGATCTGCGTTGAAGTCTATATCACGATTAAAGCGATAGACGAGGCAATTCTTAAACCACATAAATATTTCTCATACCTTTATCTGAAGACGCTCATCATAGGAGATTTCGATCCATTTGTCTTATACCTGCAATAAAAATTAAAAGTGAAATGTTTGAGACAGTTATATGAAAATTTGTTTTCAAAGGTCACAAAAGTGTCATAATTAAACCAGATAATGCAATGCGTTGATTAAATACTAAGGCTATTCAATTATGTCGAGAAGGATTCTGGTCGTTGAAGATGAAGCACCTATTCGTGAGATGCTGTGTTTTGTACTTGAACAAAAAGGCTACCAAGCAGTAGAGGCTGAAGATTACGATACAGCGGTAAACAAGCTATGTGAACCTTTCCCAGATCTAGTATTACTAGATTGGATGCTACCTGGTGGTAGCGGGATAAACTTTATCAAGCACATGAAGCGTGAAGAGTTAACTCGCAACATCCCAGTGGTGATGCTGACGGCTCGTGGCGAAGAAGAAGATAAGGTGCGTGGTTTAGAAGTGGGCGCTGATGATTACATCACCAAGCCATTTTCACCAAAAGAGCTCGTTGCTCGCCTGAAAGCGGTTATCCGCCGTGTAACGCCTACTGCACTAGAAGATGTGATTGATGTACAAGGCCTTAAGCTAGACCCTGTATCTCACCGCGTTACCGCAAGTGAAGGTCCAGTTGATATGGGCCCAACCGAATTCAAAATGCTGCATTTTTTTATGACTCACCAAGAGCGAGTATACAGTCGAGAGCAACTGCTCAATAACGTTTGGGGTACCAACGTTTACGTTGAAGATCGTACGGTTGATGTTCATATTCGACGTTTACGCAAAGCACTTGAATCTGCTGGTCATGACAAATTAATTCAAACGGTTCGCGGCGCAGGCTACCGTTTTTCTACAAAGGCTTAACGTGGCTTCACTGCCCAGTTTATGGAGTCCTGAATGGTTGAGAAGTTAACCTGGAAAAAGCTGGCTTGGGAGCTGGCTTTTTTTTACGCACCTTGGATTATAGTCGGATGGATATTCGGTTATTTACCTTGGTTATTGCTGGCTGCAACAGTATTACAGTTAGCATGGCATCTACACTATCAAATGCGTTTGTCTGCTTGGTTGTGGGATGAAAAGCGGTTAACACCCCCTTCAGGTTCTGGAAACTGGGAGTCTCTGTTTAACGGTATCTATCGTATGCAGCAGAGGCAGCGTCGCAAACGCAAAGAATTGACCAACCTTATCCGCCGTTTCCGAAACGGTGCTGAATCCCTTCCCGATGCCGTTGTGGTGTTTCGCGGTGAAGGCAATATTGTTTGGTGTAACAAGCTTGCTCAGTATTTACTGGGTTTTCGCTGGCCAGACGATTCAGGTCAACCGATCTCTAACTTGATCCGCACGCCGGACTTCATCAAGTACCTTAACAAACAAGATTTCTCAGAGCCGTTAGAGATGCCTTCGCCACTTAACGTGGAGCGTATGCTTGAGCTGCGTATCGTACCTTATACTGAAGGTGAGCATTTGATGGTAGTACGTGATGTTACTCAGCTAAAACAGCTAGAAGGCATGCGTCGTAACTTTTTCGCTAACGTTTCTCACGAGCTACGCACTCCAATGACCGTACTTCAGGGCTATCTTGAAATGACGGAAGATCCAGACATGGTCGTTGGACCTATGTGGCCTAAGGCTCATGGTGTGATGACTGAGCAGTTAAATCGTATGAACAGTTTGGTCAATCAGCTTCTTACTCTTTCTAAGATAGAAGCGGCGCCAATGCATGAATTGGATGAAGTGGTGAATGTTCCGGCGATGTTGGAAGTTCTTGAAAAAGAAGCCGCTAGTCTCAGTGGAGAGCGAGAACACAAGCTGGAATTTGATATCGATAAGAGTTTACGCGTATTAGCGGATGAAGATCAGCTGAGAAGTGCAATATCGAATCTGGTTTACAATGCAGTGAAATACACGCCGCCTGGTGCGACCGTAAAGGTTCGTTGGTACCAAACCAGTCAAGGCGCGTGTTTGGATGTGTCAGACACTGGAGACGGTATCGAACCACAACACTTGCATCGACTTACGGAGCGTTTCTATCGTGTTGATAAAGCACGCTCACGCGATACTGGGGGCAGTGGCTTAGGGTTAGCGATTGTTAAACATGCGCTTAGTCACCATGATTCACATTTAGAAATTAAAAGTGAAGTGGGTGTTGGTAGCCGATTCCATTTCACGCTACCTAGCCGATTGACAGTGTCATGAGTTCCTTAATACGCCGGATGCGTTTCCCCATCAGTTCATTATTAGCATTAGCTTTGGTTACCCCTGTTCATGCCGAGCAAAGTGTCGATTCTCTTCCTGATTATTCTAAGGTTCCGGGTATTTCTGGCAGCTTGTTGTCTGTCGGTTCCGATACCTTAGCGGGAATGACAACGTTATGGGTTGAAGAGTTTAAGTCTTACTACCCGAACGTGAATGCTCAAGTTCAGGCTTCTGGTTCATCCACTGCACCTCCTGCATTAACGGAAGGTACTGCTCACCTTGGGCCTATGAGTCGTCCAATGCGCCTACGAGAAGTGGAAGCGTTCGAAAGGGAGCATGGCTATAAGCCGACGGCGCTTCGAGTTGCTATCGATGCGATTGGTCTTTTTGTGCATCGTGATAATCCTATCGAGGGGCTTAATTTTCGCGAAATTGACAGCATATTTTCGGAGACATTGCGCTGTGGCGCGACTAAGCCGCTAAACAATTGGCAAGATTTAGGTATCAGCCAGCCGTGGGCAAAACATAGATTCCAACTGTTCGGTCGTAATTCCGTTTCGGGAACCTACGGCTACTTCAAACAAAACGCATTATGCAGTGGCGACTTCAAGAACCGAGTCAATGAACAGCCAGGCTCAGCGTCGGTTGTACAGTCGGTCGCTTCATCAATCAGCGGGATAGGGTACTCAGGTATTGGTTATCGAGTGGCTGGTGTAAAGTTAATTCCTATTGCGGAGCATGGTTCTGATTACGTAGAGCCTACTCGAGCGAATATTTTAAGCGGAGATTACCCTCTATCGCGCTTTCTCTATGTGTATGTGAATAAACACCCAGATAAACCGCTTTCTCCTGTAGAGAGAGAGTTCCTCACTTTTGTATTCTCGAAGCAAGGGCAAGAACTGGTAGAGAAAGATGGCTATTTAGCGATACCGCCTGAGTTCGCGGAGCAAGAGTTGGCAAAAGTCGGGCTCTGATTGAGGCTAATACAAACTTAGAAAACGAACGTATGAACAGCTTGCTAAGTCGCAGGCTGTTTTTATTTTGACTGGTCGTTATTCTACCTTTAACGACCATCCAGCATTTTGCCAACGTTGTTGTTCTTCTTTGAGTTCATATTCAAGCAGTTGGTTTTGGGCCAACCAATAGCTGTTAGATCCTTTCAATCCCCAGTTATCCTGTTGTTCAATCGTTAGAGTCGTGTCTGGGACTAGTGCTTGATTTCTCTGACGATTGAGTAAGATAGCGAGTCTTAATATGCGAATTAGTAGCGTTATTTGTTGTGGAGAAAATAGAGACAGTTCCGGCAAGTCTTGTCGCTTAATCGCTTTTCTTTGGTGGCGAACCAATGTCGAGATAAGACGTTGTTGCTCAGTATTGAAACCGGGCATTGTCGTGTGCTTAAGCAGATAAGCCGAATGGCGGTGATAGCCTTGGAATGCGATGCTTTGCCCTACCTCATGAAGTAGTGCAGCCCAACCAACTAGATCATACAGCTCATTAGTGACCATAGTCGTTACTTGAGGCTGCACTTGTTTCAGTAATGCAAGGGCGAGTTCTTTGACTCTCTGGCCATGAGCTACGTCAACATGGTATCGAGAGACGAGCGTTTCGGCAGTTCTTGTTCGAACATCAATATCTTTAAACCTATCCTCCATGTCATAAAGAACGCCTTCTCTCAGGGCGCCATCAGAAAAATGTAACTCCTTTATGTCTAGCGTATCCATGGCTGCTGAAAGAATGATGACGCCAGCAGCGAACACCGGCTTTCTCTCATCACTTAAACCTGAAAGGTCTAAGGTTTTGGATGATGAAAACTCACATAAGTGATTTTTCAAATAGGACAGACGTTGCGGCGTAATGAGACCATCGGTAAAGCCTAAACCAATGAGTACCTCTTTTATTGACTTAGTCGTTCCTGATGAGCCAAAGGCGATTTCCCAAGGCGCCTTTGTATATTCTTCAATCAATGGCATCAATAGACGAGTAGCCGCGGTATAAGCATCTGAGAAGTGTTGTGAGGTTAGCTCTCCGTCAGCAAAGAAGTGTTGAGTGAAGCTGACGCATCCCATAGGTAAACTGCGCATAATTAGGGGCGTAAAGCCTTGCCCTGCGACGAGTTCCGTACTCCCTCCACCGATATCAATAACCAATTTAGATTCAGAAGCGGTTTGAGTGTGTTCTACACCGTTATAGATTATTCGAGCTTCTTCTTGACCTGAAATGATCTCTATTGGAAAAGGAAACAGTGGTTTGGCTTGCTCTAAGAAGTCTTGAGCGTTTTTGGCTTTTCTTAGGGTATGAGTCGCAACAACTCTTACATCATCAAGTTCAAAATCCGCTAGTCGTTCTGCGAACACTTTGAGGCACTCCAAGCCTCGCTCGATAGCACTTTCGGATAAGAAGTTAAACTCATCCAACCCATCACCTAATCTCACTTTCTGTTTGTGTCTGCTGACTAATTGCAGGTGTTGTTCGAATACTCGGGCAACCACCATATGAAAACTGTTCGAACCCAAGTCGATAGCGGCAATACATCGAGAATGTTTGTTATCAATTAGCGGCATGATTTCTTCTCTTGTTTGTACTTCTTGCGAGCAAGTTTCTCCATACGTTTAATATAGTGGTAAGTGGAGAGTTGTGACGTCGGGTAATCGAGTGGGTTTGTTGGAGCTTGTATGTAAGGATTGCTCATCGATTGGTCTAGCACTCGAGCTTTGTTGCTGTCATCGAAATGAAACTCGGTGATATCGATAATGGTTTGCTTGATCTTTGGATCTAAAATTGGAGTGGCGACTTCGATGCGGTGATCGAAGTTTCGTGTCATCCAGTCGGCAGAGGAGATATAGACTTTTGGATTACCAGCGTTACCAAAGATCATCACTCTTGGGTGTTCGAGAAAACGATCGACCACACTAACAATCTCAATCTGCTCACTGATATTGGAGACTCCCGGTACGAGAGAGCACATACCACGAATGACCATTCTCACTTTCACATTGGCTTGGCTGGCCTGATAGAGCTTCTCAATGATCTCTCGGTCGACCAAATTGTTGAGTTTTAGAGTGATACTTGCAGGCTTGTTCTCTATCGCGTTTTGTATTTCATTATCTATCAACTGATACAGGCGTTTTCTTGTATTCTTTGGTGACACAATCAGTTGCTTGAACTGTGATTTTTGATAAGGGTTTTCAATATACTTAAAGACTTGTCTCACCTCTTGAGTCAAATCTTCATTTGCAGTGAGCAGAGAAAAATCGGTATACACGCGCGCTGTTACTTCATGAAAGTTACCGGTGCCAATATGAGCGTAATGCGCCGTATGCTTGCCTTCTTTCCGTTTAATGAGCAACAGCTTGGAGTGGATTTTCAAACTTGGGATGCCATGGATGACTTTTATACCGGCTTCTTGAAGTTTCTTGGTCCATTGAATATTGGCTTGCTCATCAAAGCGAGCTTGAAGCTCAACGACGACAGTTACTTTCTTACCATTGTGCGCCGCATCGATGATCGAGCTAAGGAGCTTTGAACCTTCTGCAACACGGTAAACGTTTATTTTTATGGAAGTTACCTTCGGGTCAAAGGAAGCCTGCCTCACGAGTTCAGTAATGTGATTAAAGGTGTGATAAGGGTAATGCAACAAGATGTCACGAGCTTTGATCGCTTCGAAATAGTTTGGGTAATGACTGAAATGCGCGCACTTAATCGCGGGTAGTTGACGATTAACTAAATCACGTCGATTAAGGCGTGGGAACTCAGAGAAGTGTTTGAAGTTATGGTAGCGACCACCCGCAATGACACTGTCATAGTCAGACAGTTTAAGTCTGACTTGTAAGAAATTGAGCATTTCAGCGGGCATTTCTGACTCATAGATAAGGCGTATCGGTAGTGCCGTCAAACGCTGTTCTAAACCCAACGACATAGATTCTAGTAGAGTATTTTCATTGCTCTCTTGAAGGTCATAATCGGCATCACGAGTCATTTTTATAGCAAAGCAACGCACGGAGTCATACTCAAAGAATCCTTTAAGCAAGTCATCTAAACAAAATCGAACTATATTATCTAATAAGATCAAAGTCGTACGCTGTGAACCCGAAGTGTCTGGTAACTTAACAAATCGAGGGAGAGCTTCAGGTGGGATTTCGAGTAAGACATATTGAGAAGATGTCTCTTGCTCAATGTCGATCGCCAAGTAGCTTTGTTCATCTTTGATAATATTGAGTAACTGGCTATCTTCGTTCAAGAGAAACGGAGTTAAATGTGGAAGCACTTTTTTCTTAAAATACTTTTTGATCCACTCACTTTGCTCTTCGCTGATTTGCTGTTCGTTGACCAGAAAAATACGATTGCGCGCCAGTTCCAATAGTAATTCGCTATACAATTCATGGAATTGAGCATCGAGCTTACTTGCTTGGCTCTGCATTTGAGTTAGCAGGGTTTTCTGCGAGTTGGCAGGTAATTGAGGATCTTGAAGTAAGATCTTTCGTTTCACATCAGCAAATCGGACTTTGTAAAACTCATCGAGGTTTTTCGAGTAAATACCTAAAAAACGAACTCTTTCGATTAAGGGTACTGATTTGTCGGCTGCTTCTTGGAGCACTCTTTCGTTGAAGGATAACCAGCTAAGTTCTTTTGTGACATAGTCTTTTTCCATCGAGATGATAATCCTTGAGTGCTGGCTATAGAGCTGGTTACTTTAATTTAGAATGACAAGATTCACAAAATCTATGATCTTACTTTAAGAAATATGGTCAACAAACTTGTTATTAGTTTCAGTTGTTTAACGTAACTTGTAATATAATTGTCATCTAACGTACATATTATGTCAGTAGCTAAAAAAAGGTAGATAAACAGATGGCTTCAGCCCAATTTTCATTGAAAGAGCGCGACAAAAAAAGATGGTTGAAAGATCGTCTCGTCCGTTTTTCGGTGACATGTGGCGCGGTCAGTGTTCTAGCTGCTCTGGTGCTGATCTTTGTTTACTTGGCGATGGTCATTTTACCGGTATTTTCTGATACTGGTTTAGATACTGACCAAGCCGTGAAGACCGTAGCCATAGAAAAGCCTATCGCCTTATCCGTGGATGAATACGGTCAGCATGCGTTTACTATCGAAAAATCCGGTTTGGTGCAGTTTTGGGATTTAGAGTCTCAAAATACACATTCTTACTTTGAGCGTAATGTTTTAGCTAACCCCATCGCTTTTTCTCGAAATACCCCATCTGAAAACTGGTTTGCCTTTGCTGATAGCGCAAGCAACCTTACTTTTTTCTACCCTGAGTATAGTGCGCCTGTGCTGCAAAAGGGCAGTGAAGCCGAACCTAAAATTGAGCAAATCGATCTCCCGGAACCGTTTTTAAATGATGAATCATCAAACGGAACAACAATCGAAAAATTTGCGTTCTCTAAGAATGGACGTGGTATCACGGTTGCCGCTCAGCTAAGCGATCAACGAGTTTTGGTTAAGTGGTACCAGAGTGATCTTACTGGTCAGTATGTTTTTCAGAAGAGTCAATGGCTGTCGGATAAGTTGGGTTTACAGCAACAGTTGTTAGTCACGCCTGATGGCCAAACTTTATATCTTCGAGCACAATCGGATTTAGTTGTATTGAAGTTATCCGATAGCGGCTTCAATGTTCGTGAAGTGATTGATCTTAGCTTAAATGATGCGAAGCACTCGGTGAAAAGTATCGATTTACTGTCTGGAGCTTATTCACTGTTGGTTACGCATGAGGACGGACAGGTTTCTCAGTGGTTCGATGTACTCAAAGATGAAAAGCGTAGCCTGACCCATATTCGCGACTTCCAACTCGCCGAAGAGGTTCAGTTTATTCTGCCAGATACTTATAGAAAGGGTTTTTATAGTTTCTATCAGAATGGCACATTACAAAGCCACTATACGACCAGTGAAAAGCTGTCGCTGTTTGAGCGCGCATTTGATAAGTCACCACAATTAGCGGCTATGTCTGCTAACGAACTGCATTTGGCGACGCTGATTGATGGCACCATCAGCGTGGCTAAAGTTGATAACGAATATCCGCAAATATCATTCTCATCGCTTTGGCAAAAAGTCTGGTACGAAAGCTATCCTGAGCCACAATACGTTTGGCAATCAACGTCGGCGAACGATGACTTTGAAGAAAAATTCAGTTTAGTCCCTATCACATTCGGTACTATCAAAGCCGCTTTGTTTGCGATGATGTTTGCCGTGCCGGTTGCTGTGCTCGGAGCCATTTACACCGCATACTTCATGTCTCCACGAATGCGAAGAGTCGTGAAGCCGTCGATAGAACTGATGGAAGCTCTTCCGACCGTTATCATCGGATTCTTGGCTGGGCTTTGGTTTGCTCCCATTGTTGAAACGCATTTAACGGCCGTCTTCTCGTTAATGGTGCTATTACCACTGAGCACGCTACTGACTGGGCTTGTTTGGTTCTGTTTGCCAAAAATGGTGACGAGCCGTTTTACTAATGGTTGGCATGCTCTGATATTGATCCCGGTATTGGTGATTACTGTGATGGCAGTCTTTGCTGGTGAAAATGGTATGGAAGCCTTGTTGTTTGGTGGTGATATTCGTACCTTCTTGGCTAACTATGGCATCGACTTTGACCAACGGAATGCGCTGGTGGTTGGCTTCGCTATGGGCTTTGCTGTCATCCCGACAATTTTCACGATTGCAGAAGACGCTATTTTCTCTGTGCCAAAACATTTATCCGATGGCTCACTGGCGCTGGGCGCAACAGCGTGGCAGACCCTTATTTATGTGGTGTTATTGACGGCTAGCCCAGGTATCTTTTCAGCGGTCATGATGGGACTAGGGAGAGCCGTTGGCGAAACTATGATTGTCTTGATGGCTACAGGTAACACACCAATTCTTGACTGGAATATTTTGGAAGGGATGAGGACGCTATCCGCAACGATTGCTGTCGAACTACCAGAATCAGAGGTGGGTGGTTCTCACTTCCGCTTGTTGTTCTTAGCGGCACTCTTGCTGTTTATTTTCACGTTCGCGGTGAACTCAGTCGCAGAGTGGGTTAGACAAAGATTGAGAGATAAATATCGTGCGCTGTAGTTTTAAAGGTTCACCTCAATGTGTCTCAATGGCTTTTCGTTGCGTGACTAGCGTGACTAGCGTGATTAGCGTGACTAGCGTATCTCACGAACTTGGCTCTTTCTTGGGTTCAGCACGTCAGAGCAAGGTCGTTCATGATGAATAAACTGAAGTCATTATTGTCTTGGATTAAATCAGGCTCTCCGTGGATCTGGCTTACGGGCGGGGCGGTGAGCATCAGTATGCTTTCGGTTCTTGGCCTAATGCTGTTGATTGGCTGGAAGGGCTTGACTTATTTTTGGCCTGCTCCTTTGTACCAATGGCAAGTGGATTCTAAAGATGCATCGTTAGTTGTCGGCCTCGACGAAACGGTAGTAAAGCAAGATGTATTGATTGGCCAGTTATATGAACGAAAATACATCCCGATAGAGCAAGTCCCACAAGTACACGACCTCTTGTCGACTCAAAACCTGTCGACTGGGCTAATTCAGCGCTTAAGTATCAAAGTTGCCAACAGGGAGATTTATCCAGCGGACTTTGTTTCCATTTTGGATGTGAACTTACGTGAACCAACCACCCCACCTGACTGGGCTGTGATTGAGCGAAGTCGAGGTGGTTATTTCTTTGGTAAACCAGTGGGTTTTATAACCGCTTCTGGCACCTTTGATTCGAACATAGACCAAAAGCTCGAGCAAGGCTTGGCGTTCGCTGATACGTTACGTAAAGAAACGTCGCGTGTAGTGAACCAAGAAATCCGCAATATCAGCTGGCAATTGGAAAATTTGCGCTTAGAAAAACGTAAGCTTGAACTCAATGAGTCAGTGAGCGATGAATACCTTAAAACCTATACTCAAACTAAACTGGAATTAAATCGCCAGTTGGCTGAAGCCGAAGTAAAGCTTGAGCATCTTAGAACACAGCTCAATGTCGAAAGCTTGTTGGTAGAAGATATGACAGGAGAGCAGGTTGAAATTTCGCTCAGTCATATTTTGGATTATTGGTACCCGAATAATATGTCTTATCTTGAAAAGGTTGGACATTGGGGAAAACAAGTTTGGAAGTTCTTGTCGGAGAACCCACGAGACTCAAACTCTGAAGGCGGTGTGTTTCCTACGATTTTTGGCACGGTACTGTTGGTTATTCTTATGTCGATTGTAGTGATGCCTCTTGGTGTGGTTGCTGCGATATATCTTCATGAATATGCAAAAAACAACGCATTAACACGTTTGATTCGTATTGCCGTAATTAACTTAGCGGGTGTACCGTCGATTGTGTATGGTGTATTTGGCTTAGGATTCTTTGTGTATACCATAGGTGGCTCAATCGATTCTTTGTTTTACGCAGAACGATTACCCGCTCCGACATTTGGTACGCCGGGCCTATTATGGTCCGCACTCACCTTAGCGGTATTAACATTACCCGTTGTTATTGTAACAACGGAAGAGGGCTTAACGCGTATCCCTAGCTCCGTGAGGCACGGTTCATTAGCGCTTGGTGCTACTCAATTTGAGACGCTTTGGCGCATTGTTTTACCGATGGCAAGCCCTGCGATTATCACCGGTTTGATTTTGGCAATCGCGAGAGCTGCGGGGGAGGTTGCCCCATTAATGCTGGTGGGTGTGGTGAAACTCGCATCAAGCTTGCCTGTGGATGGTCAGTTCCCATACCTGCATTTAGACAGAAAGTTCATGCATTTAGGTTTTCATATCTATGATGTTGGGTTTCAAACCTCTAATATCGAAGCGGCACGACCTTTAGTGTATGCGACTTCATTTTTACTGGTTACTGTGATTGTTGGATTGAATTTAACAGCCATCAATATCCGTAATAACTTGCGTGAAAAATACCGAACCTTAGGACAAGATTAGATGTTCTCGATTAATGAAACCTTGGGTTACCAAGCACCACTTGATGTTCACAATTTGAAGGATGAGCAAATTGCTATCTCGATTGAAGGGCTGAATCTTTATTATAAAGAGAGCCAAGCACTTGATGATATTTCAATGCAAATCCCTAAGGGACAGGTGACCGCGTTTATTGGCCCATCAGGGTGTGGTAAGTCGACTCTACTGCGCTGCATTAATCGCATGAACGATCTTGTTGAAGGTTGTAAGGTTTCCGGAAAAGTGAAGCTTCATGGCAAGAACGTCTATCACCCTAAGGTGGATGTCGCGACCTTACGACGCCGAGTCGGCATGGTGTTTCAACGTCCGAACCCTTTTCCTAAATCTATCTATGAGAATGTGGTTTATGGATTGAGGTTGCAAGGTGTGAGCAACAGCCGAGATCTTGATGATGCAGTTGAGCGCTCTCTGCGCGCCGCTGCGCTATGGGATGAAGTGAAAGATCGTTTGCATGAGAACGCCTTTGGGTTATCGGGTGGTCAACAGCAGCGTTTAGTCATCGCTCGTGCGGTGGCAATTGAGCCGGAAGTACTTTTGCTGGATGAGCCAACATCAGCACTCGATCCGATTTCTACTCTGACGGTTGAAGAGTTGATCAACGATCTCAAAACGCAATACACAGTGGTGATTGTTACCCACAACATGCAACAAGCCGCGCGTGTAAGTGACCATACTGCCTTTATTCATATGGGAAAATTGATCGAGTACTCAGATACTGACTCAATTTTTACGTCTCCATTGAAAAACCAGACGGAAGACTACATTACTGGTAGATATGGCTAACCTCTACAAAGGTGTCATCTAGAGCTAAGTCACTCTACAAAAATGGCTTTCTTCATTTCTTTCAAGGAGCAAGTATGCATTTCGGTCGCCACATTTCAGGGCAATTCAATGTCGAGTTAGAATCGATCCGTACTCATGTATTGACCATGGGCGGGTTAGTGGAGCAGCAACTCTCGTTTGCAATGCAGGCGCTTCATAAAGACGATGTTGAATTGGCCAAAAAAGTGATTCGTGATGACCATAAAGTGAATGCGATGGAAGTGTCGATTGATGAGGCGTGTACTCGTATTATTGCGAAGCGTCAGCCGACTGCCAAAGATCTGCGTTTGATTATGGCGATCATCAAAACCATTACTGATCTAGAACGTATTGGCGATGTGGCCTCTAAAATCGCACAGGGTGCGATTGAGATCCCTTCGACCAAAGAACAAAAGTTTCACGTCTCGTTAGAACCATTGTGTCGTCAGGCTATCACTATGCTGCATCAAGTATTAGATGCTTTTGCTCGTATGGATGTCGATGCGGCGGCGGAAGTACATAAACTTGACGATAAGCTGGATGCGGAATATGAAGCTGTGATTCGTCAGTTGATGACGTACATGATGGAGGATCCTAAGAACATCCCCAATATCCTGCAAGTGATGTGGTCAGCTCGTGCGATTGAGCGAGTGGGAGATCGTTGCCAAAATATCTGTGAATATATTATTTACTTTGTGAAGGGTAAAGATGTACGCCACCTTGGTGATCAAAGCCTAGATGACGCACTGAAGTAGGTATTAACTTTAGAATCGAATAATTGCACCAAGGTTAAGGTTGATTGTTGTGTCGTAAGGCACGAAGGTCTTATTGTGATCAAAAATATTCATATCCACACCTGCACGTAGCCCAAGTATTGGTGTTGCTTGGTAAACGTAGGCTCCACCAAGACTTAATCCATGTGCTGTCTTCTCTTCAATTTCGCCGTTGCGCGTCTTTGTTCCGTCATAACTCGCTACACCAATCTCCGCCTGAAAGCCGTGGTTCTGGTTGCTTCCAAACATATTTTGAATACCAACGCGGTATGCATCGACAGTCTCATCGTATCGATCGCTGTCATACCATAGGTGAGAATAGCTCAGGTAAACCGCACCTAGATTCGCCACATCAGTAATGCCTGCTTGTATTCCAAAGCCATGATAAGAACCAATCTTTAGTTCAGGAGATAAGTGAAGACCATTTGAAAGTGCAGAGGTTGAGAATAAAGCTGAAGCTAAAAGCAGTGTTTTAAATTTCATGGTACCACCGAGGTAATTTTGCGCTCTCCTTAGCATTAGGTCGATCCATGCGTGAACCCAGTGAAATCACTGGCTAACGGTGATCATTATATGGGCTTTGAAAGAGCAGGCTAATTCGCATTGGTTATCTCTGTGATAATGCTTGCTTATCAGCAGGGGTGATCATTACACGTGATCTTTGGGTCTTACGTAGCCTTACAAAACGAGCTTGATAGAAGTGTCTAAACATAAGCTGATGTTCTGTAATGTATTTGTTTAAGGCACATGAGAAAAATAACGATAGTATCGATATAGCTCATTGATGCTCGCTATATTCTTACTTATCTTTAATTTATTCTTCTACTGAATTTTTCCCTTACATTTATTTTTAGGTAGATATCAGTATGAAGAAGTTTCTTTTCGTTGTGACTCCTCTTTTCGCGTTAACTGCGTGCGGCAGCGTTGCCATCATGGACAAATCAGATGCGGTTAATCAGCAGCCAGAACTCATGGTTAAAACTGATGGTGATTTTTGGGGGTTAGGACAAGAAGGGACGTTTGATATTGCAGGTATGTACCAAGGTAAATATAGCCGAGATTCATCAGGTTCAACATGGTTTGAGACTGTTTCATTCAAAGAGGGTGAGCTGGCTGCTGAAATCACTAGAGTCGATAATGGCCAAGTGTGGAACTTAGTCTGTTCTGGCGGTGGCACTTCAGTTAACTACATGGGTGTTGATTTTGGTGGCAATAAACCTTACCGCTGTTCTGTATCTCAAAGCAATGAGAATATAGGAGAGTTCGTTTTAGAGCCTCAATCTGGGATTATCAGTGTTAGCTTAGAAAAGAAAGAAGCTGGCTACATCCGAGTTGGGGCGAATAAATATGACGTAGAAACTGTCCATTCAAGTAAAGACCTTTTAATGTCGGTAGAAAAACCACTAGGGTATAGCTTTAAACACGCTTCGCAAGAAGTAGCGGCTGCACAGACAAATGGAATGATAACGCTACAGATGTTACCTGAACTTAATGACGCTGAAAAAGACACATTAGTTATCGGTACTATTGCTAGCGCACTGAGCTGGCGTCCGGAAGAGTAAAATACAATATATAACTTTTAATCGAACTTACTTTTGTACTTGTTCTGATAAAACTTGCTCTATGAGTTTTGAAAGCCAATTTGTTAAAGGTGAGTTTCGATTTTTAATGTGTATATAACTATAGACCGGAGTTTTCAGCGTTTTTCCGTCCACTGAGACATCTATCCCGCGTAATGTCGGATAGTTTTCTACTGGGAAAAGGTTGGAATGGGGCATGTACATATCAGTATGTTGAATGACATCGATTATAGCCATGACCAATTCGCTGCGAAAACCGATACGATGCTCGATGGAAAGGTCGGTTAGAATCTGAGACGCTAAGCTAAAATTGTCATTCCAACCTGGTGTTACTAAAGATGCGATTTCGTACCCTGCCATGTCATTTGGAGTCACGGTGTCTTGCTTTAAAGGGTGATCTTTCCTAACAAATATACGTCCTGTTAATTCAATGAGCTGCCTTGTATAGACTTCTTTACTTGTCTTTTCCCCTAAATAGCTTACTCCCATCAAAACCTCATCTTTTTGTATATCTGAGACAGACGAGTTTGACCATGGAACAAGCTTTAGTTTAGCGTTTGGTGCTTGCGCTTTTATATCTTTAAAAAGTGAGCCAGACAGACAAGAAAGCACCACTGGAGATAGGGCTATTTTCAACGTGTAATCGATCTCTTTCGGATCAAAAGTGTTTGATGTATTAACCGCGATAGATAGACCGTCCATGAACGGCTTGATTTGATTGGTGAGCTGCTCTGAAAATGCCGTAGGTTGTAAGCCTCCATGAACCTTTGCGAAAAGATCATCGTTGAAGTGGTGTCTTAGCTTTTGTAGGGCTTGGCTAACCGCTGGCTGAGAAACGAATAAACGTTCCGCAGCCTTTCTGGTGTTTTTTTCTTGATAAACAATCAGAAATGTTCGTAACAGGTTTAAATCAAGAGAGCTGAATAGGTCTTTAGCCATATCTATCCATGAAAATTTTCTGTGCTATTCACTCTAATATACGCCAGTCCGCTAGATTCGTCAGCGTGGTTCTCTGGATTTGTGTTAGTGACGATTACCCTAAGCGGTGAGGGCAGCTCTCACATTGGATATCTTATTCGCATCAGTTACTGGTATCTGATAATCATCAACATCATTACTGCCCATTTGAGCGCTTGAATTGCTTTCCATTAGACTCGGTCTTGTCGATTTACCTGAAAGGTGAAGTGCAGGTACTTGGGTGGTGCTTTGAATCATTTTGGCATTCGTTGCGTTGACGCCAGCACCAGCCATGATATCGATTCTGCCATCGGCTTGTTTGACCATATCTGCGAGCACATTGATGCCTTGCTCTGCATTAATAGCAAGTCCTGACGTCAGGATTCTTTCACATCCAAGCTCAATAATCTGCTCTAACGGTACTTTATAATCCTGAAGTTGGTCGATTGCACGGTGGAAGGTGATTGCTAGTTTGAGTTGGTGAGCCTTGCTTGAGAGAATTTGCATTGCAGACATATCAATCTCACCATCAGGTGTTAGTACACCCAGAACGACGCCATTCAACCCTGCTCTCGCACAAGCTTCAATATCTTCCAGCATACAGAGTATATCGTCATAATCGAATATGAAGTCACCTTGTCTCGGTCGTATCATGGCATAAACTGGTACGGACGAAATTTTTGCCGCTTGCTTCATCATTCCGAAGCTTGGAGTTAACCCGCCAAGTGCTAATGAAGAGCAAAGCTCAATTCGATTCGCGCCACCAGATAGTGCGTTATATAGAGATTCTAAGTTATCGATACAGACTTCAATTTCGGTGTTCATCGTATTTATCCGTTCAAAAAGATACGGACGAAATCATAACAACCTAGATACGGATATGAATAGGTGGTAGCAGAGGAAAATAGGGGTAAAGTTTGTTCTTGTAACTGCCTCTATTAAATGTTGCAGAGACGGTTTAGGTAGATAATTGTCGTCGGAGAGAGATGAAAAAAGCCCGAAGCGTTAACTTCGGGCTTTTAATAGGACTTTACTTCTTAACTGATTGGCGGTGCGCTTTGCGCTATTAGCTTATGCTTTATTTCTCTTTATAGAGAGTCTTCCAACCATTAACCCGCGTTGAGTTCGGGCTTAAGAGGTAATTACTTGCTTAGGTCGTCAGCGTGCTCAGATAGGAATGCAGCAACACCTTGTGGAGATGCGTCCATACCTGATTTACCTTCTTCCCATTGTGCAGGACATACTTCACCGTTCTTCTCGTGGAAGTTTAGTGCGTCTACCATGCGTAGCATTTCGTCGATGTTACGACCTAGTGGAAGATCGTTAACTACTTGGTGACGTACAAGGCCGTCTGCGTCGATTAGGAAAGAACCACGGAAAGCAACGCCTGCTTCTGGGTGCTCAACATCGTATGCTTTGCAGATTTCGTGCTTAACGTCAGCAATTAGAGGGTATTTAACTTGACCGATACCGCCATCAGCGATAGCAGTGTTACGCCATGCGTTGTGAGAGAATTGAGAATCGATAGAAACACCGATTACTTCAACGCCTTTAGCTTGGAAATCTTCTAGACGGTTGTCGAAAGCGATTAGCTCTGAAGGACAAACGAAAGTGAAGTCTAGTGGGTAGAAGAAAACTACCGCTTTCTTACCTTTAGTGAATTCTGCGAAGTTGAAGTTATCAACGATCTCACCGTTACCTAGAACAGCTGCTGCAGTAAAGTCAGGGGCTTGACGACCTACTAGTACCATTTGGAATCTCCTAAAAAATTAGTTGGCCCAACACATCTTTGTTTGGGCTCCGTTTCTACGGGACAAACTATAGTACAATCGGTACTATAGAAAAAAGCGAATTAAATAGATTAAGTTAATCGAAAAAAGCGATAAGCTTATTCTTTGTCCGTTCCTTAGGTCAAATGACCTTCACTTAAGTTATCCTACTCATATTACAAAGTAATTTTATGAATAAATGGCCAAGTCTTAAGCAACTTCACTATCTTGTTACTCTTCACGAAACTCGCCACTTTAGCGACGCTGCGGATCGCTGCTTCGTGAGTCAATCGACACTAAGTAAAGGCATTCAAAACCTGGAAGAACTCATTGGTTGTCCTCTCTATGAGAAGAAAGATAAGAAGAGCCCATTGGTTTTCACTCAAGCGGGTGAGCTGGTGGTTAAGCATGGTCGAGAGTTATTGGCGAAAGGGCAAGACTTGGTTGAGCTCGGAAATCTATGTAATGGAGACGCGATGCAAGGGCAGTTGCGAGTAGGGTGTATTCCAACTATTGCTCCATTCCTATTGTGCGATTTGGTACAAGAAGCGAACCAACGTTTTCCACAGTTGAACTTGTTGTTACGGGAAGACACGACCATTAACCTATTGGCTGCGTTGCGTCATGGTGAGTTGGATGTACTGATTCTGGCTTTGCCTGTCGATATCGACAACATGGAGAGCAAAGTTGTTGGGCAAGACCCTTTCAGAATGGTAATCAGCCGCAATCAAGCCGATGGTATTCGTGTTCCGATTAAATATGATGACCTGCCAGACGAATCTGTATTCTTGTTGGAGAACGAGCACTGCTTAACCGAGCACGCGGTATCAGCTTGTAAGCTAACCGACAAAGAGAAGATAAACCCGTTCACCGCCACAAGCCTACATACGTTGGTACAAATGGTGGCAAATGGTTTAGGAACCACCTTTATTCCACAAATGGCGATCGATCATGGTTTGTTGCAAAATCAGAATTTAGTGGTGATTGACCCTCCCGGTCAACAAGCTTATCGCGATATAGGCCTTGTATGGCGACCAAGCTCGTCACGTCTTGAAACCTTTCATCAGTTAGCTGATGTAGTCTCAGAATTGCTTTAAAAAACTAGAAAGTAAAATTCAAAAGAAAAAGAGCAGCTATTTGGCTGCTCTTTTTGTTTGTTTATTTGAGAAGAAAAACAAACAAATAGTGGCGTTAGAAGCTTATTTATCTATTTTACTATAACGTTAGATTTTGAAAAAACTCAGCAAGTCTTTTTGCTTAACAGCTAATGAAGAGAGTTCTTCACTTGCCTGTTTGCTCTGCTCAATTCCTGAAACATTTTGATGAACAATATCAAAGGTCAGAGAAACATTTTGTGAAATATCTTGTGTTACGCCAGATTGTTCTTCAGACGCTGTGGCTACTTGTGTGTTCATATCAGATATTAGTTGTACTGAGTCAGTGATAGAAGCGAATGCAGCACGAAGCTGTTCGCTATACTGTCTAGATTCTTCTGCTAACGAAAGATTGGATTGCATAAATTGGTTCGCATCTTTCGCTTGAGCCTGAAGGCGAGATATTATTTCTTGAATATCGACCGTTGATTGTTGTGTTTTAGCGGCAAGAGAACGAACTTCATCTGCTACCACCGCAAAGCCTCGGCCTTGCTCTCCCGCTCGAGCGGCTTCAATGGCTGCATTTAACGCAAGTAAGTTAGTTTGCTCAGAAATTGAATTGATCACTTCAATAACACTACCGATCTCTACCGAGTACTCTTGCAATTGATTAACGATGTTTGATGTTTCTTCGATCGAGTCTTCAACTTTTCGAGATATATCATCTGATGCATCGAGGGAAACACTGCCATCTTTGACATTTGTCGTTGCCCCAGTTGCAGCGCTCTCTGCGCTAGCTGCATTCTGGCTAACCTCACTCGCAGTACTAGAAAGTTCATTGATGGCTGTCGCGATTTGTTCCATTTGACTCAGTTCTTGTTGAGCATTTCCTTCTGTTTGGCTCATTACCGCGGTTAGCTCAACGGAGGCTGCTGAAACATTGTCTGAAATCTGGTGGAAACCATCGATGATTCGACGTAGTTCTTGGCGCATTTCTAAAATGTTTGCGTATATACCGGTCTCTTTACCCGTAATTGGAATCTGCTTTGAAAGATCACCAGCGGCGACTTCGGCAACAATTGTTTGGATGTCACTTGGCTCTCCTCCAACGACTTTCCATACACTGCGGTAAATCGAAACGGCAATGCTAAGAGAAGCAGCGACAACGAGAATTGAAAGAACGCCAAGCACAAATTGCGCGTTAGAGAATCGCTCGACCATATTAGGTCCGACAGAGTCTTGCTCTGACTTTGTTGATAGCTTTATCTCTTCAATTGTTTTTGCTGCATTAACACCAGCAAGATCAAGAGTCCCTGAAATGATGTCATTTCGCGTGTTTATAGTGTCAACGATCTTTGAAAATGTGTTGCGGTAAATTTTGAAGGCACTAGTGAAATCGTTTAAGTAGTTGATTTGTTCCATCGACATGAGTTGAGATTCGATTGTTTCTGCAAGTAGTGCGGCAGAGGCAAACTCTTTTTCAGCACGCTGAGCATCTTCTGTTTTATTGCTCGTCAGAAATTTAGAAGCGTACAATCTTGATAGCAATACATGCTGCTGAAGCTGTCCTGAACTGACAGCAACTTCTAAATCTTCTTCAGCTGAAGCTTGGGTCATTAGGTTGGTCACTGCCTCACGCATATTGACCCCTGATGGGTCTAAGGCCTCTTGAACTAGGTTGTTTCGAGTATTGACAAGTTGAACAACCTTGTTAAAGCCTTGGTTATATTGATCAAGCTGCTTCTTTATCGTTAGGAATTCATTTTTGTGTAGATCGTCAAGATGAGAGTCTAATATTTCATCTATCAATTGATTTGATGCGGTGATACGTCTATTCAGTTCAGAAGCATGTGACGGAATAGGGTTCTTAATATATTTAAGTGCAGATAAACGAGCTTCCAGTATATTGGCTTGGATTCGACCTGTTGAGACACTTGTTATTGCAAGAGAGCGGTAGGTGTTAAACCCATCACTCGATTGATAAAAGCGTAATGAAGCAACGACTGAAATAACCAAAATTAGCGCGAGAATCACGCCAAAACCTAAGGACAGCAATTTCTTTAAACTCATAAATATCATTCCTAGTAAGGCAGCTTGTTTTTATTCTTAACAAATTCTTACATGATTCTAACGATAAATATATCAATAAATAGTATGTATCCACTATATTTTGATGTCTAAGAGTGATGGATAAATAGGTTGTTGATATTATTGGGTTTTGTAACTTGCCTCTCGGCTTTTCATAAAAATAGATGAGATTTTAGACGTGTCAGAATTTAGATATGTTAAGAGCCTCAGGTTCAAAGGCTCTAAGGATTATCGTGAGTAATACAAACGGACTAACTTTCGACCTCTTCCGGTTCCGCTTCTTCTTGTAGCTCTAGCAGGTTAATGGCTATCGTAACGAAATCGCTGTCTGTAATGATGCCCACGAGTTCGTGGTTCTCTACGACAGGTAAACAGCCCACTTTGTGTTTCTGCATATAAACAGCAGACTCTTTTAGTCCTGCGCGCGGCTCTACAGACATAACACTCTTGTGCATGATGTCATTGAGTGGTGTTGCAAGAGTATAGGATTGAGCTTGTGGGATGTTTTGTAGGCTAGATTCTTGAGCGGCAAGAACGTCTCGCTGTGTGACGACGCCAAGTAGTTGTCTGTCGGCATCAACAACCGGAATATGGCGGATATCAAGCGCTTCCATCATGTGCTTTGCATCGGCCAGTGAGTGTGAGCGCAATAGGGTATGAGGGTTGCGAGTCATCATATCTTCAACCTTGATCATACAGACCTCCTTCTTTTTTATTTGTTGCTATTACTATAGTTTTTTATCCAAAAAATAACTGAGATCTAACGCATTTTTGGGTGAGTTTCATGCAACTAATTTTGGCTTTTTTATGAGGGCGAGTGGTCGTATTATTTTACGACTCTTTACAATAATCCAATGCTGTAAACCTTGCTATTGCGGCTCGTGTGCCTATACTAGCCCACTGCGAAATTTTTAGTCATGTTTACGATGTGTTTCTGGTAACGATTTACTTACCGAAACGATTGTTCGGCAACTTCGACTTAATATTCGTCAACGGCATAAATATCATCAACTAAGACAAGACTCGACACATGCAAGTTTCAGATTTTCACTTTGACCTACCAGATGAACTCATTGCTCGCTACCCTCAAGAGGAGCGCACAGCAAGCCGCCTACTTAAATTAGATGGCAACAATGGCAACCTAGCTGATGGTTCGTTTAAAGACGTTTTAGACTTGGTTGAGCCAGGCGATCTTGTTGTTTTTAATAACACTCGCGTGATTCCTGCTCGTGTATTCGGTCGCAAGGCATCAGGCGGTAAGCTTGAAGTGTTGGTTGAACGTATGCTGGATGAGAAAAGCATTCTTGCGCATGTTCGTTGTTCTAAATCACCGAAACCGGGTACCAAATTGTTCCTTGGTGAGAACGATGAGTATGAAGCTGAAATGGTGGCACGTCATGATGCGTTATTTGAAATCCATTTCACATCCGATCAAAGCGTTTTAGAGATTCTTAACAGTGTTGGTCACATGCCACTGCCTCCTTACATCGATCGTCCAGATGAAGACGCCGATAAAGAGCGCTACCAAACTGTCTATAATGAAAAGCCGGGTGCGGTTGCTGCGCCAACAGCAGGCCTTCACTTTGATGATAAGCTAATGGCTGACATGAAAGAAAAAGGTGTTGAGTTTGCTTACGTGACACTTCACGTTGGTGCTGGTACGTTCCAGCCAGTAAAAGTCGATAATATCAATGACCACCACATGCATGCTGAGTACGTTGAAGTACCGCAAGAAGTGGTGGATGCCGTAGCTGCTGCAAAAGCACGTGGCGGGCGTATTATTGCCGTTGGTACAACCTCTGTGCGTTCACTAGAAAGTGCGGCTCAAGATGCATTGAAAAATGGCACTGAGTTAGTTCCTTTCTTTGGTGACACAGAAATCTTCATCTTCCCTGGTTATGAATATCAGCTGGTGGATTGCTTGATTACCAACTTCCACTTACCAGAATCAACGCTGATTATGTTGGTGAGTGCATTTGCTGGCTACGACAATGTGATGGGCGCATACGATCACGCAGTGAAGAGCGAATACCGTTTCTTCAGCTACGGTGATGCGATGTTCATCAATAAGAAAACGAGCTAATTTTAGCTGGTTATAAACGATATAAGCAGAATTTACGGGTGCTAGCAGTAAGCTAGGAGTCGGGCAGGGTGTCTGTCTAATCTCTCGCAAGGAATACGCGACCGCTCCTCATAGAACCCACTAGACTGAACTTTTGTTTGGCCTAAGGTTCTGAATTAACAGTCAGATTGTTTCTCTGGCATATTGGAGGCTTCGTGAAATTAAAATACGAACTTAAAAAAACTAATAGCGGCGCACGTCGTGGTCAACTTCAGTTTGAACGCGGTACCGTTGAAACCCCAGCATTCATGCCTGTAGGTACTTACGGTACGGTTAAAGGCATGACACCTGAAGAAGTAAAAGACACAGGTGCTGAAATCCTATTAGGTAATACATTCCACCTATGGCTACGTCCTGGTCAAGAAATCATGAAACTGCACGGTGATTTGCACGATTTCATGAACTGGAAAGGTCCTATCTTGACTGATTCAGGTGGCTTCCAAGTATTCAGCCTAGGTGCAACGCGTAAAATCTCTGAAGAGGGTGTTCATTTCCGTAACCCTGTAAACGGTGACAAGATTTTCATGGACGCTGAGAAGTCGATGGAAATCCAAAAGGATCTAGGTTCAGACATTGTAATGATCTTTGACGAATGTACGCCTTATCCTGCAACGCACAAAGAAGCTAAAGACTCAATGGAGATGTCTCTTCGTTGGGCTCAGCGTTCACGTGATCATTTTGATAAGCAAGAAAACCCGAACTCACTGTTCGGTATTGTACAAGGTGGCGTATACGAAGACCTTCGTGATGTATCCGTTAAAGGCCTAACAGAAATTGGCTTTGACGGTTACGCAGTAGGTGGTCTAGCAGTAGGTGAACCAAAAGAAGATATGCACCGCATTCTTGAGCACACATGTCCTCAACTGCCTGAAGATAAGCCTCGTTACCTAATGGGTGTAGGCAAACCTGAAGACTTGGTTGAAGGTGTTCGTCGCGGTATCGATATGTTTGACTGTGTTATGCCAACGCGAAATGCACGTAATGGTCACCTGTTTGTAACGGAAGGTGTGATCAAGATCCGTAATGCGAAGCATAAAACCGATACAACACCACTAGATTCAGATTGTGACTGTTACACTTGTAAGAACTACAGCAAGTCGTACTTACACCATTTGGATCGTTGTAACGAAATCCTAGGTGCTCGACTGAACACGATTCACAACCTGCGTTTCTACCAACGAGTAATGTCAGACATTCGTCAGTCTATCGATGAAGATCGCTTTGAAGAGTTCGTTGCAGAGTTCTACGCAAGAATGGGGCGTGAAGTGCCACCACTAGGTAAAGAATCTTAGTATTTCTTTTTTGCGAGCCCTATCTCTCTTCCGAGTGATGGGGCTTGAAAATAAAGGGATACGACCCAATTAGACAAACAATTACGAAAATATAATAGAGGATGTTTTAAATGTTTATTTCTCAAGCTCACGCAGCAGCAGAAGGTGCACCAGCAGGCGGCGGTTTCGAAATGCTTATCATGCTAGGTATGTTCGCTGTGATCTTCTACTTCATGATCTACCGTCCACAAGCTAAGCGTGTTAAAGAGCACAAGAGCCTTATGTCTTCTATGGGCAAAGGCGATGAAGTTCTTACAAGCGGCGGCCTAATCGGCAAGATCACTAAGATTGCTGAAGACAGCGACTACGTTGCTATCGAACTGAACGCAAACAACGAAGTCGTTATCAAGAAGGACTTCGTTACAGCAGTGCTACCAAAAGGTACTCTGAAATCACTATAAACAGCTAGAGGATCCTCGCTGTGCTAAACCGTTATCCGTTATGGAAGTATTTGATGGTGATGTTTGCCATCGCTATCGCTGCGTTGTACGCACTTCCAAATATATACGGTGAAGATCCGGCAGTTCAAGTTACAGGGGCGCGTGGCGCCTCTGTAGATCTGTCTACGCTGGATGCTGTCACCAATGCTCTTGAAGCAGAAAACCTTTCTACTAAATCCGTTGCTCTCGAAAACGGTTCCATTCTTGTTCGATTTAACGATACAGATACGCAAATCAGTGCCCGTGATATCATCACAGAAGCACTCGGTGATGACGTTATCGTAGCTTTAAATCTAGCGGCTTCAACTCCTGATTGGCTTGAATCTATTGGTGCGGCACCAATGAAGCTGGGTCTTGATCTACGTGGTGGTGTTCACTTCTTAATGGAAGTGGATATGGACGCTGCGATGCAAAAACTGGTTGGCCAACAAGAAGAAGCGTTCCGCAGTGAACTTCGTGAAGAGAAAATCCGCTACCGTGCTATTCGCCCATCGGGTAAAGATGCGGTTGAAGTGATTCTGCGTAACGAAGAGCAGCTTGCTGAAGCGAAATCGCTTCTGCAATCTAAGCACCAAGATATGACGTTCGTAGATTCAGAATCTAACGGTCGTTTCTCTTTGATTGCTAACTTCACTGAAACTCGTCTTCAAGAAATCCGCAATTATGCGGTAGAGCAAAACATTACTATTCTACGTAACCGTGTTAACGAACTTGGTGTTGCTGAGCCTTTGGTTCAACGTCAAGGTGCTAGCCGTATCGTAGTGGAATTGCCAGGTGTTCAAGACACGGCTCGTGCTAAAGAAATTTTAGGCGCAACCGCGACTCTTGAATTCCGTGAAGTGGACAGCAGTGCCGATTTGGCCGCTGCAGCTTCTGGCCGTGCTCCTGCTGGTAGTGAAATTAAGCAAGACCGTGATGGTCGTCCTGTAGTACTTAAGAAACGCGTTATCTTAGGCGGTTCTAGCATTACAGATGCAAGCTCAAGTGTTGATGAATATGGTCGCCCACAAGTTAACATCTCGCTAGACAGCGAAGGTGGTAGCAAGATGTCTACATTCTCTCGTCAAAATATCGGTAAGCTAATGGCAACCGTATTTGCAGAGTATAAAGACAGCGGTCGTAAAACACCTGAAGGCCGAGTGATCCTAAGTAAGCACGAAGAAGTGATTAACCAAGCGACGATTCAATCTGCGCTTGGCCGTAACTTCCGTATTACAGGTATCGACTCAACGGCTGAAGCTCATAACTTGGCACTTCTACTACGTGCAGGTGCATTGATTGCGCCTATCTCGATTGTAGAAGAACGTACGATTGGTCCATCTATGGGTCAACAAAACATCGATATGGGTATCATGGCGATGGTTTGGGGTATGGCTGCAGTAATGCTGTTTACACTGCTTTACTACCGTACTTTCGGTTTGATTGCGAACGTCGCTCTGATGGCTAACTTAGTGTTGATTATTGGTGTGATGTCGATGATTCCTGGCGCGACAATGACGCTACCAGGCATTGCCGGTATCGTATTGACGGTCGGTATGGCAGTCGATGCCAACGTTCTTATCTTTGAGCGTATACGTGAAGAACTTCGAGATGGACGCAGTCCACAACAAGCGATTCACCAAGGTTATGCAAACGCATTTAGTACAATCGCCGATGCCAACATCACCACACTACTAACAGCAATCATTCTATTTGCTGTCGGGACAGGTGCGATTAAAGGCTTCGCGGTAACGTTATCAATCGGTATCTTGACTTCAATGTTTACAGCTATTATCGGAACACGTTGTATCGTGAACCTGATGTATGGCGGCAAACGCGTTAAGAAACTGTCGATCTAAGGCTAGGAATTAATATGTTTCAGATTCTAAAAGCAGACAAAATGATCGACTTCATGCGTTGGTCAAAGGTTGCCTTTTTATTCTCAATCTTGATGATTGGTACTGCTATCTTCACCCTAACAACGAAATCGTTGAATTGGGGTCTAGATTTTACCGGCGGTACTCTGATTGAAGTGGGCTTTGAGGAGCCAGCAAACCTACCTGACATTCGAAGCGCACTAGAAGCTGAAGGCTTTGGTGATGCTACGGTTCAGAACTTTGGTTCTGCGCGTGAGGTAATGGTTCGTCTACGTCCACGTGATGGTGTTGCGGGCGAAACGCTTGGTAACCAAATCCTGTCTGCAATTAAAGATGGTACTGGTGAGCAAGTTGAGATGCGTCGTATCGAGTTCGTTGGTCCAAACGTGGGCGATGAACTAACAGAAGCTGGTGGTCTTGCGATCTTAGTTTCTCTGATCTGTATCTTGATCTACGTATCCGTACGATTTGAATGGCGATTAGCTGCAGGTGCTGTATTAGCCCTAGCGCACGACGTTATCATCACACTAGGTGTGTTCTCTCTAATGCAAATTGAGGTCGACCTTACTATCGTGGCAGCCTTGCTAACGGTAGTCGGTTACTCCCTCAACGATACCATAGTGGTATTTGACCGTATTCGTGAGAACTTCCGTAAGATGCGTAAAGGCGAGGCACCTGAAGTGCTGAACAGCTCAATCACACAAACATTGAGCCGTACATTGATCACTTCTGGTACAACGTTATTCGTAGTTATCGCACTGTTCGTTCAGGGCGGTGCTATGATTCACGGCTTTGCGACTGCACTTCTACTGGGTATTACCGTTGGTACTTACTCTTCTATCTACGTTGCATCTGCACTAGCTATGAAGTTGGGTATTACGCGTGAACACCTAATGCCACCACAAGTGGACAAAGAAGGTGAAGAGTTTGACGAAATGCCTTAGGCCGCGGCTTAACAACTTTCGCTAAACCAAAAAAACCGCTGGGCAACTAGCGGTTTTTTTATGTCTGTATATTGTGGGTTAGCTTTTGTATCCGACTGAACATTGCCGTATTTACCAATACCAACACCAATACCAAGTGCCAAAGTAGCTAAGTCACTATCTAGTGGCGATCTAAATACAGCTTACAGAGCAGTGATTTGTGCTCACTGTAACTAACCGACATTTTGGTCGTATCTCGTATCGCGGATACAAAAAAGCCTCGCAATAGCGAGGCTTTGAAAATCTTCTGCTCTTAACTAAAGAGCATCAACGCAAGGTCTGAATTACTTCAGCATACCTTCGTTAGAGTTCTCACGAACGTGCTTAAGAATAGACTTAACACCACGTGCGCTTGAAGCAACAACATTACCAGAGGTCATGTAATCAGTGCCGCCAGCAAAGTCAGTCATGATAGCACCCGCTTCACGAGCGATTAGATCGCCAGCTGCTAGATCCCATGGCTTAAGGCCTAGTTCTAGGTAACCGTCAACACGGCCAGCCGCTAGGTAACATAGGTCAAGAGCTGGAGAACCAGTACGACGGAAATCAGCACAATCAACGAATAGACCAGAAATGATCTTCATGAAAGATTCAGAGTGTTGTTTTTGCTTGAATGGGAAACCAGTCGCTAGAACAGTACCTTGAAGGTCTTTTAGTTGAGTAACACGCATACGAGCGTTGTTAAGTTGAGCGCCAGCGCCACGTTGAGCTGTGAATAGCTCGTTTAGCATTGGGTCATAAACACAAGCAACTTCTGTACGACCGTTCATGCGAACAGCGATAGATACAGAGAAGTGAGGGAAACCTTTTACAAAGTTGTTGGTGCCATCTAGTGGGTCAACGATCCATTGTACGTCAGAATCTTTACCTTCAGTTAGGCCTGACTCTTCAGAAATAATGCTGTGCTCTGGGTAAGATGATTTGATTGTCTCAATGATCATGTACTCAGCTTCTTGAGCAATGTTAGTAACGTAATCGTTGTTACCTTTTAGAGACGATTCGATCTTATCAGTTGTTTCTAGAGATTTAGCAATATGGTTGCCAGCTTTACGCGCAGCGCGTATCGCAATGTTTAGCATTGGATGCATATGGTTTTTCCCACAAGATGTTAAAGAACAGTTTAAAGCGGCGGCGAGTATACCAAAGTTTCCCCAAAAGGGAAGTGGTTATTTTTTGAACTCTTGATTTCACATTCCGAGAAGGGTCTGACCATTTTACTTAGCTATGTGTTAATATCTCGCGATTATTTTTAAAGTGGTGTCATATAGCATGTTAGACAATGTAAAAGTCGTTCTGGTTGGTACGTCTCATTCGGGAAATATCGGATCAGCAGCTCGCGCAATGAAAGTGATGGGTTTGAGTCAGTTAGTTCTTGTAGACCCTCAATGTGAAGTTGACGAGCAGACCTTAGCACTGGCTGCGGGTGCAGGTGACATCGCAGAAAACGCGACCATCGTTTCTACATTAGACGAAGCCGTAAAAGACTGTGGTTTAGTGGTTGGTTCGAGTGCACGTTCACGTACGCTTGAATGGCCAATGCTTGAGCCTCGTGAGTGTGGACAAAAGTTTGCGATTGAAGGCCAAAAGCACCCAGTCGCATTAGTGTTCGGCCGTGAACGTACTGGCTTGACTAACGATGAGCTTCAGAAGTGCCACTTCCATGTATGTATCCCAGCTAACCCTGAATACAGCTCGCTAAACCTAGCAATGGCAGTGCAGACTCTGAGCTACGAAGTGCGTGTAGCTCACCTTGATATGGTGGCGAGCCAGTACCAGCCGCAGCAACAAGATGAGTACCCTCGTCACGAAGAACTAGAAATGTTCTATGAGCACCTTGAAAAAGTGATCATTGATACCCAATTTATCTCTAAGGATAAGCCGGGTCAGGTGATGAATAAGCTACGTCGTTTGTTCAGTCGAGCTCGTCCAGAGTTGCAAGAGATCAACACTCTACGCGGCATTTTGACTTCAATTGAGAAGAGCAAAAGCGACAAATAAAGCCCGCGCAAACAATAAGGGTGAATACCTGACTAAAATAGTCAACTAAATACTTGACCAATTTAGTCGGGTATGGGAAGATTCCAACCACATAAACAATGTGGATACGGTGTGATATGAAACTTACATCTAAAGGAAGATATGCGGTAACAGCTATGCTAGATGTAGCACTGCATTCGCAAAAAAGCCCAGTTCCTCTGGCTGATATTTCAGAGCGACAAGGCATCTCGTTATCTTACTTAGAACAGCTATTTTCTAAGTTACGTAAAGCTGGCTTAGTTGCTAGTGTTCGTGGTCCTGGCGGTGGTTACCGTTTAGGTGCTGAAGCGAGCGACATCGCTGTCGGAACTGTAATTGCTGCAGTAGACGAATCAGTTGATGCAACTAAGTGTCACGGTCGAGCAGATTGCCAAGGTGGCAGTCGTTGTTTAACTCACACTTTATGGCGTGATTTAAGCTCCCGAATCAGCAGCTTCTTAAACGACATTACGCTCGGTGAGCTAATGAAAGATAACGAAGTTTTAGAGATTTCTGATCGTCAAGATATCGATCTTGCGGTTAATAATGGTTTTGCACATAAAAATACGAGCACTACAACGATTAGTGCAGCACCTCACGGTGTTAATGCCCGCTCTTAGCGGTCAGTTTTTACATTGGAGTAGAAAATGAAACTGCCTATTTACTTTGACTATTCAGCTACATGCCCAGTCGATCCACGTGTTGCTGAAAAAATGGTTCAGTGCATGACGATGGACGGTAACTTCGGTAACCCTGCATCTCGTTCACACCGTTACGGCTGGCAGGCAGAAGAATCAGTAGATAATGCTCGTGAGCAAATTGCCGATCTACTAAATGCAGACCCACGTGAGATTGTTTTTACGTCAGGTGCTACAGAGTCAGATAACCTTGCTATCAAAGGTGCAGCGCACTTTTACGAGAAGAAAGGTAAGCACGTAATCACGTGCAAAACAGAACACAAAGCGGTTCTTGATCCATGTCGCCAACTAGAGCGTGAAGGTTTTGAGGTTACATACCTTGAGCCAGAAGCTAACGGCATCATCGATCTAGACAAGCTACAAGCTGCAATGCGTGAAGATACTGTTCTAGTTTCTATCATGCACGTAAACAACGAGATTGGTGTAATCCAAGATATCTCTGCAATCGGCGAATTATGTCGTGCACGTAAGATCATCTTCCACGTTGATGCGGCGCAGTCTGCGGGTAAAATCCCACTAGACGTAAAAGAGATGAAAGTAGACCTTATCTCTATGTCTGCACACAAAGCATACGGCCCTAAAGGCATCGGCGCTTTGTACGTTCGTCGTAAGCCACGTATTCGCCTTGAAGCGCAAATGCACGGTGGCGGTCATGAACGTGGTTTCCGTTCTGGTACGCTTGCTACTCACCAAATCGTGGGTATGGGCGAAGCTTTTGCCATCGCTAAACAAGACATGCAGAAAGATTACGATCACGCACTAGCACTTCGTGAGCGCCTATTGAAAGGTGTTCAAGATCTAGAAGCGGTAACCGTAAACGGCGACCTAGACCAACGTGTACCACACAACCTAAACGTGAGCTTCGCTTTCGTTGAAGGTGAGTCTCTGCTTATGTCTCTAAAAGACCTAGCAGTATCATCAGGTTCTGCATGTACATCAGCAAGCCTAGAGCCTTCATACGTTCTACGTGCTCTTGGTCTGAACGATGAACTGGCACACAGCTCAGTACGTTTCTCATTCGGCCGTTTCACAACGGAAGAAGAAATCGACTACGCGATTGCACAAATTCGTGTAGCGGTAAACAAATTACGCGACATGTCTCCTCTATGGGATATGTATAAAGAAGGGATTGATTTGAACACTGTTGAGTGGGCTCATCACTAATCTCACGGAAATAGAGGATTCGAGGTAACTATCATGGCATATAGCGAAAAAGTAATTGATCACTACGAAAACCCACGTAACGTAGGTTCGTTTGATAAAGAAGACCCAAGTGTAGGTAGCGGCATGGTTGGCGCACCAGCTTGTGGTGACGTAATGAAACTGCAAATCAAGGTAACGCCAGAAGGCATTATCGAAGATGCAAAATTCAAAACTTACGGTTGCGGTAGCGCAATCGCTTCTAGCTCACTAGTAACAGAGTGGGTTAAAGGTAAAAGTATTGATGAAGCAGCGGCTATCAAAAACTCTGAAATCGCAGAAGAACTAGAGTTGCCACCAGTGAAAGTTCACTGTTCAATTCTTGCTGAAGATGCAATCAAAGCAGCAGTTGCGGATTACAAAAAGAAGCGTTAATTGTTTCATTAAGTAATCACAAAAAATAAGCAATATTTGGGAGCATCCTTTGTGCTCCCCCTGAGTTCTCAATTTATATAAAACACAAGGTTGTAGTATGGCCATCACCATGACAGATACGGCAGCAAGCCGAGTTCAAGCTTTCCTAGATAACCGAGGTAAAGGTATCGGGTTGCGCTTAGCGGTAAAAACTACTGGCTGTTCGGGTATGGCGTATGTACTGGAATTCGTTGACGAGCTTAACGAAGAAGACGAAGTGTTTGAGCATTCAGGTGTTAAGGTCATCATTGATCCAAAGAGCCTAGTTTACCTAGACGGTACCGAGCTTGATTACGTGAAAGAAGGCCTAAACGAAGGTTTTGAATTCAACAACCCTAACGCGAAAGGCGAATGTGGTTGTGGTGAGAGCTTCAACGTATAAACGCCTCAATCGTTAAGCGTTTATAGTGAGCGAAGAATAAAATTAGGCTCTGATTGAAGAGCCTAAACTTAGGACCACCGTTACATGAATCATTTCGAATTATTTGGGCTACCACTTCAGTTTCAACTGGATGGTAGCCTTCTTTCTTCTCAGTTTAGAGATCTGCAACGCCAATTCCACCCTGATAAATTTGCCACTGCTTCTGAGCGTGATCGCCTATTAGCCGTGCAAAAAGCAGCGCAAATCAATGATGCGTATCAGGTATTGAAGAATCCAATCAGCCGAGCTGAATACCTGTTAGTGCAACATGGTGAGGATATTCGTGGTGAGCAGCAGACCCTGCAAGATCCTATGTTCCTGATGGAGCAAATGGAATTGCGTGAAGAGCTTGAAGACATCGCCGACAGTTCTGAACCTGAAGATGCTTTGTTTGCATTTGAAGGAAAGGTTAGCAAAATGTATAAACAACAATTAAGCGCTATCCAACAAGAACTCGACAGTGAGGCTTGGTTAGAAGCTGCAGACCGAGTAAGAAAGCTTAAGTTTATTGCAAAATTAAAGAATGAAATCGAGTTAGTTGAAGATCGTCTGATCGGCTAGTTCGTATAACAAGGACACATCCATGGCACTACTTCAGATTGCAGAACCAGGGCAAAGCGCCGCTCCTCACCAGCACAAGCTTGCTGTGGGTATTGATTTAGGTACAACAAACTCATTGGTTGCGGCAGTGCGCAGTGGTGAGGCGAGCACACTGGTTGATCAACAAGGTCGCAGTATTCTTCCTTCCGTTGTTCACTATACGTCAGAGTCGTACACGACTGGTGATGAAGCTCGTGCAAATGCACAGACTGATCCTAAAAATACCATTATCTCAGTTAAGCGACTAATCGGTCGTTCACTGTCAGATATTCAACAGCGATACCCATCTCTGCCATATCAATTTGAAGAAAGTGATAATGGTTTGCCTGTGATTCGCACAGAGCAAGGTAACAAGAACCCAATTCAAGTATCTGCAGACATTCTGCGAGCGCTAGGTCAACGTGCTGAGTCAACACTCGGTGGTGAGCTATCTGGTGCTGTTATTACCGTTCCTGCTTACTTTGATGATGCACAGCGTGCTGGTACGAAAGACGCGGCGCAACTTGCTGGTCTTCACGTGTTACGTCTTCTTAATGAACCGACTGCCGCTGCGATTGCTTACGGCCTGGATTCAGGTAAAGAAGGAGTAATTGCTGTTTATGACTTAGGTGGTGGTACATTTGATATCTCTATCCTACGCCTATCGAAAGGCGTCTTCGAAGTTTTAGCAACAGGTGGTGACTCTGCATTAGGTGGCGACGACTTTGACCATTTAGTTGCGGATCATTTCCAAGAACAAATGGGCTTATCAGAGCTAACAGCAGAGCAGAATCGTATTCTTCTAGACGCCGCAACAGAAGCGAAGATTGGCTTATCTGAAGCGGAAAGCGTTGATGTTGACGTACTAGGTTGGTCTGGTTCATTAACTCGTGAAGAGTTTGAAGAGATCATCAAACCGCTGGTTAAGAAAACACTGCTTTCATGCCGTCGTGCACTAAAAGATGCGGAAGTTGATGCAGATGAAGTTCTAGAAGTTGTGATGGTCGGCGGTTCAACTCGCACATTACTTGTACGTGAAATGGTCGGCGACTTCTTTGGTCGTCTGCCACTAACCAGCATTAACCCTGATGAAGTGGTTGCGATTGGTGCATCGATTCAAGCGGATATCCTAGTGGGTAATAAGCCTGACTCTGAAATGCTACTACTGGACGTTATCCCTCTGTCTCTTGGTATCGAAACCATGGGCGGCTTGGTCGAAAAGATCATTCCTCGTAACACCACGATCCCTGTTGCTCGCGCACAAGAATTTACCACGTTCAAAGACGGTCAAACTGCAATGACAGTACACACCGTGCAAGGCGAACGTGAGATGGTTGACGACTGTCGTTCACTGGCTAGATTTGCTCTGAAAGGCATCCCGCCGATGACTGCAGGTGCTGCTCATATTCGTGTTACTTACCAAGTGGATGCTGATGGCCTGCTATCGGTTACCGCAATGGAGAAGAGCACTGGCGTTCAAGCTGAAATCCAAGTTAAGCCTTCTTACGGTCTAAGCGACAACGAAGTGGCTAGCATGCTGAAAGATTCGATGACGTTTGCAAAAGAAGACATGCAAGCGCGTGCTCTTGCTGAGCAACGCGTAGAAGCGGATCGCGTTATCGAAGGCCTTATCGCTGCAATGCAAGCCGACGGTGACGAGCTACTTGATGAGCAAGGCAAACAACAACTTGTTCAAGCGATTGAAGCACTGATTGAAGTGCGTAATGGCGACAACGCTGATGCCATTGAACTAGAAATTAAGAATACCGACAAAGCGAGCCAAGACTTTGCTTCTCGTCGTATGGATAAATCAATTCGTGCTGCACTGTCAGGTCAGTCAGTCGATAATATTTAATAGTTAGAGAATAGATAAACATGCCAAAGATTATTGTTTTACCTCACGAAGATCTATGTCCAGAAGGCGCTGTTTTAGAAGCAAAAACTGGTGAGACGGTTCTTGATGTTGCATTGAAGGCCGGTATTGGTATTGAACACGCATGTGAGAAGTCGTGTGCATGTACTACATGTCACGTCGTGATTCGTGAAGGTTTCGACTCTTTAGAAGAGAGTGATGACCTAGAAGACGACATGCTAGATAAAGCATGGGGTTTAGAGATGGAATCTCGCCTTGGTTGCCAAGCTAAAGTAGCTGATTCGGATCTTGTTGTAGAGATTCCAAAGTACACGTTGAACCTGGCTTCTGAAGACCACTAAGAACCTGTTTTCAGTCATGGCTAATATAGTGATGACTGAGAGAGCTATTGCTTAGACAAACATACTAAGAAAACTGGCCTAGAATATAGATTATAAAGGTGACCAAGCGTCGCTGATAAATATAAGGAAGTGTTATGAGCTTGAAGTGGATTGATTCGCGAGACATCGCAATTGAGCTATGTGATTTGTACCCTGATACTGATCCTAAAACGGTACGTTTTACCGATCTGCATCAATGGGTGCTAGACCTTGAAGAGTTCGACGACGAGCCTAACCACTCGAATGAGAAAATCTTAGAGGCTATTATTTTGTGCTGGATGGATGAGATGGATTAATCCTCTTGTCTAATGATTTGGTCGCGGGTTGGTATCAGTCCAATATAAAACGCAGCCAAGTTAACAATTCTTACTAAAAAAAGCGGACCTTATGGTCCGTTTTTTTATCAAAATGACATTTTCCTCCTACATAATGCTAACATCAGTGCGCTAATAAAAAATAATCAGAATCACACACTCAAAGTGGTTCATGACAAGGAGAAATCATGTCTACACAGATGTCAGTATTTTTAAGTCAAGAAGCTGCCCAGCCTCAGTGGGGAGCAAGAGCTATTTTATCGTTCTCAGAAGCGGGAGCGACAATTCACATTGGTGAAGGCCACGATCTAGGCGCAGTTCAACGTGCGGGTCGTACGCTTGACGGACAAGGTATCGCATTCGTTTCACTTCGTGGTGAAGGTTGGGATCTAGAAAGTGTTTGGGCTTTCTACCAAGGCTACCGTGGACCAAAGAAAAAGAATGCATTGGAATGGGATGCACTTTCAGAAGCCGATCAAACAGAGCTTGAAGCTCGTATTCGCGCAACTGAGTGGACGCGTGACATTATCAATAAAACCGCTGAAGAAGTGGCACCTCGTCAACTTGCGACAATGGCTGCAGAATACATCAAGTCAGTGGCACCAGCGGGCACTGTTAAAGCGAAGATCGTTAAAGACAAAGATCTACTAACAGAAGGTTGGGAAGGCATCTACGCGGTCGGCCGCGGCTCTGAGCGTACATCAGCAATGCTGCAACTGGACTTCAACCCAACTGGCGACGAAAACGCACCTGTATTTGCTTGTTTAGTCGGTAAAGGTATTACGTTCGATTCGGGCGGTTACAGCATCAAACCAGGCCAATTCATGACAGCAATGAAAGCTGACATGGGTGGTGCAGCAACGATTACGGGTGGTTTAGGTCTTGCGATTGAACGTGGTCTGAACAAGCGCATCAAGCTTATCTTATGTTGTGCAGAGAACATGATCTCTGGTCGCGCATTGAAGCTTGGCGACATCATTACCTACAAAAACGGTAAAACAGTTGAGATCATGAACACCGATGCGGAAGGTCGCTTAGTGCTGGCTGATGGCCTGATGTACGCAAGTGCACAAAGCCCTGAGCTGATCATCGACTGTGCAACGCTAACAGGCGCGGCTAAAAACGCACTGGGTAACGACTACCACGCACTATTAAGCTTCGATGATGAGTTGTCTCACCAAGCGCTAACGGCGGCAAATCAAGAGAAAGAAGGCTTATGGCCACTGCCTCTTGCTGATTTCCACCGTGGTATGTTGCCTTCAAACTTTGCTGATCTTTCAAACATCAGCTCTGGTGATTACACACCGGGTGCAAGTACCGCTGCTGCGTTCCTTTCTTACTTTGTAGATGACTACAAAAAAGGTTGGATTCACATGGATTGCGCGGGTACTTACCGTAAGTCATCTAGTGATAAGTGGGCTGCAGGCGCGACCGGTATGGGTGTTCGTACACTGGCTCGTCTTCTTATCGATCAAGCAAAATAATAATAAGAGTGAGCGGTATTTCGATACCGCTTATTCATAAACTCAGATCGAATGATCTTAGTAATTTCAGTATTTAATAACAAAAAATGAAGTGAAGGAATCCCTATGGCTCTAGAAAGAACGTTCTCAATTGTTAAGCCGGATGCAGTTAAGCGTAACCTTGTTGGTGAAATCTACCACCGTATCGAAAAAGCAGGCCTAGAAATTATTGCTGCTAAAATGGTTCGTCTTACTGAAGAGCAAGCGAGTGGCTTCTACGCTGAACACGAAGGCAAAGAGTTCTTCCCTGCTCTTAAAGAGTTTATGACTTCTGGTCCTATCATGGTTCAAGTGCTTGAAGGCGAAAACGCTATCGCTCGTTACCGTGAACTTATGGGCAAAACAAACCCAGAAGAAGCGGCATGCGGTACTATCCGTGCTGACTACGCAATCAGCATGCGTTACAACTCAGTTCACGGCAGCGACAGTCCTGAGTCTGCAGCTCGCGAAATCGAATTCTTCTTCCCAGAATCTGAAATTTGCCCACGCCCAGCTCAATAATCGGCACAGCAAATTATTCTAAAGGCTTCACTTCGGTGAGGCCTTTTTTGTAAGTGGATTTTACGCTCTCGATAATCAATTTGGCCGTCATTCCCGAAAGCGACGAAGGAGTGTAATCGGGAATCTTTTGTTTAAATTGGGTAATCTCAGGCTAATAAACACAACTGTTCAAATTTTAATCGCTTAAGTTTGAATGTCTTAATAAACACAGGGTTTTACAATGCTTGTTGAAGTTGCGTAAAGCCTGTACAATTCGCGCCCTTAATTATTGTTCCGTCATTGAGAGGCATCATGACCACAGCTAAAGTCAATCTACTCGATTTTGATCGTAAAGGTCTTCGTAAATTTTTCACAGAAGAACTGAATGAGAAAGCGTTTCGAGCAGAGCAAGTGATGAAGTGGATTTATCACTTCGGTGTCGATGACTTCGAACAAATGAACAACATCAACAAAAAGTTACGTGAGAAACTTCAACGTCGCTGTGAGATTGTGGCACCTGTTGTTTCTGAAGCTCAACACTCTTCAGATGGCACAATTAAATGGGCGATGAGCGTTGGCGACCAAGACGTTGAAACGGTATACATCCCAGATGGTGACCGTGCGACGCTGTGTGTCTCTTCACAGGTTGGTTGTGCACTTGAATGTAAGTTCTGTTCTACAGCTCAACAAGGCTTCAACCGTAACCTAAAAGTTTCAGAGATTGTTGGCCAAATCTGGCGTGCATCTCGCGAAATCGGCCTAGAAAAAGAAACCGGTCGTCGTCCAATTACTAACGTTGTAATGATGGGTATGGGCGAGCCTCTATTGAACATGAAGAACCTAATGCCATCATTGGAGCTGATGCTTGATGATCTAGGTTTCTCACTGTCTAAGCGTCGTGTAACAGTATCAACATCTGGTGTTGTTTCTGGTCTTGATCAGATGACAGATAACATCGATGTCGCTCTGGCGATTTCTCTACACGCACCAAACGATGCACTACGTAGCCAAATCATGCCAATCAACGACCGTTGGGATATCCAAGACTTCCTAGCATCGGTTCGTCGCTACATTGCATCTTCAAATGCTAACCGCGGCAAAGTAACGGTTGAGTACGTCCTGTTGGATCATGTGAATGATGATATGGACCACGCTCGTGAACTTGCTGAGCTAATGAAAGATACGCCTTGTAAGATCAACTTGATTCCATTTAACCCTTATCCGGGTTCGCCTTATAAGAAGCCAAGCAACTCTCGTATTGATCGCTTCCAAAAAACGCTGATGGAATACAACTACACAGTTACGGTTCGTAAAACTCGTGGTGATGATATTGATGCCGCATGTGGTCAGCTGGTTGGTGATGTTATTGATAGAACCAAGCGTACTAAAATGCTGAAAGCCGCCTCTGAAGCTAACTTGATCGCAGGTGATGTGATTCAAGTAAAAGCGGTTTAAATACCATTTAGATCTAAACAAGCCAGAAGGATTCCTTCTGGCTTGTTGCTTTTCTGGAAGGTGAATTTCCAATAATTGGATTTTTTCCCCACGCTTTCTTACATTTTTCGTCAAATTTTGGACAAAACCATGAGCTGACGGTAAATTTTGTTTAAAGTGTTTTTGCCTTGCAATGGCATTAGCTTATGATTAACTCATCTTAAATTAATTTAAGTGCTCGCTTGTTACCCGATAATCATCAATGTGTCTATTTAGGTTGGCTACTTGATAAACTAGCTTCCTGAGAAGGTCATCCATAGTCAATGGGTGATGTTCGTCTTTAAGGGTTGATGATTTAGATAACAGGAAAAATTCCACATAAAGTGGGTTGTTAGATTGAGCTTAAACGACAATAAAAATGCTCTCATCAACCTGCGATAATACTTTAGAAGTTCACTCTCTATGAACACAGAACACGAAACACAAACAAAAGAAACTGTCGCTCCAGAAATCGAAGCGGGAACGCTGCTTAAAAATAAACGAGAATCTCTTGGTTTAACACAAAAGCAGATTTCTGATCGTTTAAAGCTGCGCGTTACGCTGATCCAACAAATTGAAGAAAACCAATTCGAGTCAGATCAAGTTGCCACCTTTATGCGTGGCTACATTCGTTCATACGCGAAATACGTCAATCTTGACGAAAAGGTCGTATTGAGCGCACTCCATCATGCTGGTGACGCTCAACATCAAGAACAAGAAATGTTGAGCTTTTCTCGTAAGACTAAAACCGAGAAGCACAACAGCCGTATTATGATCCTTACTTGGAGCATTTTTGCGGTAATTGCGGGTATCTCCTCACTGTGGTGGTGGCAGAACCAACAACAAGACACCCTATCTCAATCTTTAGCTAATACTGAAAGCTCAGAAGAGCTAGCTGTAGAAGAATCACTTGCCCCTGAATTCACCTCTTTAGAAGTGATTGAAGCTGAACAAAATGAAGAGGGTACTTCTGTAGTTGAAGATACTGATGACCTTGCTGCGATAAGCGATGCGGAAGATTCTGTTACTTTAACTGACGAAACTACTGCACAGCAAGCAACAGAGACAGAACCAACTGCTGAAGTTGCTGTTAATACTGAAATTGCTGTTAATGCAGAAGCTGTTGAAGCAAGCACTGCGCCTGAAGCTGTGATTAACGAGTTAGTGATGCAGTTCTCTGCTGATTGCTGGATCCAAGTGAAAGATGCTTCGGGCAAAACCTTGTCGACTGGCATCAAAAAAGCAGGCCAGTCGTTAAATCTATCAGGAACTGCGCCATATAAAGTGATTCTAGGTGCGCCAGAGGGCGTATCGATGACATTTGCAAGTGAACCTGTCGACCTTTCTGGGTATACTTCAGGCAAAGTAGCTAGAATAACCTTACCTTAGAGTTAATATGCAACACGAATCTCCTATTATTCGTCGCAAATCAACCCGTATTTATGTGGGTGATGTGCCGATCGGTGATGGTGCACCAATTGCTGTGCAATCCATGACCAACACAAGAACAACAGATGTAGCCGCGACCGTTGCTCAAATTAGAGCTCTGGAAAAAGTTGGCGCTGATATCGTTCGCGTATCTGTACCGACTATGGATGCAGCTGAAGCCTTTAAGCTAATCAAGCAGCAGGTCTCTGTTCCTTTGGTTGCTGATATTCACTTCGACTACCGTATCGCACTTAAAGTGGCTGAATACGGCGTTGACTGTCTGCGTATCAACCCAGGTAACATCGGTAACGAAAGCCGCATTCGCTCTGTTGTGGATTGTGCTCGTGATATGAATATCCCGATTCGTATTGGTGTTAACGGTGGTTCTCTTGAAAAAGAGATCCAAGAGAAATACACAGAGCCTACAGCAGAAGCGCTTGTTGAATCTGCAATGCGTCACGTAGACATCCTAGACCGTTTGAACTTTGATCAATTTAAAGTCAGCGTTAAGGCGTCTGATGTATTCCTAGCCGTCGGTTCTTACCGTTTGCTTGCTAAGCAGATTGATCAACCTCTTCACCTTGGCATTACCGAAGCGGGTGGTGCGCGTGCAGGTTCTGTGAAGTCAGCGGTAGGTTTAGGCATGCTTCTCTCTGAAGGTATCGGCGATACGCTGCGTATTTCGCTCGCGGCTGATCCTGTTGAAGAGATCAAAGTTGGCTTTGATATTCTTAAATCTTTGCGCATTCGCTCGCGTGGCATCAACTTCATTGCGTGCCCGAGCTGTTCTCGTCAAGAGTTCGATGTTATTAACACCGTTAATGCCCTTGAAGAGCGCCTAGAAGACGTGATTACTCCAATGGATGTATCTATCATCGGTTGTGTGGTTAACGGCCCTGGTGAAGCTGAAGTGTCTCACTTAGGTCTAGCTGGTAGTGCACGTAAGAGTGCTTTTTACGAAGACGGTAAGCGTCAGAAAGAGCGCTTCGATAACGATGACCTTGTCGACAAACTTGAAGCTAAGATTCGTGCAAAAGCATCAGTGCTTGATAAAGCAAATCGCATTGATGTAGAAAACTTAGAAGATTAATACAACGCGATGGGGTGTGATTGTCTATTCGCACTGATACCTGGTCGTGAGAAATTACGGAATAAATACTGTGGCTAAAAATATCCAAGCAATTCGAGGCATGAACGACTGCCTTCCAACTCAATCACCACTGTGGCAGAAAGTAGAAAGCGCAGTTAAAAGTGTGGTGAGCGCATACGGTTACAACGAAGTACGTATGCCTATCGTTGAAGAAACAAACCTATTTAGCCGTGCGGTTGGTGAAGAGACAGACGTTGTTTCTAAAGAGATGTACACCTTTGATGACCGCAATGGTGACAGTCTAACGCTGCGTCCAGAAGGCACAGCAGGTTGTGTACGTTCATGTATTCAAAATAGCCTTATTAACCGTGATGAACAGCGCCTATGGTACATGGGCCCAATGTTCCGTCACGAGCGTCCTCAAAAAGGTCGTTACCGTCAATTCCACCAATGTGGTGTTGAAGTGTTTGGCCTAGACGGCCCAGATGTTGACGCTGAACTTATTATGATGACAGCACGTCTATGGCGTGAACTAGGTATCGATAAACACGTTCGTCTTGAATTGAACTCAATCGGTTCTCAAGAAGATCGCGTAAGCTACCGTACTGCGTTAGTGGCTTTCCTTGAGCAACACATTGATGTGCTAGATGAAGACTGCAAACGTCGCATGCACACTAACCCTCTACGTGTTCTGGATACTAAGAACCCGGATGTTCAAGCTATCTTAGGTGACGCACCTCGACTATCTGAATATCTAGGTGAAGAATCGAAGCAACATTTTGCTGGTTTGTGTGAACTTCTTGACGCTGTTGGTATCGAATACCAAGTTAACGAGCGTCTAGTACGCGGCCTAGATTACTACAACCGCACCGTATTTGAGTGGATCACAGACAGCCTTGGTGCCCAAGGTACAGTATGTGGTGGTGGCCGTTACGATGGTCTTGTTGAACAACTCGGCGGCAAAGCAACCAATGCTGTTGGCTTCGCTATGGGTCTAGAGCGTCTAGTCCTTATGATGGAAACGCTAGAACTTACAGAAGTTCGTCGTAGTGTTGACGTATACATGGTTGCTGCTGGCGAAGGTACAATGATCGCGGGCATGCAGTTAGCGAATCAATTACGCGATAACGTTGAAGGCGTACGTGTGATGAACCACTTCGGTGGTGGTAACTTCAAGAAGCAATTCAAACGTGCTGACAAAGTAGGTGCTGTTGTGGCGTTGGTACTTGGTGAGAACGAAGTTGCTGACAATACAGTTGTGCTAAAAGATTTGGTTGGCGGCGAGCAACAAACCGTGTCTCAAACGGAAGTTGCAGAAAAAGTTGCTGCGTTAATCTAAGCCATTGAGCAAACGCTCATCATGAATATCAACGTCAGCACTATGCTGGCGTTTAAAGAATTAAAGAGGACAGGAAGTGGAACTTTACGATAGCGAAGAGCAACAAGTTGAAGCCATTAAAGATTGGTGGAAAGAGAATGGCAAAGCCGTAATCTTTGGTGCGGTTATTGGTTTAGGTGGCCTATTTGGTTGGCGCTATTACCAAGATTCAGTCGTTGAAGCGCGTGAAGCCGCTTCAGAAAGCTACACCTCTGCAATCTCAGCTCTAGATGCTAAAGGCGTTGATGCTCAATCTGATATTCAAGCTTTCATCGACGCAAACAAAGACGCTGAATATTCAGTACTTGCTGCTATGCAATTAGCAAAAGCGCAAGTTCAAGCGGGTGACCTTACAGCTGCACTAGAACAACTTGAGTGGGCAAAATCGGCAACTAAGGACGCGGCATTAGCGCCACTACTGACTTACCGTGTTGCTCGTATCAAAGCTGAGCAAGGTGAATTTGACGCAGCATTGACTGATCTTGAAGCGATGACTGACGAATCTTGGAAAGGCCGTGTTGCTGAACTGCGTGGTGATATCTCACTTCGTAAAGGCGACACAGATGCAGCTTACAGTGCATACTCTGAAGCTCAACAAGCTGCTGATGCGAGCCAAACGCTTCAAATCAAACTTGACGACCTAGCTAAATAAGGCGCTTTGAATGAAGAAGATGTTTCCAAAAGCGGCGTTGTGTGCGATTGCTCTTGGCCTGCTAGCGGGCTGTGCAAGTGAAGAAGACACCGTAATCATGGCACCAGTACCAACGGTAAACAGCGAGTTTACTCCTAGCCAGGAATGGTCTACGTCGGTTGGTGATGGTGTTGGTCACTACTTTTCAAAACTAACGCCGGAATTGGCTTACGACAAAGTATTTGTTGCAAGCCGTGAAGGTATGGTTAAAGCGCTTGACCCTGAAACAGGTAAAGAGCTTTGGAAAGTCGATCTTGAGAAAGAAGTACTGGCTCGTTTATCGGGTGGCTTAACGGCAGCTTACGGTAAGGTATTTGTTGGTTCTGAAAATGGCGAAGTGATCGCGCTGGATGAATCAACCGGTGAAGAGCTGTGGCGTGTATCAGTGAATGGTGAGGTGCTTGCATCCCCTGCAACTGAAAGCAACATGGTTATTGTTCATACCAGTCGTGGCATGTTGACCGCGTTAGATCAAGAAAGCGGTGAGCAAAAATGGACCATCAGTACCGAAGTACCAAGCCTAACACTTCGTGGCGATAGCTCGCCTGTTACTGTTTCAGGTGGTGTATTCTGGGGTACGGCAAATGGTCGTTTAGCCGCAGCTATCGTTGATCGTGGTCAGCTTATTTGGCAACAGCCAGTAGGCACGCCAAAAGGTGCAACGGAAATCGATCGTTTAGTTGATGTGGATGCATCACCGGTTGTTCTTGGTGGCACCCTGTATACCGTAGGTATCAATGGTCAGCTGATTGCTATCGATCTTCGTTCTGGTAAGCCAATTTGGAAGCGTAACTACTCGTCAGCGATTGATTTAGCGAGTGATGGTAGCCGTTTGTTCGTTGTTACCGACAAAGACCATGTGGTTGCGGTTGATGCGCGTAGTGGTACTGAACTTTGGAGCACTCCATTGTTAGAAAACCGCTTACTGACAGCACCTGCTATTATTAATGGTTATGTAGTTGTGGGTGATACAGAAGGTTATCTGCACTGGTTAGATCGTTCATCGGGTGAGTTTGTTGCTCAACAGCTCGTCGATGGTAGCGGCTTTGCGGTTGCGCCAATTGAAATGCCTGAAGGCTACTTAGTGACGACTCGCAATGGCGATGTAAAGAAACTAACGATTAGCCAATAAAAGCGTGATACAATTCACAGTCGGCTCCTGGTTGGTAACAGCTAGGAGCCGTTTTGTTGTTATAAATTAATAAACCGTGTGGTTATAGGTAAGAGTTTAAACTTGCGATCAAGTGCTTACCTATAACTACATTTAGAGAAGAAATTGTAGAGGTTGTTATGGTACCTGTTGTTGCTCTAGTAGGGCGTCCGAACGTAGGTAAATCTACGTTATTTAACCGATTGACTCGAACTCGTGATGCATTGGTTGCGGATTTCCCTGGCTTAACGCGTGACCGTAAATACGGCCATGCTCATTTTAGCGAGCATGACTTTATTGTTATCGACACTGGTGGTATCGACGGTACCGAAGAAGGTGTTGAAACTAAAATGGCTGAACAGTCGCTAGCGGCGATTGATGAAGCTGATGTCGTTCTATTTATGGTAGATGGTCGTGCGGGTCTAACACCTTCAGACGTAGCTATTGCTAAGCACCTTCGTCAACTAGAAAAGCCTTCAATGCTAGTAGTAAACAAGGTTGATGGTATCGACCCTGATGCTGCAAGTGCTGATTTCTGGCAACTAGGCGTAGAAGACATGTACCAAATCGCTGCAGCGCACGGTCGTGGTGTAACAGCGTTGATTGATCTTGCTCTAAACCCATTCGCTGAAGCGTTAAAAGCTGAGAATGGTGAAGTAAGCGATTTAACTGAATTTGAAGACGAAGAAGAAGAGCAAGTTGATTTCACTGAAGAAGAAGCGGAAGAAGAATTCAAGCGCCTTCAAGATCAACCGATTAAGCTAGCGATCATTGGTCGTCCTAACGTAGGCAAATCAACACTAACTAACCGTATTCTTGGTGAAGAACGTGTTGTTGTTTACGATATGCCAGGTACAACTCGTGACTCTATCTACATTCCGATGCAGCGTGATGAGCGTGAATACGTTCTGATTGATACTGCGGGTGTTCGTCGCCGTAAAAATATCAATGAAACAGTTGAGAAGTTCTCAGTGGTTAAAACACTGAAAGCGATTGAAGATGCTAACGTCGTATTACTGCTTATCGATGCTCGCGAGAACATCTCAGATCAAGATCTAAGCTTGTTAGGCTTTGCGTTGAATGCAGGTCGTTCAATTGTTATTGCCGTAAACAAGTGGGATGGCCTAGATAACGACGTTAAAGATCGTGTTAAGAAAGAACTAGACCGTCGTTTAGGTTTCGTTGATTTCGCACGTATTCACTTTATCTCTGCACTTCACGGTACTGGTGTTGGTCACTTGTTTGAGTCTGTTCAAGAAGCTTATAAGTCAGCAACGACTCGTGTTGGTACTTCTGTACTTACTCGTATCATGAAGATGGCGACTGATGATCACCAACCACCTATGGTTCGTGGTCGTCGTGTTAAATTGAAATACGCGCACGCTGGTGGCTACAACCCACCGATTATCGTTATCCACGGTAACCAAGTACGTAACTTGCCAGATTCATACAAACGATTCTTGATGAACTACTACCGTCGTTCACTAGAAATTATGGGTACACCTATTCGCATTCAATTCCAGAACAGCGAGAACCCATTTGAAGCTAAGACTAACAAGCTGACAATTTCTCAAGAACGTAAACGTAAACGTATGATGAGCATGGTTAAAGGTCGCAAGTAAACCTTTCCAATAGATTTGATACCCGAGCCTGTCTCGGGTATTTTTTTAAGTAAAATTCACGTTATCTGATAATCGCGTCTTTGATTCCGTTATCAGCTAGCGACTTAGACTAGATTCCAAAAGAAGAATGATATGACCACTAGCGATTTGATTACACCAGCGTCAGCAATCACACCAACCATGACTCAATTTTGTCATCAAACTTGGCTGCTAAATGCAAAAGCAGTGTACGTTGAAAGTGACGACAGCAAAACTTACTTGATCACTGACGTGACACCTTTCCACCCTGTGAGTCATATTTGGCCCGATCACCCAGCAGACCGAGGTTTTGTCAGCGTAGGTGGCGAACAGTATATTGTTGAAGATTGCCTTGTTGGTGCAATAGAGCAATCTACTGGAAATCTTTATATTGAAGCAGATATCCCTGTTAAGCGTGATACGGAAGGGTGGGCGTTTGTGGTTGTCCACCAACTACCTGTATCAGCTTCTATTATTAAAATTGGCGATGAAGTTGAGTTGTCGGTTGATAAAGAGCACCAAGCCAGTTTGAGCCGCGGTCATAGTGCCGGACATATTGCCTTCTTAGCCTTGAATAAAGTATTGGCTGAGAGTTACTGGCGTAAAGATGCGGATAGAAAAGATCCACTCGGCAGCTATGACTTCAATAGCTACGCACAGGTGACTAGCTTTGTGACTCCAGAGTTGTGTACCGATAAGTATCGTTTAGGTAAAACATTGAAGAAACGCGGTCTGAACGTTGCTGACATGCTAACGAACCTTGATGGCATTGAGGCCAATATTAACCAGATGATTGCAGGCTGGCTTGCTGAATCGACTCTTGTAACGATGAGACTAGAAGGTGAGTCGTTAACAGACTCTCGCTACTGGGAATGGCAACTAGATGACGAGACTTTAGTGTCTATTCCGTGTGGTGGTACTCACATCGACAATACTTCAGAACTTAAGGCATTGTCGGTTAAGTTAACCCAATTAGATGACCAACATATCGAAATGCAGACGTGTGTCTCTCGATGATCTCAATTAAAGATCGAAAATAGATTGTTCTGCATTGTTGGTTTTATTTGTTTGTTTCTAGTCATATATTCCATTGTAAATTGAAATGCAGCATATGTAACTTATGCTTTCGGTGTGTGGTGATATAAATATTCTTTTTGGGGTAGATCGCTGATCAAAGTAGATAAAGCAAAAGATCAACCTATGATCTTCGGTGGTGTGTTGTGGTAATTTAGTGTGTTAATATTGACCAGTATATAGGCTTGCATAAGAACAAGCTGTTCCCACCATATAATTGAAAGCTTTAGTGAATGAAACAACAATTTTTATTAGAAGGTCACCGAGCAGTAAACAGTTTGCTTCGAAAGCTTGCCCTTGGGTTGGATCGCAAAGAATTAAATCGCAAGATCATTCAACTCACCGAGCAGATTTTTGGTCAAAGGATGGCCTCTATCCTATTGCTAAACCCCGAATCGAATACATTACATTTAGAATATGCTCCAAACTTGCCTGATTTTTATAACCAGCAGATAGAAGGGGTGGGGGTTGGTGCCGGAATTGGTTCTTGTGGCGAAGCGGCGGCACTTAAGAAAGCTGTCATGGTCTCCAATATTAATGCACACCCGAATTGGATTCCTTTCTTAGCCTTAATCAATCAGGCCAATCTTCATGCATGTTGGTCAGTGCCAATCATCTCTTCACATGGTCACGTATTAGGTACCTTCGCAATTTACAGTCAGTACATCTCTGAACCTCATGAGTTTGAACTTGAGATCTTAGAGTTATTGGCTTCTCTGTATTCAGTCGCGCTTGAGAAGTATGAGTTAGAGAATCAACTCAACTTTTTTGCCAATCGGGACTCCCTAACACACAGTTTGAATCGCCGAGCATTGCTGAGAGAAGCCGAGCAGGTGTTAACTAACCGGTGTTTTACTGAAAAAGTGATGGCATGCCTGTTTGTTGATGTCGATAAATTTAAGTCAATAAACGATACGTTTGGCCACAGCTTTGGTGATGATGTGTTGTTAGCCGTTGCAAAAGTGCTTGATGAGGCAACGACTGCCTGTGCCAAGATAGGGCGCTATGGGGGCGATGAGTTTGTCGTGTTCTCTTGCTTTGATGATCAAGAAAGTGTGCTGAACTTTTATCGAAGCTTAGAAAGAACCTTGGAACAAGCGCTCTATATCGATGGCACTCAGTTTTCTGTCAGCGTTGGACTTTCTTATGATAAAGATCCTGAGTCATTGGAAGGCTTGATCGCACAAGCTGATAAGAACATGTACCAAATCAAGCAAGCTAAGTCTTAGCAGTAGTAGATTGTAAAAAAAGTAGTGAGTTAGGAAATGCTAATGAGTGAAAATATCTGCCCTAAGTGCCAATCAGAGCTAGGTTGGGATGGAAAGTATCACTGTGAAAGTTGTCAGGCACACTTTACTAAGGTTGGGTTTTGTCCTGAGTGCAGCAGCCAACTTGAGAAGCTTCAAGCCTGTGGTGCAGCGAGCTATTTTTGTAATGGTGAGTGTAATGAGCTTAAATCTAAATCGAGAGTAAAGTTCGAATTCCAACCAGCGGAATAGCCTTAAATTATTTGGTTTGAACGACAATCGGTGATGTTATACCAAAGACTCAATACCAAAGTGTTGGGTCTTTTTTGTATCTAATGAACCTAGAACTCGCTCTTAGCGAACTTTGTTGTCACTTTCGATTCAATCACACCGTCTTCAATTTGGGTGGTGATCACTTCACCGACTTCGATATCGTTAACGGATGATACAGTTTTACTCGATGCTGAATGGGTGATGCTGTAGCCACGTTTTAGGGTTGCTAATGGACTTACTGTTTCTAACTTCTCGGCAGCCATGGCTAGTTGGTGGCGAGTAGTTAGTAATGTCTTGTCCATTGCATCCAATAGCTTTTGCTCTGAACGTTGTAGATGCAGTTTCTGTTCACCAAGGCGTTTCACTGGCGAGTTCAGCTGAAGTTGGTGCTGCTTACGTTCAACACGCTGCGCATGCTGCTTTAGGTATTGAGTCATACCACGACGCAAACGCATGTCTAAGTCATCAAGCTGCTGACTCTGCTTTTGCAGTTGGTAGCTCGGGTGTTGTTTCTCTAAGCGGTATTTCAACGTCTGAGTTGATTGCGCTTGTTTGATTAACACATGACGAATCGCACTCACTAAACGAGCACGTTTAGACGCATAAGCTTGCTCTTTATGACTGTTGTCACGGCTAACTAATTCAGCGGCTGCTGATGGCGTTGGAGCACGCATATCTGCGACGAAATCCGCGATAGTGACATCGATTTCATGCCCAACGGCACTGATAATCGGGATCTGGCTTGCTGCAATGGTGCGAGCTACGATCTCATTATTAAAGCACCATAGATCTTCCAAAGAACCGCCGCCTCGGCCAACGATCAATACATCACACTCATTGCGTTCATTGGCACGCCCAATTGCTTGAGCAATTTGAATCGCCGCTTCTTCGCCCTGAACCATGGTTGGGTAAACCACAACAGGCAATGAAGGATCGCGTCTTTTCAGTATATCGAGAATATCGAAGAGGGCTGCGCCTGTTTTAGAGGTGATAACACCGACGCATTTAGGATGTTCTGGAAGAATTTGTTTACTGGACTGAGCAAATAAACCTTCCGCCGCCAAGTTCATCTTAAGTTTTTCAAACTCTTGCTGAAGCTTGCCGTCACCTTCTGGCTGCATGCTTTCGATGATCAGTTGATAGTCACCGCGTGGCTCATAAAGAGATAGGCGCGCTTTAACTAGCACTTGATTACCGTTCTGAGGCTTAAAAGTCACACGACGGTTATTGCCACGAAACATAGCGCACTTAACTTGAGCGCGAGAGTCTTTAAGCGTGAGGTACCAGTGACCAGAGACAGGTGCAGAGAAATTTGAGATTTCACCAACGAGCCAGACTATTCCCATTTCGTTTTCTAATAGGAGACGAACCTCTGAATTGAGGCGAGAAACAGTAAAGATGTTTGGATTGGTCATAGAAGCGCTATCTATCCTTGAAGGAAGGTCTTTCTCTTGGAATCTCACTGGGCGTGAGTATGGAAGATAGCGGCAATATAATACATAGCAAGGGGGTAAATGCAAATTAAAAGTATAAAAATGTGTAGCCAAGCGATTTCGTTGGCCGTATAATCCGTCCGCAATATCTAATCCAAATGCAGTTTGATTTTCCTTAATTGGCTGCCCTCATTAGGCGAAACGATGAGATTGGATTGTTTCTTTTTACTCCTATTATTGTGAGATATTGCAAATGCTAAGAATTGCCAAAGAAGCGCTGACATTCGACGACGTACTGCTAGTGCCAGCACACTCCACCGTTCTCCCTAATACAGCTGATCTTCGCACTCAGTTGACGAAGAATATTTCCCTAAACATCCCAATGATCTCTGCATCGATGGATACTGTGACAGAAGCTCGCCTAGCGATTGCACTGGCACAAGAAGGCGGAATAGGCTTCATTCACAAGAACATGTCTATTGAACAACAAGCTGAAATGGTTCGCCAGGTTAAAATTTACGAAGCAGGTGTAGTTTCTCACCCTGTTACTGTAAACCCTGACGCGACAATCGCTGATGTTGTAGCTCTTACTCAAAAACACGGTTTTGCCGGTTTCCCTGTTGTTACTGAAACAAACGAACTTGTTGGTATTATTACTGGCCGTGATGTTCGCTTTGTGACTGACCTTTCTAAGAAAGTTGACGTAGTAATGACGCCTAAAGCTCGCCTTGCTTCTGTTAAAGAAGGTGCAACTCGTGAAGAAGTTCAAGAGAAAATGCACGAAGCGCGTGTTGAAAAAGTTCTTGTTGTAAATGATGACTTCCAACTTACGGGAATGATCACTGCAAAAGATTTCCACAAAGCAGAACGTAAACCAAACGCTTGTAAAGATGAGCGCGGCAGCCTACGTGTAGGTGCAGCTGTTGGTGCTGGTGCTGGTAACGAAGAGCGCGTTGCTGCTCTAGTTGAAGCTGGCGTAGACGTTCTACTTATCGACTCTTCACACGGTCACTCTGAAGGCGTACTTAACCGTATCCGCGAAACTCGCGCTGCATACCCTGATCTACAAATCATCGGTGGTAACGTAGCAACTGGCGCTGGCGCTCGTGCTCTTATCGAAGCGGGTGTTAGTGCGGTTAAAGTAGGTATCGGCCCGGGTTCAATCTGTACGACTCGTATCGTTACTGGTGTTGGTGTTCCTCAAGTAACAGCAATCGCAGACGCGGCTGAAGTAGCTAACGAATACGGTATTCCAGTAATCGCAGATGGCGGCATTCGCTTCTCTGGCGATATCTGTAAAGCTATCGTTGCTGGCGCATCTTGTGTGATGGTTGGTTCAATGTTCGCAGGTACTGAAGAAGCACCGGGTGAAGTTATCCTTTACAACGGTCGTTCTTACAAGTCTTACCGTGGTATGGGTTCTCTTGGCGCTATGTCTCAAGGTTCTTCTGACCGTTACTTCCAATCTGACAACGCTGCAGACAAGCTTGTTCCAGAAGGTATTGAAGGTCGTATCGCATACAAAGGTCGTCTAAAAGAGATCGTTCACCAACAGATGGGCGGTCTACGTTCAAGCATGGGCCTAACGGGTTCTGCAACTGTTGAAGACATGCGTACTAAAGCTGAGTTTGTTCGTATCTCTGGTGCGGGCATGAAAGAATCTCACGTACACGATGTTCAAATCACGAAAGAAGCACCTAACTACCGTTTAGGTTAATAATACGTCCAAACGTTTGAATAATGTGCTGATTTAGTCGGCACATTATTTTATCTACCGCCTGTTTTGCAGAAAGTCTGATTTTCTCAAAACACGAGGTTACAGATAACCAACGAAAACGTTTGCTTTATTTCTTGAAGAGTTAATCAGAGGTGAGTAAACTCGCCTCCGTTTTATCACATAGCCAATAAGACTGCTTACAATGACTAAAAATATTCATGACCAACGTATTCTAATTCTGGACTTCGGTTCTCAATACACACAGCTAGTAGCTCGTCGTATTCGTGAGATCGGTGTTTACTGTGAACTTTGGAGCTGGGACGTAGAAGAAGCGGATATTCGTGAATTCAATCCAGACGGCATCATCCTATCTGGTGGCCCTGAAAGTGTAACGGAAGATAATTCTCCACGTGCACCTCAGTATGTATTTGATTCAGGTGTTCCTGTCTTCGGTATCTGCTACGGCATGCAAACGATGGCTGAGCAACTTGGCGGTAAAGTAGCAACGTCTACTGAGCGCGAGTTCGGCTACGCTGCTGTACAAGTGACGGGTGAATCTGCGCTTTTCGCTGACCTTGAGACAACTCAAGACGTTTGGATGAGCCACGGTGACAAAGTGGTTGAAATCCCTGCTGATTTCACAAAAATCGCAGAGACAGATACTTGCCCATACGCTGCAATGGCAAACGAAGAGAAGAAATACTACGGCGTTCAATTCCACCCAGAAGTAACGCACACTAAAAACGGCCTAAAAATGCTTGAGAACTTCGTTCTTAACGCGTGTGGTTGTGAAGGTCTGTGGACTTCAGCATCTATCATTGAAGATGCAGTTGCACGTATTAAAGAGCAAGTAGGTGACGACGAAGTTATCCTTGGTCTTTCTGGTGGTGTTGATTCATCAGTCGTAGCAATGCTTGCTCACCGCGCTATCGGCGACAAACTAACATGTGTATTTGTAGATAACGGCCTTCTTCGTTTAAACGAAGGTGAGCAGGTTATGGAGATGTTTGGTGACCAATTCGGCCTAAACATCATTAAAGTTGATGCGGAAGATCGTTTCCTTGACGCTCTGGAAGGCGAAGCTGAACCAGAAGCGAAGCGTAAGATCATCGGTCACGTATTCGTAGATATCTTCGACGAAGAGTCTAAGAAACTGAAGAATGCTAAATGGCTTGCTCAGGGTACTATCTACCCAGACGTAATCGAGTCTGCAGCATCTAAGACAGGTAAAGCACACGTAATCAAATCTCACCACAACGTTGGTGGTCTTCCTGATGATATGGAAATGGGCCTTGTTGAGCCTCTACGTGAGCTGTTTAAAGATGAAGTACGTAAGATCGGTCTAGAGCTTGGTCTTCCATACAACATGCTTTATCGCCACCCATTCCCAGGTCCTGGTCTAGGTGTTCGTGTACTTGGCGAAGTGAAGAAAGAGTACTGTGATTTACTGCGTCGTGCTGATGCTATCTTCATTGAAGAGCTTCACGCTGCTGATCTTTACCACAAAGTATCTCAAGCATTCACGGTATTCCTACCAGTGCGTTCAGTTGGCGTAATGGGCGATGGCCGTAAGTACGATTGGGTTGTATCTCTACGTGCCGTAGAAACTATCGACTTCATGACTGCTCACTGGGCACACCTACCATACGACTTCCTAGGTAAGGTATCTAACCGTATTATCAACGAAGTTAACGGCATTTCACGTGTTGTTTACGATATTTCTGGTAAGCCACCAGCAACTATCGAGTGGGAGTAATCTCTTAGAGATTTAACCAGTTTTGATTAAGATCTTAAGCCTCGAACTCAGTTCGGGGCTTTTTTCTTTCTGACTCAGGGTATTAAAAGCTTATAGCTGACAACTAGACACCAAATCAGTTGGAAACTAGATATCACCTCAAGAAACAATGAGACGTTTTGTTGTGTTGAAGGATACATAAAAGTGTCACTCGCACTTTTTATAAATTCACATGGTAACGACTAGCTCATTTCCCATGCGCCACATACTCTTTGATGGACTTATTAAGGACAGATAAGAGAATCCATCATGTTAAAAATCAAATATTTGGCGACAGTAGTTGGCTGCACTTTAGCAGCACACAGTTACGCGTCTTTGAACATTCAACCTGATCCGCAAAACCCGAATGGCTACCTTGTTGAAAAGTCGGCATTACAAGCTGCTGAACAAGCGAAAACATCCGATCCTATGTATGCGATCTGGTCACAAGCATTACAAACTCGTCCCAATAGTATTGTTGAAGCGATTGAGCCGGGTTTAACCTCGAATCCTGAAAACGTGAAACGAGTCGAGCGTGTATTCCCTCAATCTGAATGGGACTTCCTCACTCAGATGGCAGCACCAGAGTACACTTATACTCGCTTCTTACGCGCGATTGGAAAATTCCCAGCCTTCTGTGGAGAGTACACTGATGGTCGAGATTCAGACGCCATCTGTAAAAAATCCATCATCACGGCCTTTGCTCATTTCGCTCAAGAAACAGGTGGGCACATCGCAATAGATAACACCTCTGATAACCCATTAGCTCTAGAAGAGTGGCAGCAAGCGCTGGTGCATGTTCGTGAAATGGGTTGGTCTGAAGGCCAAGAGGGTTACACCACCGGTTGTGGCCAGAACGATTGGCAGAATGCACGATGGCCATGTGCGGCAGGTCAGGGTTATTTTGGACGTGGTGCTAAACAGCTTTCTTACCATTTTAACTACGGTGCGTTCTCGGAAGTGATGTTCGATGGTGATGCGACGGTTCTATTGAATAACCCAGGTTTGGTTGCTGATTCATGGTTGAACTTGGCTTCTGCTATCTGGTTCTTCCTTACACCTCAAGCTCCTAAACCAGCAATGCTGCACGTTATTGACCGCACTTGGACACCCTCTCAGCGTGAGTTGGATGCGGGAATTGGCTATGGGTTTGGTACCACAATCAACGTAATTAATGGTGGTATCGAGTGTGGTGAGCAGAACAAAGACAAAGGCCAACCAGTTAACCGAATTCGTTATTGGGAAGGGTTAGCTGCGCATTATCTGATCCCTGTAGAAGCGGATGAAGCCAATACATGCTGGCAGCAAACGCCTTACGGAAGCTTGAACTTGAATGGTGCGACTGATGTGTTGTACACCAACTGGGACGGTAACTGGAAATACTACGCAGACCGCCCAGAAGGATATTCATTTGAGTGTGAGCTTGTTGGTTTCCAAACCGCTTATTCAGCATTGGTGGCCGGAGATTACGAGAAGTGTGTGACCAATTTTTATGGATCACATGCGAGCTGGCCTGAAGTGAAAGTGGTCGATAAGCTTGATCCGGTTGACCCTGGTACTAACCCCGGAGGTAACGGTTGGAGTGCGAGTAAAGTTTACAATGCTGGCGACCAAGTCACTCACAACGGTGCGACTTACCAAGCTAAATGGTGGACTCAAGGGGATGATCCTGCCAATGGCGGCCCTTGGAAATCTGTAGCGGGTGAACCAACACCACCCGTAGTGACAGATCCATCGCCAGTTGTCCCTGCACCTGTCGATCCTGCTCCGGTAGACCCAACACCGGTTGAACCACCTGTGACTGAGCCGCCTGTCGTTGTTGATCCATCGGTGTTTGTCACATGGCAAGCGGGTGTTAGCCAAGTGAGCAATGGCGACAAGGTGACACATAATGGCAAGTGCTTCGTAGCTAAAAACGGTCCAGGTGTCTGGGAAAGCCCTGTTCAATCGAACTGGTTCTGGGATGAAATTAGCTGTAAATAATTAAACTAAGCAAGCCTCTGTTATAAGAGGCTTGCTTGTTCAGTGACAGTTATACGACACTTCCCTTACTTTCTATTACAGTAGTGCTTTCCATTTATCGATAAACTGTGTTCGTGAATAATTTGATTACAGGGCAATTAAAATGAAGTTAAAGCTATCTATTCTTGCGTTATTGGTAACTGGAGTTACTGGGTGTAACAGTACGCCGCAGTCAGGTCTCGAGCAAAGTTTGGGCTGGGGTAATTATGGCAGTTTGAGTTTTGAAACGAGCTCTGAAGGTATTGTTGCTCAGCGTTATCAAGTATTAAAAAGTCCTGTAGGCCAAATCACGTCTATAGAGGAACAAGGTAACCAAATTCATGTTATTCAAACACTTGAAGGCGCTTTAATTAAAGGTGTCGATAGTACAGGCATTATGAATTACGAAGGCTGTATGGAGTCTGTTGGGGAAGTTGATGCTGCTGTTAATGCATACCCGTCAATCGTTCAATTCTTATTAAAGCAAGCTGCGCCTCAAGGTCCTAATTCTGTATCAACATCATTACCTTTCACTGTCTCAGAGTCAGCCAATAACGCTCAAATTTACATTGGTGAAGCAACTTCTGTAGAAATTGAAGGTGAAAGCTATCCTATCGGTCCTATGATCGAACTTTCTGCGCCGTGGGGGGCATCTGGCCAAATCACATCTGTCGATGCGACAACCTTTGAATTTTCATATTTTACGACCAACGATGGCCACAAAGATACGGTTGATATCCGTGGTGCATGGAGCCAAAGTATGGGCCCAATGGATAAGTTTAACCAAGAACCTTCGGGAGAGTGGTTAGCGTGTGTAAAGCCCGAGGTTCAAGCGGTCTTGATGGAACAAAGCCCTAAACGAGTTGGCGAGATACTTGAAATCATCACGAAAGCCGAACTGGCGAACGATGCAATCTAAGATTGCGATTTAGCGATCTATCTTTTTATGCCGTTCGGATTAAAATTTGCGTACAAATTTTATTAACTTTTTTTAAAGGCGCGCAAAATGTCAACAAAACTGGCGAACCCGGCACCACTTGGCCTAATGGGTTTCGGTATGACTACTATACTTCTTAATATCCATAACGCAGGTTTCTTTCCAATCGATTCAATGATTCTTGCTATGGGTATTTTTTACGGTGGTCTAAGCCAAGTTATCGTGGGCACAATGTGTTTCAAACGTGGTGACACGTTCGGTACAACTGCGTTTACTTCTTACGGTCTATTCTGGTTATCTTTGGTTGGTTTAATCGTAATGCCTTACATGGGCCTACCAGCAAGTCCAGCAGCGTTTATGGGTTGGTACCTACTACTATGGGGCATCTTCACTGGCTTCATGTTCATTGGTTCTCTATGCTACCCAGTAGCGAAACAAGTAGTATTTGGTTCACTTACTATTTTGTTCTTCCTACTTGCCGCTCGTGATTTCACTGGCAGCGAACTGATCGGTACTATCGCTGGTTTTGAAGGTATCTTCTGTGGTGCGTCAGCTATCTACTTTGCAATGGCACAAGTAATCAACAACGAATATGGCCGCACAGTACTGCCAATCGGTGAGAAAAAAGCGCCTCAAATGGCAACACAAGAAATCGCAGCTTAACGCTCTAGCTTGGGAACAGTTAGTTTGTTATAAGCAGTCAGTTCGTTATAAGTAATGAGCTCGTTATAAACTGCGATTTTTATGAACAAAACAAAAGGGGTTAGCCGAAATGGCTAACCCCTTTTTTATGCGTTATTAATAGCGCGAGTTAAAGCGATCTATTTGCTAAGGTAAGCTTAAGCTGAAGGTTGCTCTACAGGTTTACTGTCTGCAACTTCAGATTCAGGAGACTTACCTGTTTTACGCTTGTACTTCTCTTCCCAGTAAGTTGCACCTTTAATGCCTAGTTTTACAGGGTTGAATGTGTACTCAGTCACACCTTGTTTCTGTTGTTCTTCGTAGTCTGCTAAAGCCTTAAGCGCAGGCTTAGACATGAAGAAGATGATCAGAATACCAACGATGTTTAACCATGCCATCAAACCAACACCCACATCACCCATTGCCCATGCAAGGTTTGCTGTTTTAACGGTGCCATAGAAAACGGCACTAATAAGAACAAGCTTAAGTACGAACATCATGCCAGGGATCTTGATGGTACGACGTAGGTAAGCAATATTCGTTTCTGCGATGTAGTAGTAAGCAAGAATCGTTGTAAATGCGAAGAAGAACAGAGCAAATGCGATGAATGGCTTGCCAATGCCTGGCAGTGCACTTTCAATAGCAAGCTGTGTAAATACGGGACCATTCGCACCGATGTTTGCTGCTAGGTTCTGAACAAGGAATACACCTTCAGCGCCGCCGTGAACGTTGTAGGCACCAGTGATGATGATCATGAACGCTGTAGCAGAACATACTAGAAGAGTATCAATGTAGATAGAGAACGCTTGAACCAAACCTTGCTGAGCTGGGTGATCAACACTTGCCGCGGCTGCCGCGTGAGGACCCGTACCTTGACCTGCTTCGTTTGAGTAAACACCACGTTTAACACCCCAACCGATTGCAGCACCAAAGCCTGCCATAGGAGTGAATGCATCCCCCAGAATCATTCCGAAAACAACAGGAACTTGGCTGATGTTTAGTAGGATGATAACGAATGCGATGATGATGTAAGCCAACGCCATGAATGGAACGACAATTTGTGTGAAGTTCGCGATACGTTTAACACCACCAAAGATGATGAAAGCAAGGATGATAGCAACAACAGTACCAGTGAAAATTTTAGCGAAACTGAATGTACCGATAGCTGTTTCAATCATATCACCTGAGCCAAACGCAGCTTCTACAGCATTACCTATACTGTTTGACTGAACACCTGGAAGCAAAATACCACATGCAAAAATAGTCGCGATAGCGAAGATCCATGCGTACCACTTCTGACCCATTGCTTTTTCAATGTAGTAAGCCGGACCACCACGGAACTGGCCTTCATCTTCTTCTTTATAGATTTGCGCCAGCGTAGATTCTGCGTAAGCAGTCGCCGCGCCAAAGAAAGCTACCACCCACATCCAGAATACTGCACCTGGGCCACCGAAACCGATAGCGGCAGCAACACCTGCAATGTTACCTGTACCTACACGGCCAGATAGCGAAACGGCAAGAGCTTGGAAAGACGAGATGCCTTTTGATGAGCTTTTACCCGAAAGTAGCAAGCGCCACATTTCAAAGAAGTGACGGATTTGAACAAATCGAGTCATGATGGAGTAGAACAAACCTGCACCTAAACATAGGTAGATAAGTACTGGGCTCCAGATTATTCCATTCAAAAAATCAACGAACGACTGCATGAGTATTTTCCCTGTTAGTTTTGCTTATGATTGTTTTTCGAACAACACAATACTTCACTTGTAACCCGAGTGTTAAATTATTTAACTGCGCATTAGGATTACTGTGACATAAAGCAAGTTATAGAGGGTGTTTGTTAATGCTTAGTGCTAATTCGATAATCGTTCTATTTAACTTGTTATGCAACAGGTTGTTTTGCCTGGTGTTTTGCAAAGTGAATAAATAGTGATTAATACAAAAGGGTGGGGAGGTGCGCAGAAGAAGGGTAGGTGTGCACAAGAGACTAAATTGCGTAAAACAGCGGTGAGAATTGCTTAGCATGAACGGCTGATATAGGAGTGGTGAGATGAATTTGATTGGAATATATCACCTGCATCGAGTGATCTCGCAGGCCTAAGAAACTGTGCCTTTGAAGGCTCGATAATTCTGGCCTTCATGTTTACTGAGTGAAAGTAGCTAGTTTGATGCCTGTTTCAAACAACCACGAACCCTCGCGCCTGTAATTCTTTAGCGAACTCAGACTGAGTATTTGGCTCACCGTGAATCAAATGCACCTCTTTTGGTGGAGTCGCGATGCCCTCTATAAATCGATTGAGATCCTCTTTATCGGCATGAGCAGAATAGCCAGACATGCCATGAATTTGAGCATTAACCTCAACGTCTTTGTTATCAATAGAAACCTGCATTTCGCCTTGTTGCAGCTCTCGTCCGAGCGTTCCGTGTGCTTGATAGCCCGCTAAAATCACATCCGTCCGTTTATCGGGAAGCAAAGCGGATAAGTAGTTCATTATCCTGCCGCCCTGACACATTCCAGAAGCTGCGACCACAATCGCGGGTTCACCTGTCGACTTGAGGCGGTTAACGATTTTCTTGTGCATTCTATGCCCATCAACAGTAATGCATTGCTCAAAAGCGAGTGGGTGACGTTTCACTTCAAGGCGCTGCTTTGCTTCTTGCCCCCATAACTCTTTAAAGCGTCGGTATGAACGCGTTACTTTCTCTGCCATAGGCGAATCGAGGATGATAGGAATATCGGCGCTGAGTTGATGCTCAAAGATCAAGTTTTCAATATCAAACAACAGTTCTTGTGTTCTGCCGATACTAAATGCCGGGATCAGGATGACGCCACCATCGAGTAACGAACGGTCAATAATTGCTTTGAGGCGTTCAGAGCGTGGAGCAATATCGTCGTGCGTGCTAGTGCCGTAAGTCGATTCGATAAACAGATAGTCGGCTTGTTGTGGTGGTTTTGGATCCGGCAGCAGTGGCGTGTTACTAGGGCCCAAGTCGCCTGAAAAGACCACTACCTCTTGGCTTGGTAACTTAATCTCTATATAGGCCGAACCTAAGATATGCCCTGCAGGTTGAAAACGAGCATACAGAGTATTTGGCCTATGATGATCCTTTCCGTTGTTTTGTTGTGTGGACGTGATGGGAAACCAATCCCCGTAAGGCTTGGGAGCTATCAACGAATGAATCTTTTTGAGTATCAGCTTTGATTGTTTATTGCTGAGCCCTTGCAGTTTTAAGCCATCTTCAATCATTAAAGGAGCGAGCTCTGCGGTGGCTTGCGTGCAATAAATTGGTTGGTTAAAGCCACTGGCAAGCAACCAAGGTAATCGACCAATATGATCAATGTGAGTATGAGTCAGCAGCAGAGCGTTAAGGTGAGACGTTTCAAATTCAATATCAAGAGGGCGGGTGTCTTCTCCTTGAAAAAGGCCACAATCGATGAGCACCGCTTGGCCTGAATCTCTTAGCTCGTGACAAGATCCAGTGACAGTATGTTTGCCACCATGGTGAATCACTTCCATCGTTTACTCCCATTACTCTATAAAGCCATTAACGCCTGTTTTTATTGTGCGGATAAGCGCCAGCAAGTAAAACAAGAACAATGAGAGTTGCGATCGTTGAGTGTCTTTTTAAGTAACTGAGCGATGACTCAGTGGGTTCGTTGCGAGTTAGCTCGTAGAAGAACGGTCTGAATCCAGCTCTGGATTTTGTTGAGCCTCTAAACGAGCCACTTCGGCATCAAGCTCTGCTATTTTCTCTGCCATGAGTGCGTGACAGCGATTGGCTAGCTCTCTCGCATCGCTGATCTTGTATCCAGATACATCGATAGGTTCAAGCATCTCGGTGATCACAATGCCATTATTAACTCGGTTGAGGTCAATCTTATTGTGTGTGGTGCTGGTACACATCGGGGTGATAGGTACGCCAGCTTCAATCGCCATTCGAAAAGCGCCCGTTTTGAATGGCAGTAGTCCACGCCCTTTACTGCGCGTTCCTTCAGGGTAAACCCAAACAGACAGATCTCGCTGATGAATGGCTTCTGCCACTTGCTTGATCGTATCGCGTGCTTTGGATTTATCTTCGCGGTTAATCATGATGTTACCTGTGATCCAATACAGCAGACCAAAGAAAGGCACATACAACAAATCGCGCTTGCCCAATGAAACAGTGCGAGGTCTTAGCATTCCTGGGTCGGTCACAAAGTCTAATATGCTTTGGTGGTTAGAGATGTAGACGCTTTTTTCTGACGTTGGCGCATTGTCTAGGCCGCGCTGCACCAGTTTTACACCGACGATCTTTTGTAGCTGGTTGAACCAACGACAGAAAACGTACACATGCTTGGGGTTCTTGGGGCTAAACAAGCAGTAAACAAAAGCACAGAGGGTGGTGAAAATAATAAACACCGTAGCCAAAATAATACGAAGAACAGCAAGCACAATTCACTCCTTACTCACCGCAAGATTGCAGTGATTAAATAGTTTTAGATGCTTGAAGTTTTCACTCTATTTAACCAAATTGCAACAATTAACTGTTATAGGTGGTAATTTTTAGATCTTTATATAAAACAAAGACTAACAATAGATGTTTGACACACTTATCGAGCTTACACGTGTTCACCAGTAATGGTTAATGATCACCAATATTGTTTATTTGGATCCGACTTTTCTATCCATTCAGGATCTTGACGCGACTCTAAATAGAGTTGTAGGCCGTTATAAGACATGAAAGCTGCTGGGCCTCCTAAGTGCTCGAAATAGTCAAAATAATCATCTTCGATCGCGCAAAGGTGAGCTAAATCTTTAACGTTATTCATCATTGCCCATTGAATAGCGAACACCGGAGCCGTCGAACCTGAAATGCTGACCTCTTCGACATTTGGGTTGAACAGTGAATTAGCTTGTTCAAGCAGTATTTCTTCTTGTTCAGACTCTTGCTGTAACACCTCTTCGATGATCTCTGAGCGTTTGGTATTAGAGACATTCTTATTCAGCTTGGCGATTCGAAGCGCGTAGCTAAAACGGTCTGTTGAAACGATGTCGACAAGTTGCGATAGCAGCTCTTTGTCTACGCCCGCAGCCTTGGTGAAATAATCGATACACGAATTGATTGAAGCATAACGAGTACCGTCAAATTCAAAGCCACTGGTTTCGTCGTAGACCTCGATTACAATGTCATCAACCGATAAAGGCCAACCTTTATAGTCGACTCGTTGCTTGGCGATTTGATACATCTTCCAAGCACTGCGCCCAAACCCGCCAAGCGTCGAGCCTGAAAAATCAGAATCAATAAGCTCTTGCTCCGTCCAATTTTCACCGATGCCTAGGTGCTTTGCGTACTTATCGATGAGTGCGTGTTTTATCTGATCGCGCACAGCCCAAATCGAAGTTAGATCTTTTGCATACCTAACACTCGCGCACTCCTTACAAGCTGGCAGTGCAATCGGTGAATAGTCTATCTTGGCAATAGCTTGTGCAGTCTTAGGGAATTCAACAACATCATTGGAAGGTTCACCACAAAACCAACAGGTGTGGCGCAGGTTGAATGGGATGTCTATGTACGAGTATGTGGTCATTAGTCTTTATCGGCTGGGGGTTTGAGGTTGGTTTAATTATCAAAACAATTATCCCTGTTCGCGCGTCAGCTTGCACCTTGTTTGTTTTTGTTTTGCTGACGAAACTGATTCGTGATGTGACTCGCCTGATGAGCTCATTAGGTGGATATTGATATAAAACAGTCACTAACGATAAATATTGATTGGTGTGGCTGAACTTACATGAGCTGCTAGCAATCGCCTTAGCTCCCCATTACTATTGAGATAGACTCCTTACCCCAATAGCGCATATGTCCTCATCGATTCCTTTTTACGATAAAAATGCTCACACACTTTGTGAACAGTACAACTCAGTGACGTTCGAGACGGTGCATAAAAGCTGGCAAGCTTATTGGCCTTTAGAGGGTGATAAAGTACTAGATGTTGGTGCAGGAAGTGGTCGTGATGCGCTATGGATGCACAAAGCCGGAGCTGATGTTATTGCGATAGAACCAAGTGCTTTATTACGTGAACAAGGCTCTAAATATACAAGCCCAAGTGTTACCTGGATTGATGATTCACTTCCCTCGCTTAGCCGCACTGAAAACCTCGGAATGCGTTTTGACTTGATATTGGTGAGCGCAGTATGGATGCATTTAGCCTCGTCTCATCGAGAGCGTGCATTTAGAAAATTGTCTAACTTGCTGGCTCCAAATGGCAAGTTGGTGATCACTCTGCGTCATGGGGAGTTTCAAGACAGTCGACAAGGTTATGAAGTCTCGATTGAAGAGCTCGAGCGTTTATCAAAAAACAGCGCCTTGTTGGTTCGTCATGTTGATGATAGCCAAGATACATTGAACCGCAGTGAAGTGTGGTGGCAAACCGTGGTGATGACATTGCCAGACGATGGCTCCGGTGATTTGAACAAGGTGCGCCACATTATTGTGAATGACAACAAGTCGGCCACATACAAGTTGGCTTTGTTGAGAACGTTACTGCGAATTGCGGATGCTCATTCAGGCGCTGTGATTGATCGAACTGATGGGAAAATTTCTCTACCAGTGGGCTTGGTCGCTCTGTATTGGGTAAGGCAGTTTAAGCGTTTGATTGATATCGACATAGAAGGCGTCGGGATTCAGCAAAATAGCAACACAATGAAGGGACTTGGGTTTGTAAAAGAGGATGGGTGGAATAAACTCAAACACTTAAGTGCTGATGATCTAGCGATAGGCGCTATGTTTCTCGGCGATGAAGCTAAGGCTCTACAAAAGCTATTTTCACAAACGATCAGTACCATTAAATCAGGACCTGTGACTTTCATTTATCAAGGCTCGAAAGACAACCGACTATTCGATATATACCCACCTCAGAAACGACGGAAGAGCCGAGAATCACTGGTCATTGATAGTGAGTTCTTAGAAAGCTTTGGCTATTTCACTCTCGATGAAAGCCTGTGGGAGTGCTTTAGAATCTACCACTCTTGGATTGAACCGCTGGTGGTGAATCAATGGGTCATGGAGATGCAGCGTTTCGAGTTGAACCGACAGCGAAGTATCTCACTACAGACGTATCACGACTGCTTGGTATGGATCGATCAAAACCACGATACTCGCGATGTGCGTAAACGTGTCGAACAACTTAGATCTGAACGTGCCGATATTGTCAGTGTCTGGAGTGGAAAATCATTAAAAAATGAGTATCACGTTGATCACTGCTTGCCTTTTGCTTATTGGCCGAATAACGACAAGTGGAACCTCTTTCCGACCACAAGCAAAGAGAACCTAAGCAAAAGTGACAAAGTTCCTACGGCTGAAAAACTTCGAGCGTCTAAATTTCGTATTCTCGAATGGTGGCAATTGGCGTGGAGCGATTCGGCTCATTTTGAACAACAATTCTTTTCTGAAGCAGCACTTTCTTTACCCAATATTCCACCACAGTGTCGAGACTTCGAAGAGGTGTTCGATGCAATGGGTTTACAGGTACGTGGCGTGAAAAGCAGACTGTTAATTAATGAGTGGCACTGATCATTAAGTGGCTAGTTATCCCAAATAGCCCTCAACAAACTAATCATCGAGAGCACAATGAAATACATCGGAATTGATGGCTGCAAGGCCGGTTGGATCGCTTGGATTATCTCTGACAGTGAGATACCTGCGTTTAAGGTGGAAAATACGCTCGATGAGTTGGTTGGTGATCTTACGGGATCAACAACATTAATCGATATGCCTATTGGCTTTAGCGATTCGCTTACTCCAGATAGATTATGCGATAAAGCAGCAAGACGTTTTCTCACCAGCAAGCGTGGTTCTTCCGTGTTTCCTGTTCCGTGCCGAGAGGCGGTTTATCAAACTGATTACATTGCGGCGTGCAGTGCCAATGTGGAGCAGCTTGATAAGAAATTTTCTAAACAGACTTGGGGAATTGTGCCCAAGATCCGCGAGCTTGATGAGCTCATTGAAACTCATCCCAATCTTTCTATCAGGGAATCACACCCTGAGGTGGTGTTTGCAGCTTTGAAAGGCGAACCGCTGATGTTTTCCAAACGAACACAAGAAGGCAAAGAGGAACGGCTTTCTATTATTCAGCAACTTGCCCCTCAATGGTGTGACGGCTTGTCGTTGGCCATTTCAACCACCAAGCGTAAAGACGTCGCGATAGATGATATTTACGATGCTTTTGTACTTATGTTGGTTGCCTATTACGCTCCGCAATTATCGACCTTACCTGAACTTTCTGATGTTGGTGGAGAAGCTGACAAGGATCAGAACGGACGAGTTAGAGAGATTGTCTATTGGAATAAAGCGCGCTAACAAATCGTGCGCTCAACTTGGCTTAATATGCTATTTTCCAACTTCTGCTATTTTCCAACTCTGCTACTTTTCACTCTTAATATTTTTGAGTCTTTGATATGAAACGTTTTATTGTCGGCTGGCTGGCCACTGTGCTCAGTGTTGCGAGTTATGCCCAAGTTGCCCCTATATTTCAATGGCAATGCGACATGATGAAAAAGAACAATGTCTTGAGTAGTGGTGCGCCTGTTGGTTGTGAGCGACTATCTAAGGTGGATTTCGATTTCATTAATTTCAAAGGGGAGACGCAACAGGGCAATATGATCGTGCTTGATGTTATTGCGCCAGCTCTTGAACAAATCTTTTCAGAGCTTAAACAGCGCAATTTTCCTCTTCATTCCGCTCGCCTAATGCGTGAGTTTAAAGGTGACGATAGCGCCTCAATGGACGCGAACAACAGTAGCGCGTTTAACGCTCGTCCTATTACCGGCGGAGGAGGTTGGTCGAAACATGCCTATGGTGTGGCAATCGACATCAACCCAGTTCAAAATCCTTTCTTAGAGTTCGATAAAAACGGAACCATCACGGTCAAGCCATCACAATCGGCAACCCGCTATGTGAACCGTACTCGCTTTCGCGCGCGTGATGAAATTGAACGCCGAGGCATGGCAGAAGATGTGGTGGAGCTGTTTGCTCATCATGGCTTTATTATCTGGGGAGGGGATTGGAATAGCCCAATCGATACTCAGCATTTTGAGGTCGGCTCAAGAAAGTTCGTCAATCAACTGCTCTCTAAACCCAAACCTGAAGCCAAAGTGTTATTTGAGCGCTACGTCGAATCTTATCGACAGTGCTATCTCAAAAATAAAGGTGAGAACGCAGAAAAAGCTCGAGCTATCTGTGCAAAGAAAACAGTCGGGACTTTTTAGTGCTATGTTTATCTAGAACCGTTTGTGTTTTAGCAAGTTAAACTCGCTTCAGGTGTGTTTTGAATAGCTAAGGTCAGCGCTTGTCGTTGGCCTTTTTTGTATTCATTTCTCCAATGTAACACTGAGTATTGAACAGGTTGTTGGGTATCCATTAGTCAATAATCGATAAGCTAATGCAGCGCAAAGTCATCGGTTTGTCATCGAAAAACTCATAGCGTTAACGTTATGTGAGAACCATTGCTGGTGGGGGAACTATTTGCCGAATCGCCAGTATTATTAGTGAACTGATCACAACGGACCAACTAATGAAAAAGATACCTTTGGCTCTAACTCTTTTAAGCACTCTACTTTTTACACAATATTCTTTGGCTACAGACACTTCACACACCACTCAAAACCCGACTTACGAACTCGATGGTAAGTCGGTATTAGGTCGTACTGAGAACGTGTACCTATCTAGCGTTCAAGGGCTAAAAGACGTTCCTTTCATTGGTAAAATTGATACCGGTGCGGAAACCACTTCTATGCATGCGGAAGACATTCATGTGAAGAGCTCTAATCCCGATTACCAAAATCTCAAAGACAAAGAGTTGATGGCGGCGTTAACCGAAGACCTGTTGAACAATTCTGATGTTGATTACGATGATTGGGATGGCAGCACCTTTGCGAAATATGAAGCTGTGGTCTCTTTCAAGGTTCAAAACCCACGTACGGGTGACATGGTATTAATCGAAGCACCTTTAGAGCGTGTCAGCATAATACGCAGCCGCACCAGCAGCACGCCTTTGCTTCGCCCTACGGTTAAGATGTCGCTGACTATTGCGGACCATGAATTAAAAACAGACGTTAACCTGACGGACAGAAGTCACTTCTCTGCGCCAGTGCTGATCGGCAAAACCTTTCTTGCTGACAACGCCTTAGTGTTTGCTGGTTACGACTATTTGCAAGAGCAGGAAAACGCGACGGTTGTTGGCCGTAAAGAGGTGGTGTCTATCTCCGGAATGGCGATGAACGCGACCTTCTCCTTAAAGAATCGCTACAGTATTCTTCATGCAAAAGACATCGACGTAGATAAGAAGAACAGTGAAGTGACGTTTGATATGTTCGACAACGATGGCAAACAGAAAGAGATGACACTGCCATTAGTTCGTATGTTAAGCGTGAGTGGTAAAAAGAGACCTCTGGTATATGTACCAGTCCAACTCGATGAAAACACAACCAAAGACGTTCTGGTGTACCTACGTGACCGCTCGAGTAGCGTGTCACAGTTGAGATTTGGTACAAGCACCGCAAGCGAACTTTTCATGATTGATACCAACGCTGAAAATATTCTTTCTGAAGGATCTGAGAATTTCAGCGAGGTCGCGAAAAAGACTGAGCCACTGATTATCTCACCGGAAGAAGATATCACATTAGATGGTTTTCCTATGAAGGCTGTTGCTTCATTTACTGTCAACACGCCTTTGCTGAAGGTCGACAGTTTTGAAATGACAGGTAAAGGCAAAGAGGCTTCTGTTGAATTTTATCTTACAGATGTAAATGGTGAGAAGCAGAAGATAACAAAGTCAATTATTAAGAAGCTTAAGGTCGGTGATGATACTCGTCCGGTTGTAAGTGGTGAGTTTTTGGGCGCTGGTAAAGTTCGCCAACAAGAGTTTGCTATCGATGTACTTAACAGTAATGAGAAAGAGGCCTACTTTGTTTTAGGTAAGAAGATGGCGAAAGATGGGGTATATGTGAATACTCGATCTGATTATCTTTTGAAATCGGAGCCTTTGTTTAAAGTCGGGCACATCGAGGTTGTTGAAGTCAACGGCATGACATTCCCTGCCAAGTTGGATACAGGCGCAGATGTAAGTTCAATGAACGCAGTCAACATCAAACGATTTAAGAAAGACGGCCAAGACATGGTGAGCTTTACCTATCAAAACAACCAAGGCGATAAGCAAGACTTCACTAAGCCTGTGATTGATGTAATGCGCATTAAAGCTAAGAAAGGCGAGAAGGTGAACATTCGCCCAGTGGTAGAAATGAAGGTGAAGTTGGGTGACCTAGAGAAAGAGGTGAGGGTAAACCTTCAAGATCGCTCTCGCTTTGAATACAGCATGATCCTAGGTAAGAACTTCTTAAAGCACGGCGCAGTAGTGAGTAGCGATGAAGATTACTTACTGGGCGATATGGAGTAACACCTAAATTTATCTAATTTCTATCGGTTCAACTTCCTCATCAGTAACTGAACTGGCTGCGTTAATTATCAAGTAGAAAGCACAAAGAGCTTTTGCTCTTTGTGCTTTCTATATTCTGATTAGATAGCTTATCTATAAGTTAAAGCTCAATTTCAGTGATGAGTGGTGATTGTTTAAGGAAGTGCTTACATCTAACCACAACGATTTCACGGTATCGGTTTAAATAAGGTAATTGTGAATCAGAAGTAGGAGTGACGAGAGATATAGCATCATCAATGTTGTTTATAATGTCATTTGCGATCTTTACTAGGCTCTGTTGAAGCAATTTTGGTGAAATACCACAATCGTCAGCAAACTCTACAAGTTGGTAGGCATTAATAGAATCTGAGTCAAATTCATCCCCAATTGCCATCGCAAGATCCTGCTCAAATTCAGGGTACATCCTTACATTGACTAGATCGTAAAGTGGCGTTGGTGTTAAGCCCGATTTTTGGACAAAGAAACTGAAGTTTTTGCCATGTGCATCTGCGTTATAAATGCAGAGATTGAACATTGCCCACTTTAGGATCGCTAGTTTTGCCGCTAATGGGTTTTCACATTGCTCTGTTACCGAAAAAAGTTGGGTGAAGCTGACACCATCACGAATATGACTGACATCTCTTTGTTTACCTAAGTTTCGTTCATACTTTCTATCGACACCTAGGTTACAAGCTTGACAGGCATCGATCATATGCCTTCGTTTCACACTTGTTGAGCTAAATAGCTTTCGATCAAATCTCTCTACAATTAAGGCTGGAAATTGGTCAAAATACCGCAACTCAACATCAGCAACATCTAGTTCAACTAGCTTCGCTAACTTCATCGTCACAAATTCATTTATGACAAGGTGTTGTTGGTCATTTTTTTCGAACTTCACAATATGAGTTGAGCATAGTTCACCCTCTCCAAACCCTAAGTTTCCATCGATAGATAAAACGTTGAGCTTAGATTGAACCCCCGCTACTGATAGTCTTGGTTTTCCTTCCCATATTTCTAAATACCAAAGCTCAGGGTCAGATAGTTTCTTAATTAATTCACTATCGTTGATTGGGTTGAAAGAGGTTTCAGTTTGAACTGGAGAAACACCTTCAGATAAGAACATCATTGCACCTGATGTATCTGTTCCAATACCACCAACTTGTGCAAATACGTTTGAACGTGATACGCCAAGAAAGTCGATCAAATAATCTAACCCTTTATTTTCAGGGAGCAAATTCTGTAAGAACCTCCTGATATTGACTGATGGTATATCAGAGTTAAATGGAAGGTGTGGCGATATGGGAAACCCATTATCAATCCAATCTTGCTTGTAGATTACAGATAGAGCATCACTTTCTTTACTCAGTGATAGTTTGCCTATGACTTGCTGGCTATAGACTATATCGAGGATGTATTGATTAGACCCAGACGTCATTACCTTTCTCCTGTGATGAGACTGAAGCATCTAAGTCTTGCCATGGTTGTATCGATATCTTTATTCCTAGAGCAGACACAACTTTCATTAAAGAGGTTAGTTTAATATCGGAGCTGCCTTGTTCAATTTTTATGTAGGTTTGTTTTGAAACACCAGAAAGCAATGCTGCATCTTGCTGGGTGATTTTACTTTGAGTTCTTTTTGCTTTGATCGCCTCACCAAGTAGTGATGGTGTGAACACCTGGCTTAGATCTGGTGACTCAGTTGCTTTTACTTTCTTAACCATAGAACCTCCATATAGCATGATGCAATAAAGTATGTCTTAGTAGACTTTTAAATTATTTATACGTAGATTTTAAATAAAAGTCTATTAAAGTTCACTTTTATGGTGAATACATTGAGTTATCACATAAAAGTCTACAGTAGTGAGCTTTTATGCTTACAAACTTGGCGATCTTATTAAAAGTCTAATGTGATTTACTTTATGTAATGAAAGAACAATAGAAAACTCAAAGCCATGGGGCTTTGAGATACCTAAAGTATGGCTAACTCTCTATCGGAACCTTAAGGTGGTCGTTCAAGTATTGTGTGTAATACAAAGGCATTACAACATTGTCTTGCTCTCACTTCTTGTTTCAACCTTTACTGTCAGATCTAAGGCTTGAATGATTTTAAACATGGTAGAGAGCGTGGCTTTATCTGGTCTAGTTTCAAAGTTAGAAATGGTAGCTTGCTTTATGCGACTCTCTTTGCCACTTCGAACTGAGTCCATTTATTTTTTGCGTATTAGCAATGAAGTACTGGCTAATTGTTGTGGGCTATAAATCACAAGTTGTCATTTCATATTATGAGGTTTGATCCCCATAGAGGATATTGGCCGTGCTATCCCAACAAAGGGATATATATAACTTTATACCTTGCAGGGGATAATCAAAGCCTTTGGCTTTAAAGAGGCATTGCAAGAAGGTGGATACCAGCCTTTATTCGTTCTGTGGCTAAGTTCTTCTGCGATTAGTGATTATCTGTGCGGGTAAGGTGATGGCTGTACGTAAGTAGATCAAATATGCCACACAAAAGTTAATTGGAAATACTGACTTTGAAACGTATGAGATGGTTCGAAACTAAAGTCATGGGAATCAAAAGCACTTTACACCGTGCGTCACCCTGTGATTGAAAGGTAGCGCGTTTAGTACCGATAGCATAATTGATGACTATAAAATAAAAAAAAGGCCAACTCTTTCGAGTTGGCCCTTTCCAAACGTTTGGTGGGCTGGCGTAATCTGAATTTGTCATTTAACCTTATGATTTTTATATTTAAGTATCGGTTTAAAAAATAATTTTGGGTAAAGGGTTGGGTAAGTGGTTGGTAGGAAAGCAAAAAACGCTATCGTACGTTATTGGATAATGATCAATTATGAAGCTTACGATTCTGTGTTCAGTTCCCCAATCCGAAATTTAACAGTCAGTTCAGCTCCTCTTGTTGAATGTTAATTATTTTTATTATTGTTCGTGATTATTTTGCTGGTGGTCTTCTTGGGTTGATTAAAAGGATTGCCATTCTGTTTGTGGTGTTATCCATCTAAAACAATTTCACATATATATCACTCTAGGGAATATCCAATCTAATTTATTCAAAGGAGAATAAAATGGAATCCCTAGTAAATGACATCATCCCTGTATTTGTAGAAGTGACGGCTTCTGAATCACGTTCATTTCAACAAGAGCACCAATACCCTTTTGCTGAGTTTGAAGCTCTAGCCTTGTCTGTCGCATTGACCAATCCAGTAGGTGGTTACGATAAGACTTATGTGCGTGTCCGTTTCTCTAATCAAGATACCTATGAGTGTCGTCTTGATTTAGGTTGTGGTGGTAATGACCAAGGCTTTGCTGAGCATTGCCTATCTATAATTGAATATGACGAAAGAGAGCAATACAAAGCTAAACTAGAAAAGCGGCCACCAGCTAATCACTACCAGAAAATCGTTGAACAGTTAAAGCAGTACCGCTTTGATCAACAACTAATATTAATTGCACGGCATAAAGCAAAAGAAGCCACAGCAAACGCTAAGGCTGAAGAACAAAAGCAAGAGGAGCTTAAACGAATAGAGCAGCAACAAGCCTTAGAGCTTTATCGTCAAAAAGAACAAGAATTTCAGGACGACCTCGTTGTACCTGATTGGGCGAAATCGGTGATTGTTGCCACCGTTACTGAATACGATTCTGACAACAGCGATCCTTTTGGTGGTTACCATCAAACCAAAACCGTAAGAACCATTATCCTTGCATGGTCAAAGCATACTCGTAATCTGTTCCCTGAACTAAGAAAGGCTTGTTTGAGCCATTCAGATACTCAGTTTCTACATGATAAAAATCAGAGCTTAGAACACAGACAGCCCCATTGGTCGGGAGATGGTTACTTTCTATCTGATCGTGATTACATTCGCCACGGTTGGCAAGTGAGGAAAGTTCTCTTAGGGAATACGATAAAGGCTCACAATGTTCCATTCGGTGAGTGGGCTATTACGGGGTAGGTATAATTGAAAGTAGCTCGGCTGCTACTTTCTTTTTTGTTATCAGCGTTCCATGAACTAATTCCCCTTTCTAAAACATTGTTGGACAGAAATGGCTTAGAGTTGATGCTCCAAGCCATGCAGTTCGGATAAGCTGAGTTTGGTCAAAATCTAGCTCACAAAAGCCCATCTATACTATAAAAGAAGAAATAGTTATATCTTTACGAAATGCAGCATCGTTTGTATTTTTTTCCACTTCCACTTCCACTTCCACTTCCACAAGGACAAGGACAAGGATGATTTCTCCCTATTTTTCTTGTGCTGTTTTACGCTGAGAACCAAAAGAAAGCTGATCAAGATTTTTTACACGATACCTAGGTGAAAGTGGAGGTAGGTTTGCCACTTATTTATCCATATCATCAGATTGACACCACTCTCTTTCATGATAAGTCGAAACCTTAGCCTCTCTCTTTTAGGGCTGAAACAGCAGTTAATCAGTTATCGAGATCCAAAACCTTAGAATTCATGACTAGAACCTCGCTATTGTGTCTACTCCACGGTTAGACGAACAAATATACGTAGGAACGCAATATTTACCACTTTTTATCAAGGTCTTCTGCATACAGCAGTATTGCTCTTTGGTATTCTTTTATTGACTGATTATCAGTTGTCGATACCAACAAATTAAGAAGCAAAGCGGTTGCCTCCTTATGTCTACCTAAGTTATATAAACACATCGCGTAAAAAGGCTGAGCTTCTAAATTACTTGGGAACTCGGTAATCGTTTGTTGAAAGTAATCCAGCGCATCTCCATAACAACCGAGGCTTCTGTAAGTGCTCGCTAAACCAAACAAAGCATCAAATCGCTCGTTAGGTGAAAGCAGCCCCTTTAATGCTAACCGATAGTGCTCTACAGCTTGTTGTTCTTTACCTTCGTTATCGTAGGACCAAGCAATATTCAAATGCGCGGAAGGCGCATAGGAGGAATTCGCTAACACCGTGCGTAATAACTGACGAGACTCTTTATAGCTCCCTTTTTTTCTCAGCAAGATAGCTTCATTTATTCTTGTTCTCATACGTGTGTTACCTCCCATTAACTATGCTACAGTTTCAAGAATTCTGTCCGTCTTATATTAATTTAGGCACTAACTAACCCAAAGAGTAACAAGGTTATGTACATTAGATTTATCGCTAGCAATAATGAAGAAAAACAGTTGCAGAATACTCATGGCATCATTACACAGGCGAGATTAATGCTCGAGGAAGATCTAATACTCCATGAATATCATAGAGAACATATCGAACAAATATTTTCTCAACTCAATTCCTCTTTACCTTGCCCACCATTTGAAGAAAAATCATGGCCACGAAATGCAATTTCTTGGTTTTTAGACTCTAGTACCCAATACATATCGATCATGTACGAGTTAAAGTACATATTAGAAGAATATGATACCAATGTCTCAGTATTACAATATTCGGATATAGGTACGATTTTATATAGAGATGATTTTCAAGCGGTGGCTAAGTCTAGCTTACTATAGCCCCAATATTCAGATCTATAATGACGTTAATTATTGCGATGCGCATACGTTAAAATGAGAACTGCAACCCAAGCTCATAGCTCACTTCCGCTTTCTCACGCTCTGCATATTCTAAATTTGCGACTAAGCCAGACACTGAGCCGAATTGAAAGACGTTATTCCACTTGAACTCATCTCTTGCTAGATCTAAGAAATCATGCTGATAGGAAACTCCCATCTGCCAATGATTAGCTATTTGTTTTCTAACCATCGCTTGACAGTATGTTCCATGCTTGGAATATGGTGAACTGTAATCACTATCAGCACGATAGTTTACTGCGCCACAGGATAAAGAACTTGCCATTACCCCTCCCAAACGCCCAATGAGTCCTCCGCCGGCTTACCAACTATCTACCTCCGAACTAAATCGAGTGAGAAAATCTGCTTTTCCTTCGATGAATACGTAATCGAAAACTTGAGCGCTGACATCTAAGTATAACCCTCCCATCGTCTTACTCTCTGTATTGTCATACTTATCGTTAAGGTAAGGTTTTAACGCCCCCGACTTAAAACTAGCTCCTTGTATAGCCAAATCCTATGTGCGAAAAATTATCAACGATCTCACTTGATGCAAAGCTTGAACATGAAACTATGCGATGCGTTCACATTTCCGTCGCTGTCTTAAGCATGTTTAAATTCCAGTGCCAATCCTATCTAGGCAGTCATACCACTTTAAAACATGGTTAGTCAGCATTTCCTCTGTGAAAGCGTTACTCGTAGACAGCAGCCACTTCAACGTTCCATAGACGATATAGTCTGAATACATGGGCGCATCGCCCGATAAATATCGTGTCTTAGCTAAATAAGATTCCAGTACTCTCATTTTTTTGAGTAAATCGGCCTTTGCTAAATCTTGGTTGTTGTTTTGTACATTTTCCAAGCTGTCCTGAAAGTGTTTCTCTCTAGAGGAACGAAAGTATTCTTTATCTCGATCTTTAAGCTTGCAGTAAATGTCGAAGATGGCAATTTTGGCAATGTCCGAATGTAATGATGCTGCCCACTCATGGAAAAAAAGTGCCATTAAACGCCCTTTTTTACCGCCAAATAATGAGGGTAATTCAGGGTAGTGAGCCTCAAGATAATCAGCGATGTTAAACGAATCAGAGAGTACCGTTTCACCATCTTTGATGGCGGGGAGTGTAGAAAATTGCCCCTTAAACTTAGCCTGAAGGTCGACAAAAGATAGGTCAGTGGTATCAAACGCTATATTTTTGTGTATCAAGCACATTTTCGTTCGCCAACAATAAGGACTGAATTTTAAGCCATCGTCCCCACACAGTTCGTAAAAAGTGATCATAAGTGTCTTACTCCGAGAGTTGCTAAATAGGTGTAATGGTTGTGCTGGGCACAGTGTGTTCAATCTTGAACGCGGTTCTCAGTCGAGATTAAGTGGGTTCTTTAACTGCTAGAATACCTGCGGCTCCGAGCAGTAAAGCACCACTTCCTTTGGTCACAGTGTTAAGAGATAGTCTGCTCGCATTAACAATGCGCCTGGCCGAAAATGCATAAAACATTACTAAGCTGAAATCAAGAAATGCCATGGTTGGGCACATCACCATCAGTTGAGGTAACACTGGCAAGTCAGGGTTGATGAATTGCGGAAAAAAAGCAGAGAAGAATATGATGGCTTTGGGATTACCAGCGGCGACTAAAAAGCCAGAATAGAACAACTTTTTGTTCGAGGCCTGCAAATCCGAGTCGTTGAGGTCTAAGCGCTCAACTTGTTTGGGTTTAACGAGGAGCATTTTTAGCCCCATGTAAACCAAGGTCATGACACCAAAGACTTTAATGACAGTAAATGCCATTACCGAACTCGCAAGGATGACTCCTAAACCCAAGGCAACTAACACCATTTGAATAAAGTTAGCAGAGATATCCCCAAGGGCGGTATATAACACACGTTTATGACCATATCTCAGTGCATGTGCAATACCTAAAAATATGCTAGGCCCCGGTGTTGCGGTAAGAATGAGGGAGGCTGCGACAAAACTGAGCCAAACGTTAAAATCCATTTTCTATCCTTAATTATCCGTTAAACACTGCAAACAAAATTGCCACTCAAACACTACCATACCAGCGATTACTCCAACCACATATTCACCAGAGACATGACACCCATATTGTTTGTTTCTGTGCCATACAAATTGTCCGCTCGAGTGACGGTGAAATGATTGCGCCAGAGAGGGCAATAATAATAGTTCTGAATAAGCCAATCCTCCGCTCGATACAGCTTGTGCAGAAATTCCTCACTGTCGTTACTTTCCTGCATGAGCATATCAATAAAGGTTAATAGGCTTTGTTTTCCACGTTCAGGCAAACATAGGCTAAACACATTGCCGCAAAGTAGCCATTCGTAATACTGGAACGTCAGGTCGTCGCCAAATACGTAACAGTCGTAAGAGACATCAACAGCCACATCTTGAGACTGTCCTTGAAGATATACCTGCCAAATAACCCCTTTTTGAGACAACGCATCAAGCAAAGGTTGCAACTCCCTCATATGACTGTCTACCACTTCAATGACCACCGGGCGAGCCGGCAGTTTCATGTCGTGATTGAACAAGTGAAATCCCTTGTCTTGATGGCAATCCATCACGCTGTTCGCTGATCTTTTTGGGCCATCAAGCGTAAAACGTCGACTATGATGAACAAGCCAGGCTCTTTCTTGAGCGGACAAGGCGTTTGCATGATGATGAAACTGAAAAACAGTACACCCACTGCGATCGACTTTTTGTGGCTGAGCGGGTTGAGATTCGCAATAGAGCAGTTCTGCCACGTGCATAGGCGTTTGAGGTTGTGCATCGCTACACCAAAACTCTACTCGTTCAATATGGCCACCAAAGCCAAAATAGTGGTTGTTACGAACCAAACTCCAATACTGTTTTTCCAGACTTTCGGCCCGATATGCTCCACACCCGATAGGTTTTGATGCCTGATAATCAAAAATCGCACTGTGAGAATCGGCTAATAAATGAAGCAAAACTGGGTCAGATTGACGCATAGAGAAAATGACCCACTGTTTATCTATGTCAATCCGCTCGACATGGCGAAATAAAATTTGATATGGGTGAGGCGTGTTGAGACGCATCTCGATATTTTTTTTGACCAGCTCCGGTGTCAGCGCTTCTCCATTGTGCATCATTATGTCAGTGCGAATGCGAAGACGGATTTGTTTGTCGCTGAAATGAAATTGGTGTGCGATGTGAGGCACAATATCATTTTGAATGGGGTCATAGCGCACTAAGGTATCGAACACGCTTTCGATCAATAAAATAGAACGAGCGGACTGTGCCAAATGTGGATGCCATTCAGGCAGCATATATGGCACTAAATACATTAAAGTGTTCTGCTTTTTCAGTTCCTGTTGTGCGTCCCCTAACCAGAGAGGTATGTGATCTTGAAACAGGTGGACTTCGCCAAATTGAGTGGCTAGCCGAAATGCCTGATTCATTCTGCCAGACCGAGCCATTTGCTCTAACTGAGTCAGCAGTGAGGCCTCAAAACTTTTGAGTAGTGTCAGTTTAGAACGATGGCCACGTCCCTGGCCCGCAGCCCAATGGATAAGCCCAAAACTCTCAAAGGCAGCCATTAGCTTACTCACGTACCTTTCTGAACAGACCAGAATTTCGGCAAGGGTGACGATATCGACATCATAAGTTTCATTGCGAAAAAAATGTTTCTCGAGTTGCTTTAAGCGTTGTAGATGACTCGTAGACAACGACTGAGAACCTACCATGTCAACCTCAAAAATATGTTCATTAGATACGACGGCTCACTCTGACACTTGACGAAATAACGTAAAATTGTTCTTTTTGTCATCTCAGAGTCCGAGTTTAATATAGGTGGACGAGCTGACCAACTAAGAAGCCCACCAAGAAAACTATACCAGATAAACGCGGACGGCTTTGAGTTTGTATCACTGTCATCGTTTGAGGTTGTTCTGGTAAGTACTGTTTCGCATTTAAAGTATAGAAGGTGTAATCTAATGGATTCATGGTTCACTCACACAGCAGGGGATCATGTCGCTATTATCAGTGAATAAACCCGAAGTAATAACGTTCGCTTTACTGTGAATAGTTCATCTTTTAATTAATAAAGGAAGGCTCTATTTTTCATCTGCCACCAAACCAACTAATTCAATAAACACGTAGAGGTAGATCAATCCCAGTCACATTCAATATTAGCAATCGACACTACATCTTCATCAGAGCAAACGTAGGTAGGCTTGCCAACATGGGGCTCAAAGGTTACGTAACCCGCTTTGTTCCTACCAAATCTCCTGACTCTGTTCATCGTGCGTAAGTATTGGGTACGTGAACGTACTACTCTAATGAACAGTATTCGAGCGTTACTGTCTAAATTCGGTCTCATTATTACGGGCGGACGATTTTCTTTAATGAAACCAGTTCCCCTCACGCTGGAAGATGCTGAAAACGAACTTCCACACTTAGATCGAACTGTTATTGCTGACGCGTACTATCACCTTGAACAACTTAACTAACGTATTGCGGATACCGAGCAAGTCTTCGATGCCTTTTCAAAGGTCAGTGATAATGTTCTACAGATCATGAAGCTCAGAGGAATTAGCCCACAAACAGCAACGGCTATTCTGGCCTCTATTGGCAACGGCTCTCAGTTTGTGAAAAACAGAGATTTTTCCGCTTGGCTAGGGTTAGTTTCGACGCAGTATTCAACCGGCGGCAAACCCAGATTGGGCAGGGTTACCAGACACGAAGACTAGTATCTACACACCTTACTCGGCTATAGTGCTAGAACGGTCATTGCTAATCTAGTTGATAAACAAGACAGGCTCAGTCAGTGGTGTCGAGGTGTGTTGGAACGACGAGGAATGAACCGAGTTATTGTCGCTCTTGCAGCAAAGAATGCTCGAACTATCTGGTCGCTATTACACACCCAAACGGAGCAAAATTTAAGTTATATGGATTACAATTTCTAGGCGAGAAAGTCTGCGTTTGAATGCGCCACAGACAACGAGTTAACTTGTTTTTGGACAAAACCTTGCCAGTACTTTTGCTAAATTAGAAAACCATCAATAACTAGGGGTATGTCAAATCTACTTGTGAAGAGCTAGTGCGATGAGTAGCATCGCACTAGCAAAAGTATTGGTTTAGGTGCGTATTAAGTGCCGTTATGTAAAATATGACGTTCCACACTCTAAATGTGAATGACTTAATGGTGGGTACTCTCTCAATAGCTTTGATCTTACTTCTTGAAAGTGACTCTGATTAGCCGACAACCAACTGCTCACATATTCATTAAATCTTATGTGCCTTTCTGGATTGGCGTTAACAGAACGTTGAAAGTGGCAACTAATAACAATCATTGCCCCTTCATATCTTTCTTCAGATGAGTGATTTGAGTTGTTGTATTTACTCCAGCCATTTCTTTTTTCATTTTCTAATCTTTCATATTCGCTCATATACCCTCATATAAAGTTTATTATCAATGAGAACCATCACAATTCAATGTTTGATATGCACGCTTAAAACCATCTAATGAATACCATACATTTAGATAATCAGATGATTTACCAATATAAGTTTTCACCTCAAACCCCATAGCATCTTCACCATTTAACTTGTTGAGATCAGAGTTGGTAAAAACGTATATATGACGATACCTCTCACTTCCTGATACCACATCAAAATATGAAAATTTTGGTTTCGCCAGTTTATTACCAAAAAAATCATTTACATGATAAGACGTAACTTTGGTTTCATACCTACCTGGTTCATAAGCTAAATATGGCTCAATCGTTAACTGAGTAGCTTTCGCAGAACCAGCATTACACTCCATAACAACTTTGATATTTTTATATAGAGAGTAAGACTCAGCATTTTTTACATTACCAGAGCCTTCCCAGTTATTAACTTTCCAATCCGCATGAGCTAATGATGATAGAGTTACAAATAACAAAAAAATTAATATTTTCATGGAGATATGCCTTAATTTTGAAATCCAATTATCTCAAACCAAAAAGCCAAGATCAAATTTGACGCTAATCTTGGTCTCAGACCAAAAATGTCACTATCTGCATCAAAAGTCTGTTCTGTCCTGTCCCTGTCAATCCCATTTTAAAA
>NZ_JBFRKT010000026.1:0-749 GCF_041469545.1 Vibrio sp. 10N.286.49.C3
TGTAGGCGCAAAGTTGTAATGTCACTTTTTAGCAAAGTTAAAATGTCTCTTTTTTAGGTTCAACCGCTAACTTCATTCTTATGTGAACTTATCTAAGGAACATTGGGATGTTGGTAACTATGAGTGACAAAGACCTTTCACGATACAAAGTGATCAATGACGTTTGTGAGCGTCGCTTACGACGTTCGGATGCTGCCCAGCTCTTAAACTTGAGTGAACGCCAAGTGCAGCGTTTAATGAACCGCTTACGAGAATCCGGTGCGGCCAGTTTGGCACATGGAGCTCGCGGCAAGCCCAGTAATAATCGGATATCGAGTGATTATCGTCAGACTATCTTAACGCTTGTTCGTAAACACTATTCGGATTTTGCCCCAACGTTAGCAAGAGAAAAACTTATTGAGATCCATAACTTACCCATTTCTAATGAGACCTTACGTCAATGGATGATTGCTGATGGTCTCTGGGTGCCACATGCTCAGCGTCAACCTCGAGTGTACCAACCTCGTCATCGCAGAGACTGCCTAGGAGAACTGGTTCAGATTGATGGTTCTCACCATGATTGGTTCGAAGGCCGAAGTCCAAAATGCTGTCTGCTGGTTTTCATCGACGATGCAACTGGACGATTAATGAACCTGCGGTTTAGTGAAACGGAATCAGCCATTGACTATATGGTAACAACTCGAGAGTACTTAGAGACACACGGCAAGCCGCTTGCATTCTACAGTGACCGGCACGCAGTGTTTCATAAC
>NZ_JBFRKT010000026.1:1454-2121 GCF_041469545.1 Vibrio sp. 10N.286.49.C3
ACCGCCTCATTAAAGAGATGCGACTACAAGGCATTAATACCATCAAAGAGGCCAATGCCTGGCTTCCCTACTTCATTACGGACTTCAATCAACGCTTTGCTAAACCCGCCAATTACCCAAAAGACATGCACCGTCCTATTAGAGAAACATCCGCAGATTTGGACGATATTTTTGCATGGCAGGTCGTTCGAAAACTATCAAAGTCGTTAACCTTTCAGTACGACCAGATTGTTTATTTGGTTGAAAATATTGAAGAAAACTCCCGCTTGGTTCATGAAAACGTATTGATTTTAGAGTACCCAAACGGCGACATTAGTGTGAGATACGGACATCGAGCATTGAGATATAAAGTGTTTGATAAACAGACCAAACTTGACCAAGGTCGAGTGGTTGAAAACAAAAGACTGGGACAAGTGTTACGTTTTGCTCAGGATAAACAAGATGAGTTTGAGGTTTCACAAAAACGTAAACGGAACAATAAAACGGCAAGCAGAACGGCTCAAAGACAGGCAATGAATGAGCAGCTACGCGCATTAAATCCAGTTTTAGAGAAGCCCGAACAATTCAAAGCAAGTCATACCAAGTAACCCACTACCCTTGATTCTTTTCTCCCAAAGGTGACATTTCTATTTGGGAGAAAAGAGGACATTTTAAAATGGGATTGACA
>NZ_JBFRKT010000027.1:0-83671 GCF_041469545.1 Vibrio sp. 10N.286.49.C3
TTTAACTGATCGGCATTACCATCCTGTGATGGGCTTTTTTGTGTCTGCTAGTTAACGATTCGTGTTAGAGCTAGCTGTAGCGTCATTAAGCATTAAGCATTAAGCATTAAGCATTAAGCGCTAAGTGCTAAGTGCTTGCTCTAGGTCAGCCAAGATATCGTCAATGTGCTCGATACCTACTGAGAGACGAATCATCTCTGGTGACACACCTGCTTGCTTTTGTTCCGCTTCGCTTAATTGACGGTGTGTTGTAGAAGCAGGGTGACAAGCGAGAGATTTTGCATCGCCAATGTTCACCAAGCGCTTGAATATTTGTAGCGCATCATAGAAACGAACACCGGCTTCATAACCATCTTTCAAGCCAAAAGATAAAATGGCAGACGGCTTACCTTGCATGTATTTCTCAGCCAGCGGATAGAACTCAGACGTTGGTAAACCAGCGTAGCTCACCCAATTCACTTTCTCATGTTGCTGAAGGTACTCTGCTACTTTTAGTGCGTTCTCTGTGTGTCGCTCCATGCGTAACGACAACGTTTCTAGACCTTGCATTAGCATGAAGGCATTCATAGGCGACAGTGCAGCGCCTGTATTACGTAGTGGAACCGTTCGAGCACGACCAATAAACGCGGCTTCACCAAAAGCCTCGGTGTACACCACACCGTGGTAAGAAGGCTCTGGCTGATTAAATACTGGGAAGCGATCCTTATGCTCTGCCCATGGGAATTTTCCTGAGTCGACAATCACGCCACCGAGTGTTGTACCGTGACCACCAACGTATTTTGTTAGCGAGTGCACCACAATATCAGCACCAAAATCGATAGGCTTACACAGTACAGGTGTTGCTACCGTGTTATCGACAATCACAGGCACACCTTTTGCGTGAGCAAGTTCGGCAACACGTTCTAAGTCGATGATATTACCTGCTGGGTTGCCGATACTTTCGCAGTAAACCGCCTTGGTTTTTTCATCAATCAGTGCCGCTAAGCTTTCTGGTTTGTCGTCTTTGGCAAAGCGAACTTCTATCCCTTGATTTGGCAGCATGTGAGCAAATAGAGTGTAAGTCCCGCCGTAAAGCTGAGGCGTTGAAACGATGTTGTCACCGATTTGTGCCAACGTTTGAATGGCGTAGTTGATCGCCGCGCTGCCCGCACTCACCACTAAGCCTGCAATACCACCCTCTAAGGCCGCCATGCGTTTTTCCAACACATCGTTGGTTGGGTTCATTATACGAGTGTAGATATTGCCCGGCACCGCAAGGTTAAACAGGTCGGCGCCGTGTTGTGCATCATCGAATTCATAAGCAACGGTTTGGTAAATAGGGGTCGCAACTGATTTGGTGGTTGGATCAGTGTCGTAGCCGAAGTGAATCGAGAGCGTTTCGTCTTTCATGTTTCTTCCCTGAACGATTGAATTATTTACGTACTCTCATATTGCCGATTTTTTTATAAAAGAAAAGTATATTTAGTCACAGAGAGGGAATTGGAATTGTGTGGGACGATTGGTTATTTGTAGGAAACATAGCTGTGAGTTGTGCAGCTTCAGAAAAGCAAAAAGCCAGAGCAGTGTGAATTGTTCTGGCTTTTCTAATTTGGTGGCCCCTCCCAGATTTGAACTGGGGACCGAACGATTATGAGTCGTGCGCTCTAACCACTGAGCTAAGGGGCCGTAGGGCATAGATTATAGGGGAACCAATCAATGGTGTCTAGACACTATGAGGGGCAATTCCGCTTACATCTTAGCCACTTAAATCACGTAGGCACAAAAAAGGTGAGCCAACGCTCACCTTTTTTATTTTATGCTTAAAAGCTAACCACACTAAAGCGTGTAATTACTCGTCTAGGAAGCTACGCAGAGTTTCTGAGCGGCTTGGGTGACGAAGTTTACGCAGTGCTTTTGCTTCGATCTGACGGATACGTTCACGAGTTACGTCGAACTGCTTACCAACCTCTTCAAGAGTGTGGTCAGTATTCATGTCGATACCGAAACGCATACGCAGTACTTTCGCTTCACGAGGAGTTAGGCCTGCAAGAACGTCTTTAGTTGCACCGCGCAGGCTTGTTGCCGTTGCAGAGTCTAAAGGCAGTTCTAGCGTTGTATCCTCGATGAAATCACCTAGATGCGAATCTTCGTCGTCACCGATTGGTGTCTCCATTGAGATAGGCTCTTTAGCGATTTTCAGTACTTTACGGATCTTGTCTTCAGGCATTTGCATGCGCTCAGCCAACTCTTCCGGAAGCGGTTCACGACCCATCTCTTGTAGCATTTGACGAGAGATACGGTTTAGTTTGTTGATCGTTTCGATCATGTGAACCGGAATACGGATAGTACGAGCTTGGTCGGCAATCGAACGAGTGATTGCTTGACGGATCCACCACGTAGCGTAAGTAGAGAACTTGTAACCACGACGGTATTCAAACTTATCTACTGCTTTCATCAGACCGATGTTACCTTCTTGGATTAGATCCAGGAATTGTAGACCACGGTTTGTGTACTTCTTAGCAATCGAGATTACTAGACGTAAGTTCGCTTCAACCATCTCTTTCTTAGCACGACGAGCTTTCGCTTCACCGATAGACATACGACGGCTGATATCTTTAATGCTTTGAACAGTAAGAGACGTTTCACGTTCGATTATATCCAGCTTTTGGATAGAACGACGGATGTCGTGTTCGTTACGTTTGATCTTTTCAGCGTATGGTTTGTCTGAAGCAAGAACTTCGTCCAACCATGCTTCGCTAGATTCATTACCAGTAAATAGAGCAATGAAAGATTTCTTCGGCATTTTGCCGTACTCAACCGTTTGACGCATGATTAGGCGTTCTTGAGTACGTACGCGATCCATTGAAGTACGCAGTTCGTTTACTAGGTAATCGAACTGTTTTGGCGTTAGACGGAACTCTTTGAATACGTCTTGCATCATTGTCGTTGCAAGTGTGGCTTTCGGACTTTCATGGCCGTATTCATTGATTGCTAGTTGACGGTTTTGGTAGCTAGTGCGAAGTGCTGTGAACTTCTCAAGAGCAAGCTCAGGATCAATACCTGTATCTTCCTCTTCTTCTTCCTCGTCGTCTTCTGCTTCTTCTTTGTCTTCGTCTTCTAGATCAGTTTTAGCAAGTTCTGAACCGATGTGAGTCGCCGTTGGCGCAGCTGTGCCATCGTCGTCTGGGTCAACAAAGCCATTGATTAGATCTGTTAAACGAATCTCTTCAGCGAGTACGCGGTCAAACTGTTCCAAGATGTATGGAATCGTGCCTGGGTACTCAGCTACAGATAATTGAACAGTATTGATACCATCTTCAATACGCTTCGCAATGTCGATTTCGCCTTCACGAGTCAGTAGTTCAACTGTACCCATTTCACGCATGTACATACGAACTGGGTCAGTTGTACGGCCAATCTCGCTTTCTACGCTTGAAAGCGCAGCAGCAGCAGCTTCAGCTGCATCTTCATCTATATTGGCATCGTCATCATTAAGTGCTAGATCATCAGCGTCAGGTGCAGTTTCTACTACCTTGATACCCATGTCGTTGATCATTTGAATGATGTCTTCTACCTGTTCAGAATCCACGATTTCTGCAGGTAGGTGGTCGTTTACTTCGGCGTAGGTCAGATAGCCTTGTTCCTTGCCTTTAATAACAAGTAATTTTAGCTGTGACTGCGGATTTTGATCCATAGATGATATCCAACTTCAGGTCTGGTGAAGGACGTTGCATTCTCAAATGCAAACCAATTATGTTAACAAATTTATTAAATGCTGACTAATCAAACAGGGTTACGCTTTTAGATCTAGCATTAAAGCTAGTAGCTCCCTTTTTTCTTCGGCTGATAAACCGACACTTCTTGCTTTGGCCTGCAGGTTTTCAATTTGTTTTTCAACGCACTGGGCAAGGATATTGTCCAATGAGTCTAAAAATATGTCTTCTTGATTGTCTTCGTCGAGGGGGATTTCCCAGCTCGCGAGACGAGACAGAAGTGCCTCATGTTTGTTCTCTCGCCAATGTTCTAATAATTGGCCTGTGCTGATATGGGGGTTCACTCGGCAGATATCAAGTACTTCGACGAATAAACTTAGTCCAGGCAGCTGTAAGCCTTTGACACTTGATAAATCCGGTACCATATCAGCATAGCTCGGATTTTGGATAAGCAAAGCGATAACTTCACGCATTGGAGTGCGCTTGAGCTCTTTATGCGGTTGAGGTGTCGGGTTCTTTGTGTGAACGCGAGCACGCCTCAATTGGTTATCAAATCCAGTTCGCTCATCGAGCAATTTTTCGAGCAGTTCTTGGAAGTAACTGTCAGGAATTTTACTAATCAAGGCGCTCGCGTGTGCACGCAGTGCCGATTTTCCTTCTGTTGTTCCTAAATTCAGCTTGTGTATTTCTATCAGGTTATCGAACAAATAGGTCGAAAGCGGCGTCGCATTCTGTACCAGTTGTTCGAAAGCAGCCTGACCGTGTTCTCTAATATAGCTGTCTGGGTCTTCACCGTCTGGCAAGAACAGAAACTTGAGTGTGTTACCTGTTTTTAGGTATTCAAGCGCATTTTCTAGTGCGCGCCACGCGGCCTCTTTACCTGCTCTATCACCATCGTAACAACAAACCACAGTATTGGTCTGGCGGAACAACATCTGAACGTGATCACCGGTTGTTGAGGTGCCCAGTGATGCCACTGAGTAATCGACACCATATTGTGCGAGTGCGACAACATCCATATAACCTTCAACCACAAGTACTTGAGGCGGTTCACGGTATGCTTGTAACACTTCATAAAGGCCGTAAAGCTCTTTACCTTTATGGAAGATCGGCGTTTCTGGCGAGTTTAGATACTTTGGCGTGCCGTCTTCTAAAACACGACCACCAAACCCGATCACTCGGCCACGACGATCGCGAATCGGGAACATCACGCGTCCACGGAATCGATCGTATCGGTTGCCTTTATCGTTTTCTATCAACATGCCGCCAGTAACGAGCATGTCTTGGGCTTCTTTTTGTTGGCCAAAGTTCTTACGAACCAAGTCCCATTCATCAGCGACGTAGCCAATGCCAAACTTCTGTACGATTTCACCAGAAAGACCGCGATTTTTTAGGTAATCAATCGCAGGTTTGTTCGCTGAGATTTTCAGCTGAGAGCGGTAAAAATTACTGATGCCGCCCATCAAATCGTAGAGGTTACGTTTTTGTTCGCTGTTGGCTCTTGGCGCCGTGGATATTTCACCGCTGCGCTGTTCTCTAGGAACATCAAGTCCTAAAAATGAGGCCAGCTCTTCAATCGCTTCAACAAAATCGAGACGTTCGAACTCCATAATGAAGTCGATAGCATTGCCGTGTACGCCACAACCAAAGCAGTGATAAAACTGTTTTTCTTGGCTTACGCTGAAAGAAGGGGTCTTTTCGTTGTGAAATGGGCAACAAGCACCATAGTTTTTGCCTTTTTTCTTAAGTTTCACGCGTGCGTCCACAATATCGACAATGTCGAGACGCGCTAGGAGATCATCGATGAAACTACGCGGGATGTGTCCTGCCATAAAACCTTAGAAAAATGCACTAACTGAGAGTGTGGATAATAATAGTTTGAATAGGTTACAGATACAAACAAGCCGTGCGTTCCGAAGGATTGCACGGCTTGTTGCAATTTGATTTGGGATTAAGCGAGTTTAGAACGAACTAAACCACTAACTTTACCCATATCTGCACGCCCTTGAATTTGTGGTTTCAAGATAGCCATTACTTTACCCATGTCTTGCATGCCCGCAGGTTGAGCTTCTGCAATTGCGCTATCAAGTAGTGCAATAACTTCTTCTTCAGTTAGCGGTTGAGGCATAAAGCCTTCAAGTACCGTAATTTCTGCTTTTTCCACGTCAGCAAGATCTTGACGATTTGCCGATTCATATTGAGCAACAGAATCGCGACGTTGCTTAACCATTTTAACTAATATAGCAATAATGTCGTCGTCGTTCAGAGTGATCCGTTCGTCAACTTCACGTTGCTTAATTGCTGAAAGAGCTAAGCGGATAGTGCCAAGGCGCGGTTTGTCCTTGGCTTTCATCGCTAATTTTTGCTCTTCTTTGAGTTGTTCAATAAGAGCCATAACTCAGTCCTTATGGATTAAGTTATTAGTACAGACGAACGCGACGTGCGTTTTCGCGAGCTAGCTTTTTAGCGTGACGCTTTTGAGCTGCTGCTTTAGCGCGTTTGCGAACTGTAGTTGGCTTTTCGTAATGCTCACGACGACGCACTTCAGAAAGGATACCTGCTTTTTCACAAGAGCGCTTGAAACGACGTAGTGCAACGTCGAACGGTTCGTTTTCACGTACTTTAACTATTGGCATATGCCTTTCACCTCAGGGGTTATTCATTATCGCTGGTTATTCAGTACCAAATCAGAGAAGTTACCCATCGAGCTAACTCTCTATTCGCGTTTGGTCATTAACCAGCTTGATCAAAAATGGTGCGGAATTTTAATCCGATCACAGTGGCTTTGTAAAGCACTTTGTCGATTATAGTCTGTACAATATTTGTTTGAAGAGCTTAAGCAGGGTAATATTGCGCTAATTTCCCATTTTAGACGAAAGCGTGCCGAGAAAATTATGCGCATTATTGGTATTGAAACCTCTTGTGATGAAACAGGAATCGCAATTTATGATGATGAGCAAGGGCTGCTTTCTCATCAGTTATACAGCCAAGTAAAGCTGCACGCCGATTACGGTGGTGTGGTACCTGAGCTAGCGTCGCGTGACCACGTAAAAAAAACCATTCCACTGATTAAAGCGGCATTGGCAGAAGCGAACCTAACGTCGAAAGATATTGATGGCGTGGCTTACACGGCTGGCCCTGGTTTGGTTGGTGCATTGCTTGTGGGCGCAACGATTGGTCGCAGTATTGCCTATGCGTGGGGCGTGCCTGCTGTGCCAGTGCACCATATGGAAGGTCACCTTCTTGCGCCAATGCTAGAAGATAATCCTCCACCATTCCCATTTGTTGCTCTGCTGGTTTCTGGCGGTCATACCATGATGGTAGAAGTGAAAGGCATTGGTGAATACCGAATTCTTGGTGAATCGATTGATGATGCGGCGGGTGAAGCGTTTGATAAAACCGCGAAGCTAATGGGCTTAGATTACCCAGGTGGTCCACTGCTATCTCGACTCGCAGAAAAAGGCACGCCAGGTCGTTTTAAGTTCCCACGTCCAATGACCGATCGTCCGGGTCTAGATATGAGCTTTTCGGGCTTGAAAACGTTCGCGGCAAATACCATTCGTGCTAATGACAATGATGACCAAACTCGTGCTGACATCGCTTATGCGTTCCAAGAAGCGGTTTGTGCGACCTTGGTAATCAAGTGTAAGCGTGCGTTGGTAGAGACGGGCATGAAACGTATCGTGATTGCTGGCGGTGTGAGTGCCAACAAACAACTACGAGTTGAGCTTGAAGCATTAGCCAAGAAAATCGGTGGAGAGGTGTACTACCCACGCACTGAGTTCTGTACAGATAACGGTGCGATGATCGCTTATGCGGGCATGCAGCGCCTGAAGAATGGTGAAACGGCTGATTTATCTGTCCATGCCACACCGCGTTGGCCAATTGACCAGCTAGAGCCGATTGTTTAATCATAACCAATCGCCAAATAAACCATAGTATTTCGATAAACGGTCGCTGAGTGCGGCCGTTTTTATATCCTAGCTTACCGACTGTATGTCGATAAATAATTGCTGATAGAGATTAGGGAAGAAAATGAACAAGTTCACAGTAGACAATCAATCGATGGCGTACCTAGATGAAGGTCAAGGCCCTGTTGTTGTATTAGGCCACAGCTACCTTTGGGACAGTGCAATGTGGAAGCTGCAGATCGATGCATTAAAAACTCAGTATCGCTGTATTGTTCCAGAGCTTTGGTCTCATGGTGAATCACAAGCCGCGCCGAGCTCGATGCGCAACTTAAAAGATTACGCTCAACACATTTTGGATCTACTTGATCATTTAGAAATCGAAGAATTCTCCGTAGTCGGTTTATCGGTTGGTGGTATGTGGGGAACCGAGTTAGCGGAACTTGCACGTGCACGTATCAAGTCTTTGGTTCTAATGGACACTTTCGTAGGCCTAGAACCAGAAGTTGCTCATGCTAAATACTTCAGCATGTTAGACACCATTACTCAAACCAAGATGGTTCCTCAACCGATTGTTGAAGCGGTTGTTCCATTGTTCTTTGCAAATGATGCTCAAAAAAATACGCCAACTTTAGTGGAAGGCTTTACTCAGAAATTATCAGCTCTTAAGGGTGAGAACGCTGAAGAAGTGGCTCGAATTGGTCGAATGGTGTTTGGACGTCGCGATATGATTGAAGCAGTAGAGAGCTTTGCACTGCCGGTTTTGATCGCTGTAGGGCAAGAAGACAAACCACGTCCGGCACTGGAATCATACCTAATGCACGATTGCATTACGGGCAGTGAGTTAGTGGTGATTCCTGGTGCTGGTCATATTAGTTCGCTAGAGCAACCAGAGTTTGTGAACACAATGCTGAAGACGTTTTTAGATAAACATCTGCTGTAAGCAATGAAAGAACGAATGGTATTGACCGAATTAGACTAGCGTCGGTTTAAACGTATCTTAGTTTAAAAATGGTTCGGCTTAGACATGACAGTTTAAGCCGATTTTTTTTGCCCGAGTTTTGGTTCGCTGCCATCGAGTAGGCGGCGGATATTCTGATGGTGACGTAGGACGATCAAACAACACAACATGGCCACAGGCAGTGTGTATTGAGGTTTGACTAACCAAGCGTAGAAAGGTGCGAGCAACACAGTAACCAGTGCAGCTAAAGAAGAATAACGAAACAAAAATGCCACAACCAACCAGGTCGCCATGATCATGCCCGTTAGATCGAATCCAATTGGGGCGATAGCTCCGAGTGCGGTTGCGACGCCTTTACCACCTTTAAAGTGAAAAAATATTGGATACATATGACCAAGACAGGCTGCGATCGCCACAACACCTAAAATGATTGGATCGATCTTGAGGTAGTAGCCAAGCCAAACAGGAATGGTGCCTTTAAGCATGTCACAAAGCAGAACGGCCGCCGCGGCGCCTTTACCGCCCACGCGAAGCACATTGGTGGCTCCGGGGTTATTGGACCCCACAGTTCTTGGGTCAGGAAGTCTTAAGACTCGGCATATCAAGACCGCACTAGAGATTGAACCTAGTAAATAGGCAGCAATAATCATGATGAGTGCCAATGGGGTCATGTTTTTCCTTAAACAGTTATAAGCCTAACGATGGGAAAATAATGCTCAATCTAAGAGTAATTGATATCATATCTGGAATTACGCAAATAATACGTTTTTTTCCCCGGTATGGGTATCCGACCTCTAAAAGGACAAGTCATGGCACTGGATAAAGTTTTCATTGAACAGCTAGAAGTAATTACAACGATCGGTGTTTACGATTGGGAACAAGAGATCAAACAAAAACTTGTTCTTGATATTGAAATGGCTCATGACAACCGCCCTGCAGGTAAGAGTGATGATGTTGTTGATGCTTTGGATTACTCGACAGTCAGCACAGCCGTACTTGACCACATTGCGAATGGCCGATTCCTATTGGTTGAGCGTGTGGCAGAAGAAGTCGCTGAACTAATCATGACTCAGTTTTCAGTGCCTTGGATTAAAATCCGTTTAGCGAAGCCTGGCGCAGTGCCACAAGCAAAAGCCGTCGGTGTGATCATCGAACGAGGTCAAGCATGACAATAGCCTATGTTGGTGTTGGTACGAACATAGACCGCGACAAGCATGCAAGGGTGGCATGGACAGAGCTTCAATCGTTAGGGACTAACCTTAAATGCTCTAAGATCTATCATTGTGAGCCTGTAGGGTTTGAAAGCCATTCGTTTTATAACTTTGTGATAGAGCTCGACACATCACTCTCATTGACTGAATTTTCACAGCAACTTCGTAAAATTGAGTTTAAATGGGGTCGCTCTCAAGATGCTCATAAACTTCAAGATCGAAAGCTCGATCTTGATATTGTGCTGTTTGGAGACGTGGTTTCTGAAAGCGAACCAGAATTACCACGCAGTGATATCTATAAATATCCTTTTGTAACACAACCACTTTATGATCTCTGTCCTGCGAGAGTGATCCCGCAAGATGGAAGAACCGTCAGTGAAATATTGCAGAAGATGCAGCAATTAGATTCGCTCTCTGTCGTAGATATAACACTATAATTTTTAAGGTAAGTAATGAGTTATTTTGAAGCGTTTATGTTGGCGTTGGTGCAAGGCTTTACTGAGTTTTTACCTATTTCCAGTTCTGCACACTTAATCCTTCCTTCGGCTGTTTTAGGTTGGGAAGATCAAGGCTTGGCTTTTGATGTTGCGGTCCACGTCGGTACTCTGGCTGCCGTCGTTATCTATTTCCGCAAAGAAGTGGTCTCTCTTTTGAGCGCATTCTTTGGTTCAGTGTTTAAAGGTGATCGTAGTAAAGAAGCGAAGCTCGCTTGGATGATCATTCTCGCGACGATTCCAGCGTGTATCTTTGGTTTGTTGATGAAAGATATTGTTGAGCTTTATTTGCGCAGTGCGTGGGTGATTGCGACGACAACGATTATTTTTGGTTTATTGCTATGGTGGGTGGATAAAAACTCAAGCCTGCGTGATGACGAATACCAAGCGGGTTGGAAAAAGGCGCTGTTTATTGGCCTTGCTCAAGCAATGGCGATCATCCCAGGTACGTCTCGTTCTGGCGCGACGATTACCGCAGCACTTTACCTTGGTTTCACACGTGAAGCGGCGGCTCGATTCTCTTTCTTAATGTCTATCCCAATCATCACTCTGGCTGGTGGTTATTTGGGCCTGAAGTTAGTGACCAGTGGTGATCCAATCCATGTTGGTACTTTGCTAACGGGAATCGTGGTTTCTTTCATTAGTGCTTATATCTGTATTCACTTTTTCTTGAAGCTTATCTCACGTATGGGCATGACACCGTTCGTTATCTACCGCTTGATTCTAGGTTTTGGTCTGTTTGCGTTCTTGATGATGCAGTAAAAAGCGCTTATGCAGCACCCTACAAGTTGAAACGAAAAACCCGCTTAATCGCGGGTTTTTTAATGTGTGTTTACTAGTGTAATGAAGATTAACTATTAGAGAGTTCTGATAACGCGCGCTCAATCGCAGCAGCTCTGCGTTTTTCTTGTTCTTCTCGAATGTCTTTACCTTGAAAACCATCGGCAATAATCGCTTTAACTTCGACTTGAAGTGCTGCTTGGTAAGCCACTTCAAAACGCGCTTTTTGAGGATACGGCTGATTTTCTAATCCTTTTCGGCCTGCGTGATCGGCCTGGCAGCAAAGCAGTATATCGTCGAGTCTATCTGGCTTACGCCAAACATCGAACTTGTTGAGAACCTTGAGGAAGGTGGTTGGCTTTAGCTCGCCTGCACGATGGATATTGGAATGCTGCTCGCACACTAACAACGCGAGGTCTCTGAATTCATTGGGCACTCTGACTCTTTCACACAGCTTCTTAATGATTTTTAAGCCTGTATGGCAATGCATCTTGTGGCTTGGCCACTCACTTTCTGGCGTGACGCCTTTACCTAAGTCATGCACTTGAGCTGCAAAACGTACTGGTAACGATGAACTTAGTAGCGCAGCTTGCTGAGCAACCATCAGAGTGTGAATGCCCGTGTCGATCTCAGGGTGCCATTTTTCAGGTTGAGGCACACCAAACAGAGCGTCAATTTCAGGCAACACAACAGCCAATGCACCGCACTCTTTCAGTACAGAAAGGAACACTTCAGGGTGCGGAGTACTAAGAGATTTATGCCACTCCTGCCAAACTCGTTCAGCAGTGAGGTGTGCCAGTTCTCCAGATTGCACTATTTCACTCATCATCACCATGGTTTCAGGTGCAACCGTAAAGTTGAGATGATGGAGTTTGGCGGCGAAGCGAGCTACACGCAGCACACGAAGAGGATCTTCAACAAAAGCGTCCGAGACGTGTCTTAGAATACGATCAGAGAGATCTTTTTGGCCATGGTAAGGATCGTAAAGCTCACCTTTATCATCTTGAGCGATGGCGTTGATCGTTAGATCGCGGCGCATGAGGTCTTCTTCCAAACTCACATCTGGTGCAAAGTAACATTCGAAACCTGTATAACCCGAACCGGATTTTTTCTCAGTGCGAGCCAGTGCGTGCTCTTCTTTGGTTTTTGGATGTAAGAATACAGGGAAATCTTTCCCGACAGCAGTAAAGCCAAGGCTTTCCATCTCTTGAGGGGTACTTCCTACCACGACCCAATCTCTATCATAACTATCAATATTGAGCAGCTTATCGCGTACCGCTCCACCGACTAGATAGCGCTGTAGCCCATTGTCTTTTGGTAGGCTATCGTATATTTGCAACTTATCACCTCGAAATGTTTTATCACTGCTGGACTTTACTGCGAGCAATGGTACTTTCCATTAATCGTAATTATAGGGCAGCACATGTATAAGGAATATTTTGGCTTCGTTGAGATGCCATTTTCGATTGTACCAAATTCTCGCTATTTGTTTTTGAGTCAGCGTCACCAAGAAGCGATGCAGAACCTACAAGCCGGTTTAGGCGAAGGAGGGGGCTTCGCGATGCTTACTGGTGAAGTGGGTACTGGAAAAACAACGGTCGCCAAAGCGATGTTGTCATCACTCGATAATCAGACTCAAGCTGGCCTTATACTCAACCCTACGTTTTCCAATTCAGATCTACTTGAAGCTATTTGCGATGAGTTTGAGGTCGAATACCCTGAACAAGCGTCGTTGAAACAGCTGAGTCAGGCAATTCATCACTTCCTGCTTGATAGCCATGCTGAAGGCATTCAAACCTTATTGGTGATAGATGAGGCCCAACACCTTGCAGCTGATGTGTTGGAGCAGCTACGCCTTCTGACCAATTTAGAAACCGATAGTCGTAAGCTATTAAAGGTGCTGTTGGTTGGACAACCTGAATTACAGCAACACTTACAAACCACACAGCTACGTCAACTCGCGCAGCGGATTACAGGTCGCTATCACTTATTACCTCTTAATATCGAAGAAACGGGTAAGTACATCGCGTTTCGTTTGGAAACGGCTGGTGGCGAGCAGATGTTGTTTTCGAATCGTTCAATCAAGCTTATCTCCCAATATACCCATGGTATTCCGAGGCTCATTAACTTGGTGTGTGATAAAGCGCTGCAATTGGCTTTCCATGATGGTGATAAATCACCGAGTAATGAAACGGTTAACCGAGCTTGTCAGCAAATCATGTCCTTTCAGGCCGATGTGTATCACGTCGAGAAAACTCGAGCCACTCATGTAGCCCCAAAATTACTCCAATACGCGGGGATTGCCACATTAAGTGTCGGCCTTGCAATCGCGACCTTTAACTTCGCCCCAACCTATATTAGTTCATGGATGCCTGCGGATACTTCCAGTGAAGTGAAAACGGAAGTAGCGGCGAATGCTCAACGCTCATTTGTGGCTGAAACACCGATATTGGATGATAAATCTATATCGGTTCAAGACCTCAAGGATTCGAAGTTTGCACTACCACAAGATGTTCAGAATCACTTAAAGCAAGGGAATAATCAAACGCTTGCAATTAGGGACCTATACACACTTTGGGGATATGAATCCTCGCTTCGTGATTGGCTATGTTTGAGTGAACAACAAAGTGTATTTGTATGTGAGCAACATCAAGCCAATTTAGAATATTTGATTGAACTTGGAGTTCCCGTGGTTCTTAATCTGGAATTAGGTCAAGAACCTGTGTTTGCTGTACTTTATGGCGCGTCTGAGGAGTCTGTTGAGCTCCTAGTCAACGAAAAGCTATTGGTGATGCCTAAGCGCACCTTAAAGCAAATTTGGCAAGGTGATTATGTCGCGATTTGGAAACAGCCGCTAAGAGATACCCTGAAAGAGGGTTATCAAGGTGAGGCGGTTGCTTTACTTGATCTATTGCTTTCAGAAGTCTTGGGTGAAGACGTATCGGGCAGTGATGTATTTGACTATGAATTGAAAATGAAAATCGAAGCGTTTCAAACTTGGCAGGGTATGTCTGTTGATGGCATTGCAGGTAAGCGCACCTTAGCAAGATTGCAGAGATTAGCTCAACTCGACTCGCCCAAGTTGATGTCATTAGAAGGGGGCGAAAGCTAATGTCACGTATTATGCACGAGCTTAAACAGTCTTCTAATAATAAACCTAGCTTTAAAGGTTACCAAAACCATCACGTGCCTAGTTCTGCTAAAGGGATTAGCAACAAACGAGGTTCATCGTTAACAATGGGACTGATCCTTGTCTTGGTGCCTTCTCTATTGGTGGGCGGCGTTCTGGTTTATCAGTCGTATAATCAACAGCAGCAAGGCTCGGCTAGCCCCGTTGCCTCCGGAGCTCTGCCTGAATCAAAGCTTCAATCAGACTTTGAGCCTCAAATTGCCGGTTCTGGCATTGCCAGTGTGGATGCAGTGTCAGTGGATGCAGGCGATGAAGCATTATTTTCTGTTCGCTCGGCACCGGTAAGCCAGCTTTTGAAAGCACTACCGCGTCAAGAGATACATGCAAAGATGGGCACCGACATCGGTAATATCGCTAGTGACTCAAAAGCGATCGTGGCAAATGTAGATAATAGTAATCAAGCAGCAACGAATTTAGATCCATTATCTATTGAACCGTCAGTTCAACCTGGAACGAATAATGATAATGTCACGCTGCAATCGGACCGTGATTTACTGAAAGGGTTAGACCTCACCGAGTTGCCACCCGATTTAGCGTTGAAGCTTGAATCAATGATGGGAGAGCAGTCGGTTTCATCTGAACCGATGGATTCTAGACCTGTGGGGAATATGGATTCTCAGGTCATCGATTTAGAAACACATGGCAATAGATTGTCTGGTGTATTACCTAAGTTAGACTTACAAACTCACATGTACTCGAGTAGCGAAACTAAGCGTTGGGTAAAAGTGAATGGACATGAAGTTGCTCAAGGGGAATGGATCGAGCGGGGTATTCAGTTGCTTGAGATTAAACCACAATCGGTAATCATTGAATTCAATCAGCAGAAAATAGAAATCCCAGCTTTGTATGAGTGGAAAGGTTAGTACTATCGATATTACTTACTGTGATTGATGTTAGCGCTGTGACTTGAATGATAAATCCAGACAAATAAAAAGGAGCACCTCGGTGCTCCTTTTTGATATTCGATACTGAACCTACTAGCAAATGCGAGGCTTACGTCCAGCCGTTTGGTGACTTTCTACGACGAGGCATGATGTGTGGCAGAACAAGGCCAAGAAGTAGACCAATACCAGCAACACCACCACCGTACATGAAGTACTTCAATAGTAAGTCATCTTTTTGAGTATCTAGCTTAGCGCGTAGTTGACGGTTCTCAGTTTGAGAGCTCGTTAGCTGTTGGCTAATCTCACTGTAGTTCTGCTCTAGTTCAGCAATCTGCTTGTTGCGAGAGTCTAGAGAGCTTGCGAGACCTGCTTTTTCGCTGTCAGCACTTTGGCGAGCATTCGCCAGTTTGCCTTTTACTTCAGAGAGCTCTTTCTCTAGCTTAGGCATGCGCAGCGCCATACTTTCTTTTGTGCTTACGAACTTACTCTCAACCCAACCTTTGCGTCCTCGGCTATCTTGAACCTGAGTGTAACCCGTGCTCTTGTTAGTTTGCAGGTAGGTGATTTTCTCGCCGGCATCAATACTACCTATGATACGGAAAGTATTGTTTGGGCCAGAGTGCATATAAGTAAATAGTTTGTCAGCAATATAACGGTCTTGAGCAAAGGCAGCTGGAGCCGCAAGCATTGCGAACAAAACTAAGCTAATCAGTTTTTTCACAGTAAATCCTTTAACGATTCAAATTGGGTAGGCGTATGAGTCAGCCTCAATGAGCAAATAATATTTAGTTTTTTTATATGGTGCAACAAAGAAGGGAGGCAAAGCCTCCCTTTCTGTGCGTTTGAGTCAATAATGACATGGTATTTACATATCTTTACTGAAGCTCACCGTTTTCTGACGCTAATATTGACTAGTGTCAGGGCTATTACATAGTAAACATAGCCTGAATTGCGTAGAAGAATACAACAGCAAGTAGAGCACCTGCAGGTAACGTCACAATCCAAGAAGCTACGATGTTACGCACAACGCCTAAGTTTAGAGCTGCGATACCACGAGCAAAGCCTACACCTAATACCGCACCAACCAATGTTTGCGTGGTTGAAATCGGAAGGCCAGTACCAGAAGCAAGTACAACCGTACACGCGGTCGCTAGTTGAGCTGCAAAGCCACGGCTAGGAGTTAGTTCTGTAATACCAGTACCAACGGTTGCCATTACCTTATGACCCATTGTTGCAAGACCAACAACGATACCAATACCACCTAGTGGAAGAATCCACCATGCGATAGTGCTCTTGCCTGAGATTTCGCCCATGTGCTCAACCGTTGAAACAACCGCTGATAGTGGACCAATCGCGTTGGCAACATCGTTTGAACCGTGTGCGAATGCCATTGCACAAGCAGTGATAACCATTAGTACGCTGAAGATACCTTCTACGCCAGTAAAACCGTGGTCTTCTTCGCGGTTAGCAAACTTCTTCTGAATGTATAAGTAACCGCCAATCATGACGACAGCAGAAACACCTGCAGCCCATAACCATGCTTCAGTACCGGTTAGATGAAGGCCTACGTGCTTAAGACCTTTCTTGATCGTTACAAGTGCAATGACCATTGTAGTAATGAACATGTATACCGGTACAAAACGCTTCGCATTGAATAGCGGGTTTTCTGTATCGAATATCAGTCGTTGGGCACTGACAAATATGAGATAGGCGAAGATACCGGAAATCAATGGTGTGACAATCCAACTTCCCACAATGCCTTGGACACTGTTCCAATCTACAGCTTCAGTACCCACAGACACACAAGCAAAACCGATGATTGCACCGATGATTGAGTGAGTCGTTGATACTGGCCAGCCCATGTATGAAGCTAGAAGTAGCCATGTACCAGCAGCGAGTAGTGCAGACATCATACCGTACACAAGTACGTCAGGTTGATCTGCAAACAGAGATGTTTCGATAACACCTTTACGGATCGTATCTGTTACTTCGCCGCCCGCAAGGTAAGCACCTGCGAACTCAAAGATCATTGCGATAATGATCGCTTGTTTAACGGTTAGAGCTTTAGAGCCTACTGAAGTGCCCATTGCGTTCGCAACGTCATTTGCACCAATACCAATAGCCATCAAGAAACCGAAAGCTGCTGCAACAATAATCAGGACAGTGCCGTAGTTAGCAAGGATATCCATCGTAATACCTAGTTGTTTGATAACAAGCGGAACAAATTTAGACGCAAAAAACCGCTCAGCGAGAGAAATACTCAGCGCATAAGTGGTTTGTTCAAAAAATGCTCTTCGTTATATAGTTAACGTATGATTTAAGATCGAGAAAGCATTACTTCAAGACGAGCGCCTACACGCTGTGCTTGATCTGCAATACCACCAACCCATTCAAGAATTTTGTATAAGAACATGATATCAACAGGATTCAGACCATCTTCAATCGCCATTAGTTGTTGGCGTAGTTCGATCTGCATCGCGTCCGTGTCATCTTCAATTACATCTAATTGATGAATCATTTCAGCAACGAGTGTTACTTCACGGCCTTTAAAGCCCGTTTCAAGTAATTCGTCTAGTTCATTGATTACGTTTTGTGCTTGGTTCGCTGCATCTAGACAACGTTTAACGTAAGCGATGAAGTTTTCTTGCATAGGAGCAGGAATGACAAGTTGACGACCATATACACGGCCAGCAATGTCTTTCGCTAGGTTTGCTAGTTTGTCTTGTTGAGTTAATAGCTCCAACATATCGGTGCGATCAACTGGCATAAACAAACCGCGAGGAAGTTTAAGGCGAATTTCACGTTTTAGTACGTCAGCTTCTTTCTCAAGGTGAGAAATTTGAGCTCGAATTTCTGATGCTTTCTCCCAGTCACCTTTTGAAGAAACTTCAAAGAAATTAACTAGGTGAGAACAACATTCGTTCACGCATACTACGTGACGCTGCAAAGGTTTAATTGGGGACTTTGCAAATAACCCCATAATTGTATTTACTGGCATGGTCATCCAACCTAATAAATAATAACCTTAAAACAACATACACCATATTCATGGTGAAATGTTAAGCGATGGCTACAAAGTCGCGCATGTTAACCTAATCAATGTCTCATTAAAACTGTTTTAGATCATCATAAGGGCGATATTTCTGACTTGCTGAGTTTTCAAATTGGCAATATCCTGTCCCTATCTTCACAGAAAGGTATAACTATGGAAACCGAGATAGAACTGAAGTTTTTTGTTTCTCCTGATTTTTCAGAGACTTTACGCAATAAAATTGCTGAAACTAAAGTACTTCAGCACAGTTGTCGTGAGCTAGGTAACATCTACTTTGACACCCCCGATAACTGGTTACGTAAGCACGATACTGGCTTGCGCATTCGACGCTTTGATGACGTATTTGTACAAACCGTAAAGACGGCTGGTCGTGTGGTTGCAGGCCTGCATCAAAGGCCTGAATACAATGCAGAACATGACAGCAATGAACCTAAGCTAGCCCTACATCCAGAGGACATCTGGCCAGCGGGTAAAGACATCGAAACGCTGCAAGCTGAGCTGACTCCTCTATTTTCTACCAACTTCACACGTGAGCAGTGGTTGATTGGTATGCCTGATGGCAGTCAAGTCGAGGTCGCATTCGATCAAGGTTTTGTTGAATCAGGCGAACTGCAAGAACCGATTTGTGAAGTCGAATTGGAACTTAAGTCCGGTCAAACAGATGCTCTGTTTACCCTGTCTCGTCAATTCTGTGAACAAGGTGGCATGCGTTTAGGTAATCTAAGCAAAGCTGCTAAGGGTTACCGCCTTGCTCAAGGTTATCAAGGAGATGAAGTGACTCCTTTGACCTTAGTTGATACTGATAAAAGTGATACCGTTGAATCGTGTTTTATTCAATCTTTAGAGCATGCTCTCGCTCATTGGCATTATCATGAGCAGATCTTCACCGAGCGCCAATCCATTGAAGCGTTACATGAGATCAGTCACTCGCTGAGTTTTATTCGTCAAACCTTCACTATCTATGGTGGCATTGTCCCAAGACGTGCGAGTGCTATTTTACGTCAAGAGCTCAAGTGGCTTGAGCAAGAACTCAACTGGCTGAAAAGCTATGACCACTTTGAAGATTTGCTCGAAGATAAAGGCCACGTACTGCGTAAATTGGATGCGCGTAAGTTTTTGGTCGCTGAACTTAAAGAGATGCAAGAGCAACTTCCCGATCGCGAAGAACTGCTTACCCTGTTGAGCTCTGCTCGTTACACTGGTTTGTTGCTAGATCTGAGTCGCTGGATCTTGTCTCGTGGCTGGCAACCTTTCTTAGACGAAAAAGCACGAGAACAAATGGCACGTGGTATCGAATGGTTTTCGGTTAAGCAGCTCGATCGCACATGGGCCGACTTGATGGAAGCTTTCCCGCCAGAGCGAGTGATGACTAGCCAAGCGTATATTGAGCAGCAATATCGTTTGATGAGAAACCTATATTCTGGTGTTGGTTTCGCGAGTTTGTATGATGACGATGAACGAAACAGTTTCCGCTTGCCATGGGCCGATATGGTGCAAGGTATTGACGATTTGCTGGCACTTAAAACATTAGAGCCTTTGACTGAGAAATTAGAAGGCGATGAGAAGGTTCAGCTAGAGCGTTGGTTAGCTCGTCAAGAGGTGTCTATTCTGCATGCGATGGAACAGACACGCCAAATAAGCGTAGAAGTTGAGCCGTATTGGCAAGACTGAGTTTTATAACAACATGAAATTGAAAATAGGGCTTTGGCCCTATTTTTTTGTTTGTTGTTCCAGCTTTTCTAGTCGTTCGAGAATTTTCTGTTGTTGCTCAATGATCTTCTCAAGGTGCTTCTCTTTGTTTTCTGCTCGTTGATTGTCATGGCGAGTTGGAGAGGTGATCAAAGAAGTAATCAACCCTGAAATCATACCAAAAACACCCACACCACAAATGATCACCAGAGAAGCGACTAACTTGCCTGAGCTCGTCACTGGATAATAATCGCCGTACCCCACGGTACTAATCGTTACGAAAGCCCACCATAAAGCATCTTGGCCAGTGGTAATGTTGGCATTGGGATCCTTGTGCTCTAGCAGCAGTATTGTTCCTGCACCTATGGTCAGGAGAATAACCAATAGCAAAATAATTGAGGCGAGTGTCGTTTCTTTTCGATTGCTAAACAGCTCCCTGAAAACACGTTTTCCTGACCGAAGAACGAGAATCACGCGCAAGATCTGAAAAATGCGAGCGAATCGAAGTGGCTCGACCATAGGGATGCTTGCCAAGAAATCGATCCAGTGTACTTTTAGATATTCTTTCTTATTTTGTGATCTGAATAGATCAATAGTGAGCTGAAAAAGAAAAACGCTACAGATTATAAAGTCCAGGCCGATAAGAACTTGTTTCGATTCTTTATCAATCGGTGCAAACAATAAGCCTGAGATCACAAATAACGCTAAGAAAGAGAGAATCAGTGATAATAAGCTCATCGGCTTAGTGGTGTCTTTGATACTATTTAACATTCATACGAGGCTCAAAATAAATCGCGAACTTTGACTGACATAGCCATCTCGCGGATATAGAAGCCATCAATATATAAGAGTTAATGGAGAACTGACAATGACTAAACTGTCATTCAAGCCGTGGGAAAGGATTATCTCGGACATCCGTCTCGTTCCAAAAATGATCATGCTGATGGTTTTCAGCACTATCTTGATTATTTCGAAGCAGCTATGGGACGCAAGTGCGTTTTACGATTCATTACTTGCAGTCACTAACAATGCACAAGTTGCACAGCAGCATTACGAGACTTACCTAGTTCAAGTGGCTTGGCAAACAGCCTTGATGATCATTGTGTTTGTGGTTCTTCTATTGGCGGCAGCGCGCGTTATGCTTCGCCAAACTCAATACCTCAATGACGCCATTAAAACGATGGCCGATAAGAACCTATCAGTGCCAATTCATATGGATTGTAAAGATGAATACGGTGATGTGGCACGAGAACTCGAAAAAACTCGAGTCCAGTTGAGTGACATGATCAAAACTCAGGTGGCCTCTTCTGATGAGTTGTTTGCCCTGACGGAAGTGATGACCATCAGCATGTCCGAAACCAAAGATTCAGCTCAGGAAGAATTTAACGAAATCGACCAACTAGCGACAGCAATGAGCGAGATGACGTCTACTGTGCAAACCGTGGCTGAGCACGCGCAAAGTGCTTCTTCTCTTACTGAGCAAGCATCAGGTCAAGCACTAACAGGTCAGAAGTTCGTTCAAGGTTCTGTTTCTAAGATGAGTGAGCTTTCTTCGGACATCGCAGCCTCTGCAGCAGCGGTAAACCAAGTAGAAGAGCGCGTAGACTCGATTGGCAGTGTGGTTGGTACTATCCAAGGCATTTCAGAGCAAACCAACCTATTGGCTTTGAACGCAGCGATTGAAGCCGCGCGTGCAGGTGAAGCGGGGCGTGGTTTTGCGGTTGTTGCCGATGAGGTTCGTAACCTTGCGCAACGTACTCAGCAAGCGACAGTAGAAATTCAAGATATGATCAGCCATCTACAAAGCAGTGCTAACTCGGCTGTAGAGCTGATGGAAAAGAGTGTTGTTGAAGCGGCTGAAGGCGTAGACCTAGTGACTAACGCTGGTTCTGAGCTTGATGGCATCGTAAGTCAGGTAAACCAGATTAATGATATGAACTTCCAGATCGCGACTGCTGCGGGCCAACAAACTAGTGTGGCGGAAGAGATGAGTGTCAACTTGACCAATGTTCGTGAGCTTGTTGAAGCCTCCGTAGTGGTGGTGGGTGAGCTTCTCGAGACTTCTGAGATCATGGAAAGCAACGCACAAGAGCTAGACGGTAAGATTAAGCAGTTTAAGGTTTAATCCCCTGTTCTCGGTCTTGAGCTCTAGTTCGCAAGATCTATAGGTCTATTCCTAGAGGTTTGGCCACGGAGACTTGTTATTAGAGATAAAGGCTTTGCTTGATAAGTTCACTGATAAAACGCCCACATTGCTAATGCGGGCGTTTTTTATTGGCAGAACTTTGGTATAACTAATCATTAGTTTTTAGAACTCGTTATTGAAGAACCGAACCGACAAACCAATTGTTCGGTGCGCAGCTTACACAAGGAAGAAACATGCCATTGCCTTCTCTACTCGTCACTCATTCCCAGTCTGCTTTTGAGCAATTATTAGAGCATCAAAGTGACGCCATTAACACTTGGCCTGAGTCATTGATTGCCGAGCTCAAGCGTGTATTAGGCTTGAGCTGTTTTGTTGGTGATTGTTTACAGCGTGACTCGATTTTATCCAGCACCTTGCCAGAGATGCTGAGATGTGAAGAGCGCGCGGAAGGGTATCGTAAGCGTTTGGCCGAGTTACTTTCTGGTTGTGCTGATGAAATGAGCGGCCAACGTGTACTGCGTCAATTCCGTAATCGAGAGATGATCTACATTGCTTGGCGTGACTTTATGGGCTCATGGGATCTAGAACAGAGCTTAAATCATTTGTCGATGCTAGCAGAGGCGATGATCTTCGAGACCTATCAATGGCAGTACGATATTTGTTGTAAAGAGTGGGGCACACCTTGTAACGAGCAAGGTGAAGCGCAGCCTATGTTGATCATAGGTATGGGCAAGTTAGGTGGCGGTGAGCTGAATTTCTCTTCCGATATCGATCTAATTTTTACTTACCCTGAGAATGGTGAAACCCAAGGAGCAAGAAGAAGTATCGCCAACGCGCAGTTCTTCACGCGTTTGGGGCAACGTATTATCAAGGCGCTTGATCAGCAAACCTTTGACGGATTCTGTTATCGAGTCGACATGCGCTTGCGTCCATTCGGGGAGAGCGGCCCTTTGGTCATGAGCTATGCTGCTCTTGAAGACTATTACCAAGAACAAGGCCGTGACTGGGAACGCTACGCAATGGTTAAGGCGCGTGTGATGGGCAGCGAAATGTACCCTGAATACCAAGAGCTCCGCCAGATGCTGCGTCCGTTTGTTTTTCGTCGTTATATTGATTTCAGTGCCATTCAATCTTTACGTCGAATGAAGTCGATGATCAGTAGCGAAGTGCGACGTCGTGGCTTATCAAACAACATTAAGCTTGGCTCTGGTGGTATTCGTGAAGTCGAGTTTATTGCTCAAGTCTTTCAACTGATTCGTGGTGGACGTGAACCGAGCCTTCGTGGTCGAGGTTTGTTGGAGACGCTAAGTGCGATTGAATCTCTTCATTTATTAGAAGCAGAAGAAGTCGGTCACTTACGTGAGGCATACCTGTTTTTACGCCGCCTTGAGAACCTATTACAAGCGATGGCAGACAAGCAAACTCAAACCTTACCTGATGGCGATTTCGAACAGTTGCAACTTGCTGTCGCCATGCAGTTTGCAGATTGGGATGGTTTGATTGATTCGACACGTGCTCATATGGCGAATGTTCACACCGTATTCGAAGACCTAATTGGGGTTGATGAAGATGATGCTAACCCAATCGCGAGTCACTTTAGTGAGTTGTGGGATATGGCTCATAAGCAAGATGTGATTGAGCAGGTTCTAGAGCATGACATCGCGATTGCTAACCCGCAGCAAGCGGCGAAAACCATTATCCAATTCAAAGCTGATTTGGCTAAGAAAACCCTTGGCCCTCGTGGACGTGAAGTACTCAATCGATTAATGCCCAAAGTGTTTCAAGCGCTCTATACCGCCAAGGATGCTGAATTTGGTTTGTCTCGAGTGCTGCATCTGTTGCAAAAAATCGTTACACGCACCACGTATCTTGAGCTATTGGATGAGCACCCCGCTGCCCTCACTCAACTCGTTCGCTTATGTACAGCGAGCCCGATGATCTCGGAGCAGTTGGGTCGTTACCCAATTCTGTTAGATGAACTTATTGATCCGCAGCAACTCTATAACCCCGTGCCTTTAGAGTCTTACAAGACCGAGTTACGTGATTATCTAGCCCGTATTCCTGAAGATGACATGGAACAACAGATGGAGGGGCTGCGTCAGTTTAAGCAGACTTGTATCTTGAGAATTGCAGCCGCTGATATTGCGGGCGTTTTGCCTGTTATGAAGGTAAGCGACCATCTAACCTATTTAGCAGAAGCGATTGTTGAGGCCGGCATTAATCAAGCTTGGTTACAAGTGACAGCCAAGTTTGGGGAGCCTACCCACGTTAAAGATCGTGAAGGCCGTGGCTTCGCCGTGGTTGGTTACGGCAAAGTCGGCGGTTGGGAGCTTGGTTATAACTCCGATCTTGATATTGTGTTCATGCACGATTGCCCGGTACACATCTATACTGATGGTAAAAAAGAGATCGACGGACGCCAATTTTATCTGAGATTGGCGCAGCGCATTATTCATATTTTCTCGACCAGAACTGCTTCTGGTATTTTGTACGAGGTCGACACTCGCTTACGTCCTTCAGGTGTCTCTGGTTTATTGGTGAGTCCAACCGATGCTTTTGACGAGTATCAGCACAATGACGCGTGGACTTGGGAACACCAAGCTTTGACTCGCGCTCGTATGATTTATGGTGATGACTTATTGGCTTCGGCATTTAACAAGACTCGCCATGAGATTTTGTGTTTGACTCGAGATGAAGCTGTACTTAAAAAATCCGTTGTCGATATGCGTGAAAAAATGCGCGGGCACCTCGGTGGAAAAAAAGCCGATCGATTCATGCTGAAACAAGATGCGGGTGGTATCACCGATATTGAGTTTTTGGCGCAATATTTAGTACTTCGATACAGTAATGAAAAACCTAAGTTGACTCGTTGGTGTGACAATGTACGAATCTTTGAAAGTCTGTTGTCACAAGGGATTATGGACGAACAGCAAGGCATGGCATTAACTAGTGCCTATACAGCATTAAGAGATGAAATCCATTACCGCAACCTACTCAACCTTGATGCGGACGTGGCGATTGATAAATTTAAAATGGAAAGGGAACATGTTGTTCAGGCATGGAAGCAATGGATGGAAGCGTAACGGAACTATTTCTTAACGGTTACGTCATTATCATTTAGTGATCGCTTATCGACTTCTTAGCTACTAGAGTATCTATCGAGTTAGGCTTTCACTCATTTTTCTATGGTTTAGCCACTGTAATCAGTGTGCTAGACTCTAGCCAGATTCGATTTTTGGAGATCCACAATGAAACCAATTCTACCTGACTACAGCCAATCAGGCGTTCTTGTTGTCGGTGATGTAATGCTTGACCGTTACTGGTATGGCCCTACTGGCCGTATTTCACCAGAAGCACCTGTGCCCGTTGTTAAAGTAGAAAATAACGAAGAGCGTCCTGGTGGTGCTGCCAACGTAGCAATGAATATTGCCTCGCTTGGTGGTCATGCTCATATCGTTGGTTTAACTGGAAAAGATGAGCCTGCTGAGGTGTTGAAAAATACCTTGGGTGCATTAAAGGTTAAGTGTGATTTTGTTGAGTTAGAAGATTACCCGACCATCACAAAGTTGCGTGTCATGAGCCGTGGACAGCAGTTAATCCGTCTTGATTTTGAAGACAAATTTGAGAACACGGATCCTGAACTTGTTTTATCTCGCATGGAGCAAGCTCTTCCTAATGTACGCTCGGTAATCTTATCTGACTATGCGAAAGGTGCTTTGGAGCATGTGCAGAGCTTTATTCAAAAAGCGCGCGCAGCGAACGTTCCGGTGTTTATTGATCCTAAAGGTGCAGATTTTGAACGCTACCGTGGGGCGACATTACTTACGCCAAACATGGCGGAGTTTGAGCTGGTTGCCGGTAAGGTTAAGTCTGAAGATGAAATGATCGAAAAAGGGCTAGCGTTAATCGAAGAGTTTGATTTTGAAGCCTTGCTAGTGACTCGCAGTGAGCATGGCATGACATTGCTCCGCAAAGGCGTAGAACCATTCCACTTACCGACCCAAGCGAAAGAAGTGTATGACGTTACTGGTGCTGGTGATACGGTTATTTCAGTATTAGCAGCTTCAGTTGCTGCAGGTAAGCCACTTGATGAGGCGTGTGCATTAGCAAATGCTGCAGCTGGCGTGGTAGTCGGCAAGCTAGGTACATCGACGTTGTCTACGATTGAGTTAGCGGAAGCGATTCATGGTAGCCAAGATACTGACTACGGTGTGATCTCTGAAGCTGCCCTAGTTGAAGCGGTGAAACGTGCTCGTGCGAAAGGCGAGAAAGTCGTTATGACTAATGGCTGCTTTGATATCCTGCATGCGGGACATGTCTCTTACATGAACCATGCTGCTGAGTTAGGTGATCGTTTGATCGTTGCTGTGAATACGGATGAATCAGTGAAACGCTTAAAAGGTCCAGGTCGTCCTGTGAACCCAACTGATCGTCGTATGGCGGTACTAGCTGGTTTAGGTGCGGTTGATTGGGTTGTTCCGTTTTCTGAAGATACACCGCAACGTTTGATCTCTGAAGTTCTTCCAAGCATTCTTGTGAAAGGTGGTGATTACAAACCTGAAGAGATTGCTGGTGGTGCGGAAGTGATTGCGGCTGGCGGTGAAGTTAAAGTACTTAACTTTGAAGATGGTTGCTCTACGACTGAAATCATTAAAGCGATTAAAGGTGGTCGAGGCTAACTCTTAGTCTTCTAGCTTTCTCGTCTCAAGGCTTAACCTTTGGGTTAGGCTGAGAATTAGCTTTCAATAGATAATAAAAATGCCGCTCATTGAGCGGCATTTTTGTAACGGTAATCTAGTCACTTTATTAAATACTCTGGTTAGAGGATTTAAGCATTACTTACTTGCGACTTTTAGACCTGCGTTTACATCAACAATGTCTTGTTCGCTTAGCGTGCCAACAGCTTGACGAAGCTGAAGTACACTTAGGATGTAGTTGTAACGAGCATCTGAAAGGTTCTTGTTGGCATCGTATAGACGACGAGTTGAATCTAGTACGTCAACGATAGTACGAGTACCTACATCAAAACCTGCTTCTGTAGCTTCTAGAGCCGACTGAGCAGAAACAACAGACTGTTCGTAAGCGCGTAGCGCACCAATTGAAGCACTGATGTTGTTGTTGAATGCACGAACGTCTTTCACAACGCTACGGTAAGTCGCCTCTAGGTCTTCACTTGCTGCAACATAGTTGTATTCAGCCTGTTTAGTCAAAGAAGTTGTGTTACCACCTGTGTATAGAGGCACAACTAAATTTAAGCCGACGTTTAGGTTATCTTGATCGTAGTCTTGAGAGCTTTTTGACTGATCTGCAATAGAGTAGTTACCGTCTAAGGTTAGGCTAGGTAGGTGGCCAGAACTTGCTAGTGTGATGTTATCTTTAGCGATGTCTTGATCAATACGTGATGCCAATAGCTTCAGGTTTTTCTCTTGTGCTTGCTCAACCAGTGCAACAGCAGATTCAGACGATTTGCTTGCTGAGAAGCGGTCTGTATCTAAGATGTTTAGGTTAGAGTGCTCTTGACCTGTGATTTCACGTAGGCCTTCGTAGTTATTAATCAGTGTGTTCTCTGCTAAAACTTCGTCTGCCAATACGCCATCGTACTGAGCTTGCGCATCATGCACATCGGTGATTGCTGAAAGGCCAACTTCAAAGCGCTGCTTAGTTTGTTCCAGTTGACGAGCAACTGCGGCTTTTTCTGCACGAACAAACTCTAGGCTATCTTGAGCACGAAGTACTTCGAAGTATGCGGTCGCAACACGAAGGATCAGATCTTGTTGCTCTGCTGCATAAGCAGAATCAGCTTGGCGAGCTGTTTTCTCTGCAGTATCTAGCGTGATCCAAGAAGAGCGTTTGTACAGCTCTTGTGTGAAGCCAACGCCAACACCCCATTGATTATTGTCAATATTTGACGTACCACTTGAGTCATTGTCGCGTTCACCGCGATTGATATCGTAGTTCGCGTTCAGGTTGATTTGCGGTAGTAAAGAGCTACGGCTTGACGTTACTGCTTCAAAAGCGGCATCGCGCTTCGCTGCTGAACGAAGAAGTTGTGGATCGTTCTGTTTTGCTTGGTCGTAAACCTCAGCTAGCGTATCAGCGAAAGCTGACGAACTCAGGCTGCCAATTGCTGCACTGATAAATAGTGGAAGCAGTTTTTTCATTTTCCTATTCCTGCCTTTAATGGAATTTTCTTTAAAAGAGTTTAACCCAGTTTGGTGGTAATTTACTCGAAACTTTGCACTTTTTTACAGTTAACTGTCCACTTGTGCAATATTTATTTTTTAAAACTTAACTTTAATTATAAGTTTTATACTAAAAGTTGAACCTTATCCTTGGTAGTTAACTCGGACAATGAGTAAACTATAAGATCACTTAGTGAGGTATCAAATGCAACAGTATGACAATCAACGACATGAGTTTACTCCGCAAGATGTGGAAATAGTCTCAAAAGAGACGCTGTTTCGTGGTTTTTTCAAAATGGTTAAGTACACATTTAAACATAGACTGTTTGAGGGCGGCTGGAGCCAACCAATCGAGCGTGAGATGTTTGAGCGTGGACATGCTGCCGCGTTGTTACCTTATGATCCTATACGTGACGAAGTCGTGATCGTCGAACAGATCCGTGTCGGTGCTCTAGAGCATGAGAACCCGTGGCAATACGAAATTGTTGCGGGGATTATTGATACCGATGAATCACCACAAGATGTTGCTCGTCGTGAGGCGATGGAAGAAGCGGGAGTCGAAGTCGGATCTGTATTGCCTATTACTTCGTATTATCCTTCATCCGGCGGTTGCTCAGAAAAGCTCGACGTCTTTGTTGGTTGTGTTGACGCCACGACAGCAAAAGGGGTTCACGGATTGGATTACGAAGGTGAAGATATTCGAGTACAAGTGATGAGTCGCGAAGCCGCTTATCAGTTAGTAAAAGACGGTGTGTTTGAAAATGGCGCAACGATCATTGCGCTGCAGTGGCTACAATTAAACTACCAAGAATTACAGTCAGAGTGGATAGATTAACGTCATGCCAAATATAGCAGTCAAAAAACCGTATCATGTCGATCTGGCTGAATTGATGCGAGTTTACGAGACTAACTATGCCAAACTTAATGCTCTGTTACCGGTTGAGCATGAGGTTGGTGACGTTCGCTGTTACCAAGCCGTTAATATGGTGTATCAATTGACAGTGAATGAGGTCACAAAATACACCACATTAATAGATATATGTCAGAGTGACGCGATGCCAGTGTTTCCTTTGCCAAAAATGTCTGTCAGGCTATATCACGACGCTCGAGTTGCAGAAGTGTGCGCTAGCGGGGATTTTTCGCGAGTCAAAGCAAAATATGACTATCCCAACACAAAACTTCTGCAAAAGGATGAGAAATTTCAATTGAACAAATTTCTTGGGGAATGGTTAACGTTTTGTTTAAAAACGGGCATCAGCCGAACTCCAGTTTCTTTTTAATTGAGCCTATTTAAAAACACTTTTAAAGTCTAAACAGTAACGTATCTGGATTTGTTATTTTGGAATTATCACACACTTCAAAATTTGATGAGAGCAGTATTAAGCTTGTACAGCTAACGGACACGCATTTATTTGCGCCGAGCAATGGCAGCTTATTAAGCATCAACACTCAAGATAGCTTTCGTGCTGTAGTCGATGCCATTGTTAGTCAGGGCTTTGACTATCAAGCGATTTTAGCAACCGGTGATATTTCTCAAGATCACAGTGCTGAGTCGTACCAAAAATTTGAGTCAGGAATTCAACCTTTGGATAAACCGTGTTACTGGTTGCCAGGGAATCATGACTTCAAACCGAATATGGGCAGTGTTTTACCATCACCACAAATACAATGCGTTGAGCATGTCTTGCTAGGTAATAATTGGCAGATGGTGATGCTGGACTCGCAAGTGGTTGGTGTGCCTCACGGACGTCTCAGTGATCAACAGCTTGATCTATTAGAACAAAAGCTAACCGAATTTCCCGAACGTAATACCTTGGTTCTGCTGCACCACCATCCACTATTGGTTGGCAGTGCATGGCTGGATCAACATAATCTGAAAGATGCTGATCAATTTTGGGAAGTGGTTCAACAGCACACCAATGTGAAAGCGGTACTGTGTGGTCACGTTCATCAAGACATGAATCGAGATCATCATGGTGTACAAATCATGGCAACACCGTCGACTTGTGTGCAATTCAAACCTAACTCAGATGACTTTGCGGTTGATACTTTGTCGCCTGGTTGGAGAGAGATTGAATTGCATCAAGATGGATCAGTAAGTACGCAAGTACGCCGTTTACCTCATGGACAATTCTTACCTGATTTTGAAGCGGCAGGTTATTGATGTTTGATTCTGAACAGCAAGCCGCTAAGCCGCCACTGCTTCTCTATATTCACGGTTTTAACAGTTCATCACGTTCTCACAAAGCAACGGTGATGGCTGACTATTGCGCGGAGCATCGTCCTGATATCAAGGTGATGACACCTCAACTGCCGAGTTTTCCTCAGCAAGCGGCCATTTATTTGCAGCAATTGGTGGAGCAATATAAAGAGCAATATCAGATAGCGTTGGTAGGTAGTTCTTTGGGTGGCTATCTTTCAACATGGCTGAATACTCACTATGGCTTTAAAGCTGTGGTTGTGAACCCAGCTGTTAAGCCGTATGAGCTTCTTGTTGACTATTTAGGTGAACAAGTAAATCCATATACAGAAGAGCGATATGTTCTGGAAACAAAACATATCAATGAACTGAAGGCGTTAGAGGTTCCGGCTATCGCTCAGCCGAGTGACTTCTGGTTACTTCAGCAAACGGAAGACGAAGTTCTGGATTACCGACAAGCGGTAGAGAAGTACCAAGGTGCAGTACAGACAGTAGAAGAGGGGGGGGATCATAGCTTTGTTAATTTTGAACGCTACCCCCAACAAATCATCACCTTTCTAAATCTTTAATCTGTTTCAGCAATCAAGTAATTTTCTCTTGTTTGACTGTTATTTCATCTATCAGTGGTGAAATATCATAGTTTGATGCCTTAGTTTTTGAACTAGCTTGACATCATTACTCAGCTTCCAGACTATATTCCCCAATACTTCGCTCGTTCGCTCTACTATGACGGTTCATAGTAATGATTTCGCTTTAGTCAAACTAGAGCCAGCGAACTGACGCAAACTTTTTGAGTAAACTCCGTATTATGACTGAACAATATAATGCAAAAGACCTCGAGGTACTTGAAGGTCTCGACCCCGTGCGACATCGCCCGGGAATGTATACCGAGACAGAAAGACCAAACCACCTTGCCCAAGAAGTCATTGATAACTCGGTTGATGAAGCACTAGCGGGACACGCTAAGAAGATTAAAGTCGTGTTGCATGCTGACCAATCGTTAGAAGTGACGGATGATGGCCGTGGTATGCCGGTTGATATCCACCCTGAAAAAGGGATCTCAGGTGTTGAGCTGATTTTAACTAAGCTCCACTCTGGCGGTAAGTTCTCGAACAATAACTACAAGTTTTCAGGTGGTTTGCACGGGGTAGGTATCTCGGTGGTAAACGCGTTGTCAAAACGTGTTGAAGTGACGGTTCGCCGTGACGGTCAGGTACATGAAATTGCCCTTGAAGGTGGTCATGCCGTAACGGATCTTACTGTTACAGGTACTTGTGGTCATCGCAATACAGGTACGACGGTACATTTTTGGCCAGATCCAAAATATTTCGATAGCTCTAAATTTTCGACACTTCGTCTAATTAACAACCTACGTGCAAAAGCAGTTCTTTGCCCAGGTTTAGAAATTACCTTTGTCGACAAGGTTGGCGGTGAAGAACATAAATGGTTCTATGAAGATGGCCTAAAAGACTACCTTGCCGAAGGCGTGAAAGGTTACACCTTACTTCCTGAAGAACCGTATGTTGGCGAATTCGTAGCTGAAACAGAAATGGCAAACTGGGCGATCATTTGGCAGCCAGAAGGCGGTGATATGATCACCGAAAGTTACGTGAACTTAGTACCGACTAAACAAGGTGGTACACACGTAAACGGTCTTCGCCAAGGTCTGCTTGATGCAATGCGTGAGTTCTGTGAATTCCGCAACTTGCTACCACGTGGGGTTAAGCTAACGGGCGACGATATTTTCGATCGCTGTTCGTACGTACTCTCGGTGAAGATGCAAGATCCGCAGTTTGCTGGTCAAACAAAAGAGCGCTTGTCTTCTCGTCAAACCGCTGCGTTTGTTTCTGGTGTGGTAAAAGATGCGTTTAGCTTGTGGTTGAACGAAAAGCCACAATTGGCAGAACAGTTAGCAGAAGCTTGTATTGCGAATGCTCACCGCCGTATGCGCGCAAGCAAAAAGGTTGTGCGTAAGAAAATCGCGTCAGGCCCAGCACTGCCGGGTAAGCTAACCGACTGTTCGGTTCAAGACTTAAGCCGTACCGAAATCTTCTTCGTGGAAGGGGACTCGGCGGGTGGTTCTGCTAAACAAGCTCGTGATCGTGAGTTCCAAGCGGTGATGCCACTTCGAGGTAAGATCCTAAATACATGGGAAGTGTCAGCAGACCAAGTATTGGCTTCGCAAGAAGTGCACGACATTTCGGTGGCTCTGGGTATCGACCCGGACAACGATGATTTATCAGGCCTGCGTTACGGTAAGATCTGTATCCTTGCCGATGCGGACTCGGATGGTCTTCATATCGCGACACTGCTATGTGCATTGTTTACCCGCCATTTCCATGCATTGGTTGAAGCGGGTCATATCTATGTGGCAATGCCTCCTCTGTATCGTATCGATTGCGGTAAAGAAGTGTTCTACGCACTCGATGACGCAGAGAAAGACGGTGTGCTTGAGCGACTATCGCAGAAGAAAGCCAAGATCAACGTGCAACGATTCAAAGGTCTGGGTGAAATGAACCCACTTCAGTTGCGTGAAACCACCATGGATCCAAACACTCGTCGTCTTGTTCAATTAACGATTGATGATAACGAAGCGACCAACGAGATGATGGACATGCTGCTTGGTAAAAAACGTGCAGATGATCGCCGTACATGGCTACAGACTAACGGTGATATGGCCGAGGTATAATGGATGTCTAACGAAATTACATATGATGGCGTTGAACAGCTGCCAATGCGCAAGTTCACCGAAGATGCCTATTTAAATTACTCAATGTACGTGATCATGGATCGTGCATTACCGTATATCGGTGATGGCTTGAAGCCAGTACAGCGTCGTATTATCTACGCGATGTCTGAGCTGGGGTTATCAGCTGCATCGAAATACAAAAAATCAGCACGTACCGTTGGTGACGTATTAGGTAAGTATCACCCACACGGTGACTCTGCTTGTTACGAAGCGATGGTACTGATGGCGCAGCCGTTCTCCTACCGCTATCCATTGGTAGATGGTCAAGGTAACTGGGGTGCTCCGGACGACCCGAAATCGTTCGCTGCGATGCGTTATACCGAAGCGAAATTATCTAAGTTTGCTGAGGTTCTGCTAGGTGAACTAGGTCAAGGCACCGTTGATTGGCAACCAAACTTTGATGGCACCATGAAAGAGCCTCAAATGTTGCCTGCACGTCTGCCTCACATCTTACTTAACGGTATTACTGGTATCGCGGTAGGTATGGCGACTGACATCCCGCCTCACAATGTCCGTGAAGTGGCGAACGCAGCGATTCACTTGATTGATACGCCGAAAGCTGAACTTCCAGATGTGATGGGTTTCATTCAAGGCCCTGATTACCCGACAGAGGCTGAGATTATTTCGCCGAAGTCGGACATCGAAAAGATCTACCGTACTGGACGTGGCAGCATCAAGATGCGCGCGGTTTGGCACAAGGAAGGCTCTGATATTGTTATCACGGCTTTACCTCATCAAGTGTCAGGTGCGAAGTTACTTGAGCAAATTGCTAACCAGATGCGCGCTAAGAAGCTGCCAATGGTTGACGACTTGCGTGATGAATCGGATCACGAGAACCCAACGCGCATCGTTGTCGTTCCTCGTTCAAACCGTATCGACTGTGACCAATTGATGAGTCACCTATTCGCTTCGACGGATCTAGAGAAAAACTTCCGCGTTAACTTGAACATGATTGGTTTAGACAATCGTCCTCAAGTTAAAGGCCTAGTTCAAATTCTGAAAGAGTGGATTGAGTTCCGTCGCACGACCGTTCGCCGTCGTTTGCAGTACCGTTTAGATAAAGTACTAGCACGTTTGCACATCTTAGAAGGTTTGCTTGCTGCTTATCTTAATATCGATGAAGTGATTGAAATCATTCGTACAGAAGACGAACCATGTCCTGTATTAATGAGCCGTTTCAACATTTCTGAAATTCAAGCCAATGCGATTCTTGATATTAAACTTCGTAACTTAGCTAAGTTAGAAGAGTTTAAAATCCGAGCGGAACAAGAAGAGCTTGAAGCTGAACGCGAAAAGCTTGAAAAGCTACTCGGTTCAGAGCGTCGCTTGAATACGTTGATCAAGAAAGAAATCCAAGCCGATGCAGATAAATACGGCGATGATCGTCGTTCACCTCTGATTGAGCGTGCTGAAGCGAAAGCGCTAACAGAACGCGACTTAGTACCAAGCGAACCAATCACGGTTGTGTTGTCTGAGAAAGGTTGGATTCGTCATGCTAAAGGGCATGAAGTTGATGCTGAAGGCTTGAACTACAAATCTGGTGATAAGTTCTTAGCGAGTGCTAAGGGTAAGAGTAACCAACAAGCGGTGTTCCTTGGCAGTGATGGCCGAAGCTACTCCCTTGAATCTCATTCATTACCGTCGGCACGTAGCCAAGGCGAGCCAATTACAGGCCGCTTGAACGTCAGCCCGGGTACTTCGATTCGCCAAGTGGTGATGGGAGAGAATGAACAATTATGGTTAGTCGGTTCTGATGCTGGTTATGGCTTTGTTTGTAAGGGTAGCGATCTGCTGTCTAAGAACAAGAGCGGTAAAGCGTTAGTTAACTTGCCACAAGCTTCTGAAGTGATGTTGCCAAGCCCTATTGCAGACTTGGACAGTAACCAGATTCTGGCGATTACTAACCAAGGCCGTATGTTGTTGTTCCCTATTAAAGACCTGCCGCAGCTTAGCAAAGGTAAAGGCAACAAGATCATCAACATCCCTTCAGCTAAAGCAAAAGAGCGTGAAGAGTTTGTATCGCATCTGATGGCTATTCCAGAGAATGCAACGCTGACTATTTACGCGGGCAAACGTAAACTTGGCTTGAAACCTGCGGACCTTGAAAACTTCCGTGGTGAGCGTGGTCGTCGTGGTGGTCTGCTCCCAAGAGGTTTGCAGCGTGTGACTCGCATCGATATCGATGAACCTAGTGACGCCTAGTTTTGATTGAGTTTATCATTAGCTTTGATTGATAAAAGAAAACCCAGCTTAAGAGCTGGGTTTTTTGTATCTATACTTTTTGTCTCTGTAATTGGCGGTTTGAGTTACTCGCTATTAGCAATCAAACTAAATAAAGACTACAGGCGTGTGTCTTCGGTAATGGTGACCTTGAGTGTCTTGTTTTCACCTTTGCGCAATACACCAACATCAATGATAGTACCCGGGCGAAGGTCAGTAACAATGTCCATTACGCTCTGTCGTCCGCTAATTTGGGTGTTGTTGATGCTGATAATGATATCTTGTGCTTCAAAGCCGGCATCGGCTGCAGGACCATTCGGGTCAATGCCTAAGACAACAATACCACCGATGTTCTTAGTACCGAGCAAGCGTGATGTCACCGAATTGATGTCTTGTCCGTCGATACCAATATAACCACGAATGACACGACCATCGGCGATGATCTTCTCCATGATTTTATTAGCAAGTGAGTAGGGGATTGCAAATGAGATCCCGTAGGTTTCCATGTCGGTAGCTTGTTGGAAAGAAGCCGTGTTGATACCGACGAGCTCACCTTGTGAGTTAACCAGTGCACCACCTGAGTTACCTTCATTGATTGCAGCATCAGTCTGGATAAAGGCTTGGTGACCATCTGCACTGATCGAAGAACGACCTGTTGCAGAGATAATGCCAAAGGTTGTCGTTTGCCCTAGGTTGTATGGGTTACCGATAGCCAGCACCACGTCGCCGACATTCGCTTTGTAATTCGGGTTCAGTGGAATAACAGGTAAGTTGTCACCGCTGACTCGGAGTATCGCAATATCGGTGCGTTTGTCTGAGCCGACAAGTTGTGCGGCCGCTACTCGTCCGTCTTGAAGTGCCACGACTATTTGGTCAGCTTGAGCAACAACATGGAAGTTGGTAATGATGTAGCCTTTTTCACTAACAATCACCCCTGAACCTAATCCTTGAGTTAGTAGCTTGTTGCGATCGCTTTCTGCGTATTTACGACTATAAATATTGACCACAGCGGGTGCAGCTCGTCGCACCGCTTGGTTAAATGAGATCTGAAGAGAGCCGATATTATCGACTTGAGGGTTCGTGACGTCTGCAACAATCGCCGGCCTTAAACTAGGGAATGCGAGAAGAATAAGCGCCGCTGAAACGAGTCCAAGGGAAATAGAACGAAATAGAAAGGACAGCATGTTTCCCTCTTCAACAAGTAAGGTATGAAGCATCCGTCAATGGATGACTGACTTGATTATCAGTGAAGCATAGCATTTTGATTGATCTAAAGAAAAGGGAGACTGAGTAAGTTTAAAGCAAACTTACTGAGCCTCCCTGTAATTACGCTGACGTATGGCTATCGAATAACTAGATAGATAGTCCTATCGTCTCGCTGGATATTAAGTGCCAATACGCCAGGTTGTTTTTCAAGAATTTTTCTAAATTCAGCAAGGTTCTTAACTGGTTGGCGGTTTACCCCGATGATGATGTCATCTTTAAGAAGCTGATAAGCTTCTGCTGGCGAACCTTGAGCGACACTTGATACCTTGACGCCTGTCGCTGAATCGCTGTCGGTTGTGTTGGTGAGCTCTGCACCGGCAAGTCCTTCATGGAGCTTTTCAGCTTGTGTCTTACTATTTGTGGATTCACCAAGCGTGACGTCAAAGGTCTTATTCTTACCGTCACGAACCACGCCTAACTCGATCTGTTTACCTGCACCTAAGGTGGCTACTTTGGCTCTTAACTCACTAAAAGTATCAATACGCTTACCGTTAATGGAGACGATGACATCGCCCGCTTTCAATCCGGCTTTGTCTGCAGCACTATCGGGTACAATTTGGCTAACAAAAGCACCTTTGCTGGACTCATAACCAAGCGCTTCAGCCAATTCCGAGGTGACCTCTCCACCTTGGACACCAAGCATGCCACGTTTTACTTCACCGAAATCGAGAATCTGTTCAGTCAGGTTTGTCATCATATTGGATGGAATGGCAAAGCCGATACCGACATTGCCTCCGTTAGGTCCTAGGATGGCCGTGTTGATACCAATCAGTTCACCGTTAAGATTCACTAACGCACCTCCAGAGTTACCACTGTTAATCGCGGCATCGGTTTGAATGAAGTTTTCGAAGTTCTCTAGATTGAGACCGCTACGTCCTAACGCTGAAACGATACCGGATGTCACGGTTTGACCAAGCCCAAATGGGTTGCCGATAGCGACACTGAAATCGCCGACTCTCAATTTGTCGGAATCTGCGACTTTTATCTGGGTAAGGTTTTTGGCTGTCTCGAGTTTTAATAGCGCGATATCAGACATCTGGTCGCCGCCGATGAGCTCTGCATCGTACTCTCGACCATCATGCAGTTTTACTTTGATATCGTCGGCACCATTGATGACATGGTAATTGGTGACAATATGGCCTTTCTTCGCGTCAATGATCACACCAGAGCCTAGCCCGCGGAATGGACGCTCTCGTGTTTGTTCTGGACCAAAAAAGAATTGAAATTGTTCAGGGATTTGCTGACGTTGTACCTGTTTGCCTTCTACGGCAATACTAACCACAGCGGGGGTTACTTGTTCAAGCATAGGAGCAAGGCTTGGTAATTGTTCATTACCCACACTTAATGGAAGTGCGGCTGTAGCTTGAATGGGGGTGATGATTGAACTTAAGCTTAAAGTCAGTACTGATAAAGCAAGCAAAGGTTTTTTCATCATAAACTCCTCTCTAGTTAAGGTCTTAACCCTCTTATACGTTTAATAAGTATGAGAAGTTTCAAATGACCTGAGTGAAAGTTATGACTCAAAAACCTTTGTAAAGTTCACAGAAGTGTTAAATGTTTACGATGCTTTTGCTGTAACGACATCGGGAGCATCCATGATTTCTTTCTTCTGCTCGGTAAATAAACCGGTTGCGCCATTAGCGTAATCTTTCGGTTGTTCTTCAAGCGTCGACTCTTTAACTGAAGACTTATCTTGTGGCTTATCCGAATGAGCAGCGGCTGTTTTCACAAATGGGTTGTCTTGCTCTGGCAGGTTAGGGAGTAGCTCTGAGCTTGTTTTTTCCATGTGTTGGTAAAGCTTTGTATAGTCCTTACCTAAGGTGTCCAACATTTCTGCTGATTTCGCAAAGTGGTCAGCTAGCTCTTGTCGCTGCTGTTCCAGGGCAAACTTTGCGCTATCTAATTCTTTCTGTACGTTCTTTTGTTTTTTGTATTCAGGTGTCATGAGACGAGAAATAGCGACCCCTAAAATAACTCCGACTAGTAAACCGGCAACGGCATACATCCAAGGCATAACAGCTCCTTATTATTGTTTTTTAACATGTTTGTTACTGCTTAGTTACACGTGATACAGCTCCATGGTACTATGAGAAAGCCGCAGTATAAAGAGAAATGCGTGTGCGCTAGTTAGCAGTTTGATGCTGCATTATTCACCGCATAGCGACATGTCTCATACTGTTTGGGCTCATTTTTATTTGCTGTCTGATATCGCTTTCATTGTGGAAATGTCGTCATGAATCCCATTAAAAAATACGAACAAGATATAAAAGAACATGGATTTCAAAGAGATCCAGCACAAGAGCAAGCCGTTAAATCTTTAGATGAACTCTTTCATCAATTCCAAGATTACATGAATGCCCCTATTCCTCAACTGACTCGATTCCAGAAGTTAATGGGCAAAAAGCCAGAACTGCCACTGCCACCAAAAGGCCTCTATTTTTGGGGCGGCGTCGGGCGCGGTAAAACCTATTTAATGGATACGTTCTACGATGCCTTACCGACCACAAAAAAAATGCGCGTTCACTTTCACCGCTTTATGTATCGAGTCCATGATGAGCTAAGGGCACTAGGTAATGTTAGCGACCCGTTGCCTCTAGTCGCAGATAAGTTGAAAGAAGAAGCGGATATTATCTGTTTTGATGAATTCTTTGTTTCAGACATCACGGATGCGATGATCTTAGGAACCTTGTTCCAAGAGTTATTCGCTCGAAACGTTATCTTGGTTGCGACCTCTAATATTCCACCTGCGGATCTGTATCGTAACGGGTTACAGCGAGCGCGTTTCTTACCCGCTATTAAGCTCATTCAAGACAACTGTCATATTCTTAATGTTGATAGCGGAATTGATTATCGTCTGAGAACCTTAGAGCAGGCTGAGATCTACCATTACCCACTGGATAGCCAAGCGAACATTAACCTCGAAACATATTACGCGCAGCTTGTTGGTGAAGATAAAGAGAAGCTTAAGCAGATAGAGGTTAATCACCGTCAATTAGATGTGGTTGAAGCGAGTGATGGTGTGCTGCATGGTACTTTTGCTCAGCTTTGTCAGTCGGCTCGTAGCCAGAACGATTATATTGAGTTGTCTCGGGTTTATCACACGGTTCTATTGGCTGATGTGTTGCAAATGGGCGTGACTTCCGATGACGCTGCTAGACGCTTTATTGCGTTAGTTGATGAGTTCTATGAGCGCAATGTGAAACTGATTATTTCAGCGGAAGTGGAGCTAGAAAAACTATACACCCATGGTCAACTAGAGTTTGAGTTTAAACGTTGTCAGTCGCGTTTAATTGAAATGCAGAGCCATGAGTATTTGGCAAAAGAACACTTAAGTTAGCTTTGATTATCTCGAATAAGAAAGAGAATTAAAAAAATCGTGATTTTGTTCAAAAAGAGGTGATTTTTTCTTCGCTCTTCTCTATAATCCTGCGACCTACCGTTACTGCGGGCCTCTAGCGATGAGTAAAATCACGTTATGCCAAGAGTTTTCCAACACTCGAAGGGGTGATGAATGGTAACTCTTAGACAGTGGGAATACGCGAGTATTCCTTAAGTGTAAATTTTTTAAATAGGTAATTATTAGCATGAAAACTTTCGTTGCTAAACCAGAAACTGTAAAACGCGACTGGTATGTTGTAGACGCTGAAGGCAAAACTCTTGGCCGTCTAGCAAGTGAAATCGCTTCTCGCCTACGCGGCAAGCACAAAGCAGAATACACTCCTCACGTAGACACTGGTGATTACATCATCGTTGTTAACGCTGAGAAAGTTGCTGTAACTGGTAACAAAGCTAAGGGTAAGGTTTACTACCGTCACTCTGAGTTCCCAGGTGGTCTTAAAACTATCACTTTTGAAAAGCTAATTGCTAAGAAACCAGAAATGGTTCTTGAACTAGCAGTTAAAGGTATGCTTCCACGTGGTCCACTAGGCCGCGCGATGTACCGTAAGCTTAAAGTGTACGCTGGTACTGAGCACAACCATGTTGCTCAACAGCCACAAGTACTAGACATCTAAGGGGATTAAGACAATGGCAGAGAATCAATACTACGGCACTGGTCGTCGCAAAAGCTCAGCAGCTCGTGTTTTCATCAAACCAGGCTCTGGTGAGATCGTAATCAACAAGCGCAGCCTTGATGTTTACTTCGGTCGTCCAACTTCTCGTATGGTTGTTAAACAACCTCTTGAGCTAGTTGAACTAACTGAGAAACTTGACCTTTACATCACTGTTTCTGGTGGTGGTATTTCAGGTCAAGCTGGCGCAATCCGCCACGGTATCACTCGTGCTCTTATGGAATACGATGAAACTCTACGTCCTGCTCTACGTGCAGCTGGCTATGTTACGCGTGATGCTCGTTGCGTTGAACGTAAGAAAGTTGGTCTACGTAAAGCACGTCGTAAACCTCAATTCTCTAAGCGTTAATTTTTCTTTACGAAAAAGTACACGCTCCCAGTTTTTCGACTGGAATTGTGGTTCAAAGCTCGGCTATATGCCGGGCTTTTTGTTTTTATGCCCCCTCTAAACGCTTTCCCTCCCTCGTTTTATTTCCAAATTCTTATATTTTGAAAGCTTTTGTAACCCAATGTGCGCTTTGCCTCATGATTGTTACAAAAAGGTAGCTTTATCTTGTCAAAAAGTAGGGTTTTATTTATCATTTGCCGTCAATAAATAGAACTAAATACATATTTTGTTAGCCATGCTCTTTATTCGGAATTATTTCAATCCATAAGGAGCAAATGGGAGAATGTTTGGATGAGCAACGCGCCTTTAAATAACGGTCGCAGGCGTTTCTTAACCGCAACAACAGCCGTTGTTGGTGGTTTAGGAGCAGCTGCTGTAGCCGTGCCTTTTATTAAATCATGGAATCCGAGTGCCAAGGCGAAAGCTGCAGGCGCACCGGTGGAAGTGGAAGTCAGTAAGTTAGAGCCGGGACAAATGGTTCGTGTCGAGTGGCAAGGTAAGCCTGTATGGGTTGTACGCCGTGCTGAATCGGTGCTAGAGAATCTAAAAGCGATCGGTGGTCAACTTCGTGACCCTCAATCTGAAGCTGAACAACAACCAGAATACGCGCAGAACGAGTTTCGTTCAATTAAGCCGGAATTCTTCGTTGCTGTTGGTTTCTGTACGCACTTAGGTTGTTCTCCAACTTACCTGCCAGATTCTTTTGCAGAACAAGTTCAGGGTGTTAAGTCTGGTTTCTTCTGTCCTTGCCATGGTTCAAAGTTTGATATGGCAGGTCGAGTATTCCAAGGCGTACCAGCTCCATTGAATCTTGTTGTACCAAAGCATATGTATTTGAGTGACACTAAGATCATGATCGGTGTGGACGAGGGAGACGCGTAATGCAAGGATTGCTTGATTGGGTAGAGAAACGTCTACCCGCGATGAATGCTTACAAGAAGCATTTATCTGAATACCCAATGCCTAAGAACTTTAACTTTTGGTACCTTTTTGGTTCTTTAGCAATGTTAGTACTGGTTAACCAAATCCTTACGGGTATTTGGCTGACAATGAACTATGTACCGTCTGGTGAGGGCGCATTTGCTTCTGTTGAATACATCATGCGTGATGTGGAATACGGTTGGCTACTGCGTTACATGCACTCAACAGGTGCATCGGCATTCTTCGTTGTGATCTACCTGCATATGTTCCGTGGTCTAATCTACGGTTCTTACCAAAAGCCTCGTGAGTTACTTTGGATCTTCGGTATGTTGATCTTCTTAGTGCTTATGGCTGAGGCTTTCATGGGTTACCTACTACCATGGGGTCAAATGTCTTACTGGGGTGCTCAGGTAATCATTTCTCTGTTTGGTGCGATCCCTGTTATAGGTGATGACCTAACGCTTTGGATCCGTGGTGACTACATCATCTCTGGTGCAACGCTGAACCGTTTCTTCGCACTGCACGTTATTGCTCTGCCAATTGTACTTCTGCTGCTTATCGTACTTCACGTACTAGCGCTGCACGAAGTGGGTTCGAACAACCCAGACGGTATCGAAACCAAGCTTCCTAAAGGCACAATGGGCGACGACTACAAAACTCAGTTCCCATTCCACAAGGATTACACTAAGAAATACGACATCATTGACTCTATTCCTTTCCACCCATACGGGACGGTAAAAGATATGGTTGGTGTTGCTGGTTTCCTATTCTTGTTCTGTTACGTGCTGTTCTTTAACCCAGAAATGGGGGGGTACTTCCTTGAACCGCCTAACTTTGAAGCTGCAAACCCGCTGAAAACACCTGAGCATATTGCTCCAGTTTGGTACTTCACGCCGTTCTACGCTGTACTTCGTGCTGTTCCAGATAAGCTGTTAGGTGTAGTTGCAATGGGCGCTTCAATTGTTGTGCTATTCCTACTGCCATGGTTCGACCGTTGTAAAGTGCGTTCTTACCGTTACCGTAGCAAATTGCATTTGATTAACATCATCCAATTCACAATAAGCTTTATTGCGCTTGGTGTACTTGGTGCGCTTCCAGCAACGCCAACATACACGCTATTAGCTCAAATCTTTAGCTTAGGTTACTTCATGTTCTTCGTTCTGCTGTGGTTCTACAGTAAAAATGAAGCGACGAAACCATTACCAGAAAGGGTGACATTCAAATGAAAAAGTGGATTGTAATTTTATTTGCTATGTTGCCGTCACTAGCGATGGCAGCGGGTGCAGGCGTACCATTAGACAAAGCAAACAATGATTTAACAGACAAAGCTTCATTACAAAATGGCGCTAAGATGTTCATGAACTACTGTTTCGCTTGTCACTCAACGCAGTACCAACGTTATGAACGTGTTGCGAATGATTTGGAGATTCCTTTAGACCTAATGAAGGAAAACCTGATCTTCGATCCTGAAGTGAAAATTGGTAGCTTGATGGTTAACGCTATGCCTTCTGAGCAAGCTGCTAGTTGGTTTGGTGCTCCACCACCAGATCTAACATTGGTTGCTCGTGTTCGTGGCGCAGATTGGCTATACACGTACCTTCGTACTTTCTATGAAGATCCGTCTCGTCCATTTGGTGTGAACAACCTGGTTTTCCCAAGTGTTGGTATGCCGCATGTTCTTGAAGAGCTACAAGGTATCCCAACGCCAATCTACGATACTCACATGGTCGATGGTGAGGAAGTTAAGGTTGTTGTTGGTACTGAAACGGATGGCTCTGGCGAATTAAGTGCTGGTGAATATGACGAAGCAGTTCGTGACCTTGTTAACTTTTTGGTTTACTCGGGCGACCCTGTTCAACTTGAGCGTCATGCTATGGGTTGGTGGGTAATGGCCTTCTTAGTAATCTTCACTATCATCGTGATTTTGCTGAAGAAAGAGTATTGGCGTGATGTGCACTAATTGTGCTATAATACCGTGCTAATTCCCAAATTATGTTAATGTTCAATGGAGGCTTTAGGCCTCCATTGTTTTTATTTAAAGTGTACTGGAGGGCTCCATGGCTGTAGCTGCCAATAAACGTTCTGTAATGACTCTTTTCTCAAGTGCTTCTGATATGTATAGCCATCAGGTGCGCATTGTTCTTGCTGAAAAAGGCGTAAGTGTTGAAGTTGAGTTGGTTGATGAAAAAAATCTACCAGCAGAGCTTGTTGAACTGAACCCGTACAAATCAGTACCTACTCTTGTTGATCGTGAGCTTGCTCTATATGACTCTAAGATCATCATGGAATACCTAGATGAGCGTTTCCCTCATCCACCATTGATGCCTGTATACCCGGTTGCTCGTGGTAACAGTCGTCTAATGATGTACCGAATTGAGCGTAACTGGTATTCAGTTGCAGAGAAGATCGTTAAAGGCAACGCTGAAGAATCTGAAGCAGCTCGCGTGAAATTACGCAACGACCTATTAACTCTTGCTCCTATCTTCGCTGAGTATGAATACTTCATGAGTGAAGAGTTTAGCCTAATTGATTGTTACCTAGCTCCGCTACTATGGCGTTTACCTGAGCTTGGTATCGAACTGATTGGTCCTGGTTCTAAAGAACTTAAGATTTACATGAACCGCGTATTCGAACGTGATTCATTCCTAGCTTCTCTAACGGAAGCTGAGCGCGAGATGCGACTCGTTCGCTAAGCGTTTATGGATATTTCAAATATGACTCCACGCCGACCATACATGCTTCGTGCATTTTATGAATGGCTGGTTGATAACGAACTGACTCCACACTTGGTTGTTGAAGCAACATTGCCGGGTGTGAGAGTTCCAGACGAGTTTGTTCAAGATGGTCAGATCATTCTGAACATCGCGCCTCGTGCGGTTGGACAACTTGAACTGGGTAACGAAGCTGTGACGTTTAGTGCTCGCTTTAGTGGTCGTCCACACTCTGTGATCGTTCCGTTATACGCAGTACAAGCAATTTATGCTCGTGAGAATGGTGCTGGTACCATGTTTGAACCTGAAGAGGCTTACATGGAAGCGTTTGAAGAAGGAATTGAAGAAAGTCCTTTTGAAGAACCAGAAAAAGGCCCATCTTTGAGTGTTGCAACAGCAGACGTAGATGCTGAAGAGTCTGACTCAGAACCTGAGCCATCTCGTCCAGCGAAAGGTCGCCCAAGCCTTCGTGTTATCAAATAGCGTTATTTTTTAAATAACTCCAAATACAAAAAAAGCAGCGATTTATCGCTGCTTTTTCTTTTTGTGCTAACTGATTTTTAGTTGCTAGACTCATTTCGTTAGGCTTTACCAGCCAACCAACCAACCAGCTAATAAGCAGCTAAGTTGGCTAAGTAAATTCAGAGGGTGTTAGTTTACCGAATTGTCATCTTCACCATATTCAAACGCTCGAATCACCTGCTTCACACCAGAGATATTACGCGCAACTTCTGTCGCGATATCAGCGTGTTCTCGAGAAACTAATCCAAGCAGAAATACTTCTGAATCTTCAGTAATGACTTTGACTTTGATACCGTTAAGCTCAGACTTGGCAAGTAGGGCAGACTTCACTTTAGTGGTAATCCAACTGTCTTTGCTGATAGCACTAACAGACAGTGGCTCTTTCACTCGGATCTGGTTGTGTATACTTTCAACTCCCGTTACTGCTTTAGCTTGGCTTTCAAAAGCACGACGTTCAGCATCTGTCGTTGCTTGCCCCATCAGAACTACTGAACCACGGTAAGAGCTTGCTGTGATACTGACATTGCCGCGAAATGGCGGTTTATTTGTCATAGCTGCAACTTCAAATTCGATATTGTTGTCGCTCCAAATCTCTTTGGTGGTTCGTGTATCTGTGACTAGATTTGCAGTAGTTGCTGCACCAGCAATGAAAAGACCAGCACAACCAGATAACGACAGTGTAAGTAGCGAAACACTAATCAGCTTAAGCAGCTTCATAGAAGTTAATGATTTCATCGTGATGCTCCGTATATCACTCTTCGTGAGCTGGGAAGAGTACTTGATCGATTAGGTCACATAAGCAGTGTAGTGTCACCATGTGTACTTCGTGGATACGTGCTGTACGGTGTGAGGGAATACGAATTTCTACATCGTGCTCACCAAGCAGGCCAGCCATTTCACCACCATCTTTACCAGTAAAGGCGATGATTGTCATATCACGTGTTACCGCAGCTTCCATTGCTTTGATGATGTTTTTACTGTTACCACTAGTAGATATAGCCAGTAAAATATCACCAGTTTGACCAAACGCACGTACCTGCTTAGAGAAGATCTCTTCATAGTGGTAGTCGTTTGCCACAGCCGTTAGTGTGGTGTTATCAGCAGTGAGAGCCATTGCTGGAAGACTAGGGCGCTCGGTTTCAAAGCGATTAAGTAGGCAAGAGACAAATTGCTGAGCATTCGATGCCGAACCACCGTTACCACAACAAAGAATCTTGTTTCCGTTAAGCAGGGTTGCAACCATTGCTTGAGCGGCATGCGTGATTGCGTCTGGCAGAGCTTCTGCCGCCGCAATTTGGATTTGAATACTTTCTGTAAAACTTTCTTTGATGCTGTCTAGCATGTTTATCCTTGGGTAATCGCGTTTTGAATCCAGTCGATAGTGTCATTCGGCCCTTCGATGGCAATGATATCAAACCTGTAATCTGTAGAGTGTACCGACAAGCCTTGCTGCATAAGCCAAACATTGGCTGTTTTGAGTAGCTTTTGTGACTTTTTGGCTGTCACCATTTCAGCGGCATGTCCGTAGCGTGTTTGCTTGCGGTATTTTACCTCAGTAAACACAACCGTATTGTTATGGCGCATTATAAGATCAATTTCGCCACACTTTGCTATGAAGTTTTCTTCAATTAACGATAAACCGTGGCGAACTAAATAATTCTTTGCCACGGTCTCGTATTTATCACCCACTTGTTTGTGGGTGATTGTTGGCTTGGATAGGAACTTACGGCTAAAAAGCCCCATGCTCTGCCCAGCTGATTTCACGTTGAACAACACAGTTGTTGTCGATGGTTAATACGCCGGTTTCACCTGTAATGCTGTAATCTTGTACGGCTTTCATCTGTGGTAGTGCATCCATTAGATAGTATGCATCCATTCCTAGTGCTTGTAGACGCTTTTGGCTGTTCGAGTGTGAAGGCCATAGGTCATTAAGCGCTTTGTTAAGCTCGTTTTTGTTCTCGACCAATAGCGGGATATCGCTGTAGAAGACACCCGTTAGGTCTTCATATTGCTTGTCACCGCTGTTGCTGCGTGAGTTTGAAAACAGTGCAGGTTGGCTAGCATCAGGGTTAATTGCAACTTCAATGAAGGGTTTGATGAGTGTTAGCTCTGAGTTCTTAGCGACAATGTAGACAGAATCGATATCACGACGACTGCGTGGCTCTGTTTCTAGGTCTAGGTTAAGTAGTCCATCCATTTGAGCGATACGTTGTTGGCTCTCTTGTAAACCGAAAATCTGATTCACATTACGCTGCAGTTGGCGTTTGTCAGAGAAGAAGCTGATTGCAACGTCGTTGTTGCTGTATTTCTGCCACTCTTCGTTAAATGCTTGCTTAACGCGGTCACCTAAGCGTCCTTTGGGTGCAAGAATTAGTGGGTACTTATAGCCTTGTGCAAAAAGGTGTTTCGCAGCCTGAGCGACTTCTTGTTCTGGCGATAAAGCGAGATAACAAATATTAGTATCTGGTTCTAGCTGAGTTGGAATATTAAGAGCTAATGCTGGAATCGAGTTTTCGTGGTTTTTCTGCGCTTGTTGAAGCTTGGTGATATTGCTCTTAATCAGAGGGCCAACGATGAAATCAACGTTATTCTCTTCCAGTTTCGCTTTAATTTCAGCGGCACTTTGTACGTTGGTATCCATTACCGTCAGAGTTGCATCTTCTTCACGCTCTTTGTCATTCATCATCGCAAAGATGAAACCATCACGCACAAGTTGTGCTTGCTTACCGTACTTACCTGTTAGCGGCAGCAGCAGCGCAGTGCTGGTTGGTTTGCTGATCTCTAGTGCCAAGATGTCGGTGATCGCTTGAGGTGTGTAAGTAGCCGCAGGGTGCTGAGGATTCTCGGCTAACCAATCAGCCAGGGTTTCCTGTAGGTTTGGAAGGTTCGAATTCAGCGTCTTCATGTAGATAGCCAGTTGCAACCAACCTGAAAGCACATCTTCTGTCGGCGATGTTTTCAGTTCTAGAATCTCGTATTGAGAGTAGCTATTCAGGTTCTGCCAAATACGGTCGGCCGTTTGCTGTTGGCTTTCGTCGCTAGCGTCCAGATATTCAGAATAAAGGACTAACTCACGGCTCGCTTCGAAATACTCATTCTGTATTTCAGAAATGTTGGCGCGTAGCTCGTGATAATCTTTCCATTGCTCGTTCGGAAGCTTCCACCAAGGTTGAAAGTTCAGTTGGCTGTACGCTTGCTGTGGTTGCGAGTTATTCACCAGCAGTTGAGCGCGAGCTAGTTGCCATTCTGCTTGTTGAACTTCACTCAGCTCTTGTTTGGCTAAGCGTTTGATCAGCAGAGTCGCTTGATCGGTTTTTCCAGCTTGCACAGAAGCCTTAAGCGCCATGATTAACCAGTCGTTTTGTAGACTTCCTTTGCTACTATCCGCCTGCATCATGTAACTTTCAGTTGATTGCGCTGGATCTAGTGTAATATCAACACGCGTTGGTGCTTGAGGACCTGAAGAACAAGCCGCCAATGTAATTGCTAATGCAATTGGAGTGAGTAAGCGTGGTACACTGAGTCTCTTATGGTTCATCGTTGCCATGAGTTCTTTAAATTCCGTATAAATTTGTATCTATATTAATCGTTGAAGTGATGGTAAACAAATGACAGATAACAAAACCTTGCTCACAGAGAGCCCAACTCTCTATATTGTGCCAACCCCAATCGGAAATTTGGGAGATATCACTCAAAGAGCAATTGAAATTTTATCAAGTGTCGATGTTATTGCAGCTGAAGACACACGCCACACGGGTAAGCTGCTTGCTCACTTCAATATATCAACCAGAACGTTCGCTTTACATGATCATAATGAACAAACTAAAGCACAAGTTCTAGTCGAAAGGTTATTAGAAGGTCAGTCTATCGCATTAGTCTCTGATGCGGGTACTCCTTTAATCAGTGATCCAGGTTACCATCTTGTCTTACAATGTCGTCAAGCGGGTGTGAGAGTTGTGCCACTTCCTGGTGCTTGTGCTGTGATTACCGCACTAAGTGCGTCTGGTTTGCCGTCTGATCGTTTCAGCTTTGAAGGTTTCTTACCGCCAAAGAGCAAAGGTCGTAAAGACAAGTTCTTAGAGATCGCAAAAGCAGAACGCACGTGTATCTTCTACGAATCTCCGCACCGTATTACTGATTCTCTACAAGACATGCTAGAGATCTTAGGCCCTGACCGTGAGGTTGTGTTGGCGCGTGAGCTAACCAAAACCTTCGAAACCATCCAAGGTCTGCCACTTGGTGAACTTATTGAGTGGATTGAAGAAGACGCAAACCGTAAACGCGGTGAGATGGTATTGCTAATTCACGGTCACCGTGAAGAAGCGAGCACAGAGTTGCCAGACGAAGCGACTCGCACGCTGGGTATTCTAACCAAAGAACTGCCACTTAAAAAAGCAGCGGCGATGACGGCAGAAATCTACAATCTGAAAAAGAACGCTTTATACAAATGGGGCCTAGAGCATCTAGACAACTAGATACCTCTTAATAGAGTAGCTAACCTGTATTGAAAAGCTTGTGAGGAGTGATGGTAATACCGTCGCTCCTTTTTTTGTGCTTGGATTGTGTGAAATTTGTGCACTTGCTTAATGGTTTGCAGCATATTTGTGATCTCGCTAGACACTGCACACTAATCTCTATACAATCCGCCCTCGGAGTTGAACGGGTAATCGCTGCTTTGCTGATGTCCTTCGGGAGACTGACGTTGAGGTCCTTCGGGAAACTGACGTTGAAGTCCTTCGGGAGACTGGTAGAGGGGAGGAACGTCCGGGCTCCATAGAGCAGGGTGCCAGATAACGTCTGGGGGGCGCGAGCCCACGACAAGTGCAGCAGAGAGAAGACCGCCGATGGCCTCATTTCTTCGGAAGAGGCACAGGTAAGGCTGAAAGGGTGCGGTAAGAGCGCACCGTGCGACTGGTAACAGTTCGTAGCAAGGTAAACTCCACCCGGAGCAAGATCAAATAGGCCCTCGCATTGCGCTGCTCGCGTATGGGGGCGGGTAGATTGCTTGAGCCTGTGAGCGATTGCAGGCCTAGACGAATGGTTACCGCCGCGCAAGCGGAACAGAACCCGGCGTATGTGTCAACTCCACCTATATAAAGAACCCATCATTACTTAACGGTAGTGATGGGTTTTTTGCTTTATATTGACGTTAATTATTTAGATTTCCTTAGAATCCATCATCTTGATATGAGCTTGGGTCAAAAATTCCCAAAGCCTATACACAATATGGTGGAGATACGGCGTGAAATCAGTAAACTAAAACGTTAATAGAACATATTATTGCCGAACTAATGGCTCAATCCATTCACTGAGAAGACTATGACAGAAGCATTCAAACATATTTCAGTATTGCTTAACGAATCTATTGACGGACTTGCGATCAAACCTGACGGTACCTATATCGATGGTACTTTTGGCCGTGGTGGTCACAGCCGTACAATCCTGTCTAAACTGGGCGAGAATGGAAGACTCTTTAGTATCGACCGCGATCCACAAGCGATTGCCGAAGCACAAAAGATTGATGACCCTCGTTTTACGATTATTCACGGCCCGTTCTCAGGTATGGCTGAATATGCAGAGCGTTATGACTTAGTCGGTCAAGTGGATGGCGTATTGCTGGATTTAGGTGTCTCTTCACCACAGCTGGATGATGCTGAACGTGGCTTTAGCTTTATGAAAGATGGCCCGCTTGATATGCGTATGGATCCAACAACCGGCATTCCTGTTTCTCAGTGGTTGGTTGAAGCTGATCTTGATGACATCACATGGGTTATTCGTGAGTTCGGTGAAGACAAACACGCTCGTCGTATCGCGAAAGGCATCATTGCTTATCAAGAGAATGAAGAGAACGAACCGCTAACGCGCACTGGTCAACTGGCTAAGCTTATCTCTGATGTCGCTCCAAAAAGCTTCAAAGAGAAAAAACACCCAGCAACACGTGCTTTCCAAGCATTCCGTATCTACATTAACAGTGAACTAGAAGAGATCGATACCGCACTGAAAGGCGCGGCAAGCATCCTTGCTCCTCAAGGTCGTATCTCTGTTATCAGTTTCCACTCGCTTGAAGACCGCATGGTGAAGCGCTTTATACGTAAAGAGAGCCAAGGACCGCAAGTACCACATGGCCTGCCACTAACTGAAGAGCAGATCAAAGCGCTAGGCAGTGCTGATCTGAAACCAATTGGTAAAGCAATCAAGCCTTCTAAAGATGAAGTGGATGAGAATACTCGTTCGCGTAGTTCAGTACTACGAATCGCAGAAAAGCTATAGTCAATGAAGACCTCCAACCCCAACTTAGCCAAGATAATCTTTTTTGATTTGATCTCCGTGGGTAAAGTCCCATTGGGGCTTCTTATCTGCATCTTTGCGAGTGCGATGGGGGTCGTTCTTACGACACATGTATCACGTCAGGCGATTACGCAAAAAGACATGGCATTGGTGGAGCGGGAACAGCTTGATGATGAGTGGCGAAATTTAATGCTTGAAGAGACGGCGCTAGCAGAACACAGCCGCGTTCAAGCATCGGCAAAAAGAGAGCTAGACATGAAACGTCCAGACTCCGACAAAGAAGTTGTGATCACACTGAAATGACCGGTAAAAAGGAAAAAACACCCGCAAAAACCGTTAATGAATCAACGAAAGAGCGAGTGAAGAGCGAAAAGGATTTGGATCCAATTCTTATTAAATGGCGTTTCAACGTTGTTATTGCTTTCGTGTTTCTAGCCTTTGCTGCACTCGTTGGCCGTGTGGCTTACATCCAAATCATTGAACCCGATAACTTAATTCGTCAGGGCGATCTTCGCTCAGTGCGTGTTAAGGCTATTCCTTCTGCTCGCGGTATTATCTCTGACCGCAATGGCGAGCCGCTTGCTGTGAGTGTTCCCGTTGAAGCAGTATGGGCCGACCCAAAAACGATTTTCGATAAAAATGGCATGGCCCAGATTGATCGTTGGTATGCGTTAGCCGATGTACTTGGCCTACAGCGACAATCGATGATCGATAAGATCTCTAGCAATAAATCCCGTCGATTTATTTATCTACAAAGACAAGTTAGCCCTGCGATGGCTAAGTATATCCGTGAACTTAAGCTGGTGGGTGTGGGCCTAAAAGCGGAATCTCGACGTTACTACCCTGCTGGTGAAGTCAGTGCACACCTTATCGGTGTGACCGGAATTGATGGGCACGGCCTGGAAGGGGTTGAACGCAGTTACGATAAATGGCTTACGGGCGAAGCAGGCAAGCGAACGATTCGTAAAGACCGCTACGGACGCGTTGTCGAAAACATTGCGTTAGAAGAACGCGAAGAAGGCAAACCACTAGAACTCACCATCGATCAACGATTGCAGGCGATAGCTTATCGAGCGATTAAGCAAGCGGTGGCCGATCATAAAGCGACCTCAGGCTCTGCAGTATTACTCGATGTGAAAACGGGCGCTGTGTTAGCCATGGTCAATGCACCGTCTTACAACCCGAACAACCGCTCTGATTTACAAAGCTTTAAAATGCGAAACCGCGTGCTGACCGATGCTATGGAGCCCGGCTCAACAGTGAAACCTTTTGTGGTGCTCGCCGCATTAGAAAATGGTACAGCTGATGCGAAATCTATTATTGATACGGGTAATGGCATCATGCAAATTGGAGGTAGCCGAGTACGTGATACCTCTAAAGTGGGCAAGGCTGATTTAGCCTTGATCCTTAAAAAATCAAGTAACATCGGCGTGGCGAAATTAGCGCTTGATATGCCACTTGAAGCGTTACTTGGTATGTACAGTTCGGTTGGTTTAGGCGAAATGTCTGGGCTAAATCTCGTGGGTGAAACGAGTGGTATTTTCCCTAACCGTCGCCGTTGGTCTAAGTTCGAAATCGCGACGCTATCGTTTGGTTATGGCTTATCTGTGACCCCGCTTCAGTTGGCTCATGCTTATGCAACGTTAGCCAACAAAGGCATGTATGAACCGATTCATATCATTAAAAGCAACGACCAAGACTTCTCAAAGCAGATCATCAAACGTGAAAATGCAGAGATGGTATTGCAAATGTTAGAAGGCGTGACTCAAAAGGGCGGAACGGCAACCAGAGCCGCTGTTCCGGGTTATCGAGTTGCGGCAAAAACGGGTACATCTCGTAAAGCCGCTGCGGGTGGTTATAGTGATGAGTATATTGCTATAACGTCGGGTTTTGCTCCAGTCAGCGATCCAAGAGTAGCTCTGGTTGTCGTAGTCAATGAGCCGCAAGGTGACCTTTACTATGGTGGTTCAGTTGCTGCCCCCGTTTTTTCTGAAATCATGAAGGGTGCACTGCAAATACTCAATGTCCCTGCTGATGAAAACAAGTTTCAAGAATAGAGCCAATCAGGATTCAATATGAGTAATAGCCTCACGCTGTCATCTTTACTTTCTCCTTGGGGGGACTTTAGTTCACTTGAGCTAGATGCGATTGCTGTTGAGCAATTGGAGTTGGATAGCCGTACCATCAAGGAAGGCGATATTTTTGTTGCCATTGTTGGACATGCCATTGATGGTCGTCGCTTTATCGACAAAGCCGTCGCTCAAGGTGCGAAAGCTGTCATTGCACAAGCGAGTGATGACAAAGCTCATGGCTTGGTTGAGTGGTTAAATGCAGTTCCTGTTGTTTATGTATCTGAGCTAAATTCAATTCTCTCTGAACTGGCTGGCCGAGTTTATTCTTCTCAAGCGACTAAGTTGATTGGTGTTACCGGCACCAATGGCAAAACCACCATCACCCAATTGATTGCTCAGTGGCTTGATTTGGTCGGCCAGCGTTCGGCGGTAATGGGCACCACGGGTAATGGCTTCTTAGATAACCTAAAAACAGCGGCTAATACCACAGGCAGCGCGATTGAAATACAACGTACACTGAGCGAGTTGGCTGAGGAAAGTGCAGTTTATACCGCGATGGAAATCTCTTCTCATGGTTTGGTTCAAGGCCGAGTAAAAGCATTGGATTTTGAGGTTGGTGTGTTCACTAACCTGAGTCGTGATCACCTTGATTACCACGGCACGATGGAAGAGTACGCATTGGCTAAGAAAAGCCTGTTTACTCAACACAAATGCAAACATGCAGTGATCAATGTGGATGATGAAGTCGGCAAAGCGTGGATGTCAAATTTGTCCAATGCAATAGCTGTTTCATTGCTTCCGTTGTCTGGTTACCAACAGTCGGTGTGGGCATCTGATGTCGCCTATGCAGAAACTGGGATTAAGCTCTCTTTCGATGGTAGCTGGGGGCAAGGTGATCTTTCGGTTCCATTGATTGGTCAGTTCAACGCATCAAACGTACTGGTTGCTTTCGCGACTTTGCTTTCATTGGGTATCGACAAGCAAACCTTGGTCGACACCGCTTCTCAGCTTCAACCTGTTATTGGTCGTATGGAACTGTTTCAAGTTCCGAGCAAAGCAAAAGTCGTTGTCGATTACGCGCACACGCCAGATGCTCTAGAAAAAGCATTGGCTGCACTGCGTGTACACTGCTCAGGAAAGCTGTGGGCTATCTTCGGCTGTGGTGGCGATCGCGACACAGGTAAGCGTCCAATGATGGCGGTAACGGCAGAGCAGTTCGCCGACAAAATTATTATTTCAGATGACAACCCTCGCAGCGAAGATCCTGCTTTGATTGTTAAAGACATGCTAGCTGGCTTAAGCGAACCAGAATCTGCATTCGTCGAGCACGATCGCTATCAAGCGGTTAAGTTTGCCCTAGAACAGGCAGGCAGTAATGACATTATTCTTTTGGCTGGTAAAGGCCATGAGGATTACCAAGTATTGAAAGACGAAACGATCCATTACTCAGATCGAGAGTCCGCGCTACAACTTTTAGGTATTTCATAATGATTGATGTATCACTCGAGCAGATTTGTTCAGCGGTGAGCGGTCAGCTGATTGAGGCTGGCAAGTCGAGCAATAGTGTTATTAATGCGGTTTCTACTGACACTCGAACCGTTGAAGAGGGTGCACTGTTTGTTGCTCTTGTTGGCGAGCGTTTTGATGCGCATGACTTTTGTCATCAAGCGGTAGAAGCTAATGCGAGCGCGTTGTTAGTCGAACGAAAACTTGACCTAAATATTACTCAGGTGGTTGTTGAAGACACTAAACTTGCTTTAGGTCAGCTAAGTGCTTGGATCCACAAACAGTGTGACGTCCCAACCATGGCGATTACAGGCAGTTGTGGTAAAACGACGGTTAAAGAGATGGTGGCAAGCATTCTGCAGCAACGTGGCAAGGTGTTGTTTACCGCAGGTAACTTCAATAATGATATTGGAGTGCCATTAACCTTGCTGCGCAGTGAAACAAATGACGACTATGCTGTGATAGAACTGGGCGCGAACCACATTGGTGAAATTGCCTATACTACGCAGCTTGTGAAACCACAGGTGGCGTTAGTTAATAACGTAGCTGCAGCGCACTTAGAAGGCTTTGGGTCTATCAATGGTGTGAAACAAGCGAAAGGTGAAATCTTTCAGGGGCTTGCTGCTGATGATACTGCTATTGTTAATCTAGAGAGCAACGGTGGTGACTTTTGGAATGACGTGCTTGCAGATAAAAGCGTGCTGACATTTTCAGAAAGCGACAGCAAGGCGGATTATTTTGCCAAGAATATTCGCATCAATGAGCAAGGTGAAGCGTGCTTTGATATGCAGACACCTCAAGGACCCATATTTGTTGAGCTTGGTATCATCGGTCAACATAACGTAGCGAATGCATTAGCAGCTGCAGCGTTGAGCATCCAATTTGGAGCCTCGCTTGATGAGGTGAAAAATGGTTTAGCGAATCTGATCTCTGTCAAAGGGCGAGTTGAGGTTCAACAATTAAGTCAGAATATCAAACTCATAGATGACAGTTACAACGCCAGCGTGCCAGCAATGAAGGCGGCAGCGAAGCTACTCTCGAGCTTCAAAGGTCAGCGTTGGTTAATTTTAGGTAATATGGCTGAATTAGGCGATGAAAGCCTTGCACTTCACCGTCAAGTCGGTGAATATGCTGCCCCATTCGCTTTTGAGCATGTACTTACTTACGGTGATGATACCAAGGTGATTAGTGAGGTCTGTAATGGTACCCACTTTACAACGCATCAAGCGATGATCGCGCACATAGAGCAGCACCTAAGCTTGCCAGAAAGCGTGTCACATACCTTATTGGTAAAAGGCGCGAATAGTGCAGGAATGAGTAAAATAGCCGCTGCTTTAAAGGAGAACTTTTCATGATAATTTGGCTTGCAGAGCTACTACAGCCACACTTTTCTTTTTTCCGTTTGTTCGAATACTTATCGTTTCGTGCAATCGCGAGTATTTTGACGGCGTTATGTCTGTCACTGTGGATGGGACCTCGTTTAATTGAGCGTCTGCAAATGCTACAAATTGGCCAAGTTGTTCGTAATGACGGCCCTGAATCTCATTTCAGCAAACGTGGCACGCCAACCATGGGCGGTGTGATGATCCTTGCTGCGATCATTATTACGGTATTGATGTGGGCTGATCTCTCGAATCCTTATGTTTGGGCTGTATTAGTTGTACTTGCTGGTTATGGCGCGGTTGGTTTTGTTGATGACTACCGTAAAGTGGTTCGCAAAAACACAGATGGCTTGATAGCTCGCTGGAAGTACTTCTGGCAATCGGCGATTGCTTTAGTTGTCGCATTTGCTCTGTATGCTCATGGACACGATACAGCGGCAACACAGCTCGTAGTGCCTTTCTTTAAAGATGTGATGCCACAATTAGGTTTATTGTACATCGTACTAACGTACTTTGTTATTGTAGGTACCAGTAACGCGGTGAACCTAACCGACGGCCTAGACGGCTTGGCCATTATGCCAACGGTTATGGTTGCTGCTGGTTTTGCTGTGATTGCTTGGGCAACAGGCAACGTTAACTTTGCAGCATATCTACACATTCCATACATTCCATACACCTCTGAACTGGTTGTGGTATGTACTGCTATCGTCGGTGCCGGACTTGGCTTCCTATGGTTCAACACTTACCCAGCGCAAGTATTCATGGGCGATGTTGGCTCACTAGCGCTTGGCGGTGCATTGGGTGTGATCGCGGTGTTAGTTCGCCAAGAGTTGGTACTGGTTATCATGGGCGGTGTGTTTGTAATGGAGACCTTGTCAGTTATTCTGCAGGTGGGCTCTTACAAATTGCGTGGTCAGCGTATTTTCCGAATGGCACCGATTCATCACCACTATGAACTGAAAGGTTGGCCAGAGCCGCGTGTCATCGTGCGTTTTTGGATAATCTCAATGGTATTAGTACTGGTTGGCCTAGCAACGCTGAAAGTTCGTTAATCCTATCTGAGCCTCTTAATGAGGGGCTCTTTAAAACTATTAAGAGCATCTTGTTTAAATGGAACATTGGCAAAATATTCAAAATGTAGTGGTTGTGGGGCTCGGTATTACCGGGCTCTCTGTCGTTAAACATCTCGTAAAATATCAACCTCATGCGCATGTGAAGGTAATTGATACGCGAGAGCTACCACCAGGAAAAGAATCTTTGCCTGAATCGGTAGAGCTGCATTCTGGAAGTTGGAATAGCCAATGGTTAGCGGAAGCTGATTTAGTGGTTGCTAACCCAGGTATCGCCTTAGCGACCCCTGAAATACAAGATGTTATTCAAGCGGGTATTTCGGTTGTTGGCGATATTGAACTTTTTGGTTGGGCGGTAGACAAACCCGTCGTGGCAATAACAGGCTCCAATGGCAAGAGTACGGTGACCGATCTAACGGGTGTGCTTGCTAAAGCTGCTGGTCTTAACGTTGGCGTTGGTGGCAACATCGGTATTCCTGCCTTAGACCTTCTTGAGCTTGAGGCCGATTTATATGTCCTTGAGCTTTCAAGCTTTCAGCTAGAGACAACATCCAGTCTAAATCTTGCTGCGGCGGCCTTTTTGAACTTGTCAGAAGATCATATGGATCGCTATCAAGGCATGGCCGATTACCGAGATGCTAAATTGAGAATTTTTAATAACGCTCAGTGCGCAATCGTAAACCGCGAAGACAAAGAAACTTATCCTGATCAAACGATGCCATTGGTGACATTTGGACTTGATGACCAAGAGTTTGGTGTAGCGACGATTGATGGTACCGAACGGCTAATGGACAACGGCAAGCCTGTGCTTCCTAGCCAAGATTTAACATTGGTTGGACGTCATAATGTGGCGAATGCTTTAGTCTCTTTAGCACTGCTTAAGCAAGTCGGTATCGATTACAGTAAAAGTCTTGAAGCTTTGAAAGCCTACAATGGTTTGACGCATCGTTGCCAAGTAGTGGCTGACAAACGCGAAATTAAATGGGTTAACGACTCGAAAGCGACCAACGTAGCCAGTACATTAGCGGCTCTGTCGGGATTAGAATACCAAGGTACTTTGTATCTCTTAGTTGGAGGTGTGGGCAAAGGTGCTGACTTTAGCGAACTTAACCCCGTGTTGGCGCAACTAGACCGCGTACAACTGTGTTGCTTCGGTGAAGATGCTGCGCAATTTATGCCATTACATCCATCGGCTAAGACGTTTGATACCATGCGTGACATCATCGAGAGTATCTCTGCACAATTGGTGTCGGGGGACATGGTGATGTTGTCTCCTGCATGTGCAAGCTTCGATCAATTTAATAACTTCATGGCGAGAGGTGATGCGTTCACTGAACTTGCTCATGAGTATGCCTAACGTGTTGAAGGACTAACATTCAGTGCAAAGAGTGAAAGAGATTAATCAATCTATTTGGCAATGGCTTAACCGTGCCACACCAGAGGCGCTCTACGATCGTCAGTTGGTATGGATTGCTCTTGGACTGATGCTGACGGGCTTGGTAATGGTAACGTCGGCTTCGTTCCCAATCAGTGCTCGTTTAACCGATCAGCCGTTTCACTTCATGTTCCGCCACGCCATTTTCCTGGTGTTAGCGTTAGGTGTATCCAGCGTAATATTACAAATCCCGATGAAACGCTGGTTTCAATACAGTATGTACCTATTGGGCTTATCCTTCTTTTTGCTAGTGGTGGTGTTAGCCGTCGGTAAGTCGGTTAACGGTGCCTCACGTTGGATTCCTCTCGGGCTGTTTAACTTACAACCTGCTGAAGTCGCTAAGTTATCTCTGTTTATCTTTATGGCGGGCTATTTGGTACGTAAACAGGATGAAGTGAGAAAAACCTTCTTCGGTGGTTTTGGTAAACCGATCATGGTGTTCGGTGCCTTTGCGGTGTTGCTACTTGGCCAGCCCGATTTGGGTACCGTTGTCGTAATGTTGGTTACCTTGTTTGGCATGTTGTTTATCGCAGGTGCTAAGCTGTCACAATTTATAGCCTTAATGGTGGCAGGTATTGCTGCCGTTGTGGGATTGATTGTTATTGAGCCTTATCGTGTTCGACGTGTTACGTCATTCTGGGAACCTTGGAGTGACCCGTTTGGTAGTGGTTATCAGCTAACTCAATCATTGATGGCGTTCGGTCGTGGTGATTGGATGGGGCAAGGGCTTGGTAATTCAATTCAAAAACTCGAGTACCTACCTGAAGCACACACCGATTTTGTTTTTGCTGTACTGGCTGAAGAGTTGGGTTTTGTTGGCGTAACCTTAGTGTTGATGCTGATCTTTAGTTTGGTTTTTAAAGCTATTTTTATTGGCAAAAAAGCTTTCGAAAACGACCAAGTGTTCAGCGGTTATCTGGCGTTTGGCATTGGTATTTGGTTTGCTTTTCAGACGCTTGTTAATGTAGGTGCCGCTTCAGGTATTGTTCCGACCAAAGGTCTAACCTTACCGCTGATCAGTTACGGAGGTTCAAGCCTTATCGTGATGTCAGTAGCGGTTTCTATGCTGCTGCGTATCGATCATGAATGCCGAGTTCAACAAAAAGAACAAGCCGACAATCAAAACGAATTAGTAGAATAAGAATCTAACGTTATGAAACAAAACAAAAAACTTTTAGTGATGGCTGGTGGTACTGGCGGTCACGTTTTCCCGGGGTTAGCCGTGGCGAAAAAGCTTCAGCAACAAGGTTGGGAAATTCGCTGGTTAGGAACGGCGGACCGAATGGAAGCGGAACTGGTGCCAAAGCATGGTATTGAGATCGACTTCATTAAGGTGAAAGGCCTGCGTGGTCAAGGCATTAGCAAGCTAATTAAAGCGCCGTTCCAGATTATTAATGCCATACTTCAAGCCAGACGACATATTAAAGCATGGCAACCTGATGTGGTGCTTGGCATGGGTGGTTACGTCAGTGGCCCGGGGGGTATCGCGGCTTGGTTATCTGGTATTCCAGTGGTTCTACATGAACAAAATGCAGTGGCAGGTTTAACCAACCAATGGCTGTCTAAGATTGCTAAAAAGGTTTTCCAAGCTTTTCCTGGTGCGTTTTCTACCGCAGAAGTGGTGGGTAACCCAGTACGCGAAGATGTTGTTGCCTTAGCGGAACCCGAGCAACGCATGGCTGAGCGTGATGGTGACATCCGCATCTTGGTTATGGGCGGTAGTCAGGGCGCAAAAATCCTGAACGATACCTTGCCAGTAACGATGGCGCAGCTTGGTGAAGGCTTCACTGTGGTGCATCAAGCAGGTAAGAACAATCAACAGCAAGTGATTGAACAATACAAATCACATTCTGTAGATAATGTTCAAGTGACTGAATTTATTGATGATGTGGCGCAAGCTTATGAGTGGGCAGATCTATTAGTGTGTCGCTCTGGTGCATTAACCGTATCTGAAGTGTCTGCTGCTGGTGTAGGTTCTATTTTCGTTCCGTTTATGCACAAAGACAGACAACAAGCGTTGAATGCCGATCATTTAGTAGAATGTGGCGCGGCGTTAATGATTGAACAGCCTCAACTAACGGCTGATAAACTCGCGAACACTATCGCGCAGCTTGATAGAAATGAATTAAAAATGATGGCAACAAAAGCTCGTCAAGCCGCCAAGCTTGATGCTGATGTGACTGTCGCTGAAGCGATCAAAGCTTTAGCAAAATAATGAGATTGAATTGATGACGATTGAACATACCCAAGACTTAGCGCAAATCCGTGCAATGGTGCCAGAGATGCGCCGTGTTAAATCTATCCACTTCATTGGTATTGGTGGTGCCGGAATGAGCGGGATTGCTGAAGTCTTGCTTAATGAAGGCTACCAGATCACAGGTTCTGATATTGCTCAAAACCCAGTGACAGAACGCTTAGTTAGCAAGGGGGCTACTGTTTACGTTGGTCACCAAGCAAGTAACGTTGCCGATGCAAGTGTTGTGGTGGTTTCAACCGCTATCAACGAAGAAAACCCAGAAATTATTGCTGCTCGTGAAGCGCGCACACCGATCGTACGTCGTGCTGAAATGCTGGCTGAGCTGATGCGTTTTCGTCACGGCATTGCTGTGGCAGGTACACACGGTAAAACAACCACGACTGCGCTAGTGACACAGATTTACTCTGAAGCAGGCCTAGATCCAACCTTCGTAAACGGTGGTTTGGTGAAAAGTGCAGGTACTAACGCACGTTTAGGTTCGAGCCGTATTCTTATCGCTGAAGCTGATGAAAGTGATGCGTCATTCTTACATCTGCAACCAATGGTTAGTATCGTCACTAACATTGAAGCGGATCATATGGACACTTACGGCGGCGATTTTGAAACGCTGAAGCAGACGTTTATTGATTTCTTACATAACCTGCCATTCTACGGCCAGGCTGTGATGTGTGTTGATGATCCTGTAGTGCGTGAGCTTATACCTCAGGTTAGCCGCCAAGTGATTACTTACGGCTTCTCAGAAGATGCTGATATCCGTATTGAAAACTACGTACAAGAAGGTCAGCAAGGCAAATTCACGGTGGTACGTGAAGGTAAAGCTAACCTTGATATTACGCTAAACATTCCGGGTCGTCACAATGCATTGAATGCATCCGCTGCGATTGCTGTTGCAACAGAAGATGACATCAGCGATGAAGCGATTCTAAAAGCGATGGCGGGAACCGAAGGCACGGGTCGTCGTTTCGATCACCTAGGTGAGTACGAAACAGGTAAAGGTGTTGCAATGCTGGTTGATGATTACGGTCATCACCCAACCGAAGTGGACGTAACCATTCAAGCTGCACGAAGTGGCTGGACTGATAAACGTCTTGTTATGATCTTCCAACCGCACCGTTATAGCCGTACTCGCGATCTGTATGATGATTTTGCGAACGTTCTTGAACAAGTTGATGTCCTAATTCTGTTAGATGTTTATTCTGCAGGTGAGAAACCTATTGCAGGGGCTGACGGGCGTTCATTAAGTCGAACTATTCGCGGGCGTGGTAAGATAGATCCAATCTTTGTTGCCGATATCAACGCACTGCCATCGGCTTTAGCCAACGTAATTCAAGGCGGTGACCTTGTTTTAACGCAGGGTGCGGGCGACGTTGGCCGTGTAGCGAAGCAGTTGGAATCATTGCAGTTAGACATTAATAAGATGCAGAACGCGTAACAGAATACTGTCTACAGACTGTGGTCAATCGCTCACTTCTTGCGATTGACCTAAAATTGACCAAAAATCTTATTATCAACGTTTGATAGTTTAGTTTTGCTCAGTATAATTCATAGGTTAAAGTAAGTGCTTTTACCTCTATTACGAAGATAGGGAATAGAATTGCGAACCAACGACAGGGAATGCGGGCTTTGGTAGAAAGTACTTTTAGCGAAAACCGCCACCTATTCAGTTTACCGTCGCTCAAGAAACACGCCTTAGGCGGGTCTTTTTTTGTCATGGTATTGCTATTCATTGGATTTCTTTTCTATACCACACTGACTTGGATGTGGGACGATCAGCGATTGCCTCTCTCTAAAATAGTACTGCAAGGCGACTTAACTTATGTAACCGCTGGTGATGTTCAACATGCCTTTAGCGAGCTAGAGCATATTGGAACATTCATGTCTCAAGATATTGGCGTGTTGCAACACAGTTTAGAAGCGTTGCCTTGGGTTTCTGTTGTCTCGATTCGTAAGCAGTGGCCAGACACAATAAAAGTATTTTTGACTGAGTATCATGCGACAGCTATCTGGAATGGCAATATGTTGTTGAATGAAGATGGTCAGGTGTTTAATGGTGATATTGGCCTTTTGAAGGGTGATAGAGTTAAACTTTACGGTCCAGATGGCACTAGCCAACAAGTGATTGAAAAGTGGCGACAGATAACGCCTTTAATTAACAGCCTAGGGTTAACCGTTACCTCGCTCGTTCTCAATGAGCGTCGCGCCTGGCAAATCATTCTAGACAACGGTATTCGTTTAGAATTAGGTAAAGATTTTTTAGATGAGCGTGTTGAGCGCTTTATTTCGCTTTACAACGAATTAGGTAGTAAGGCGAATCAAGTGAGCTACATCGACCTCAGGTACGATACGGGAGCCGCTGTAGGCTGGTTTCCAGAGCAAGAGTTAGAAGAGAGTACAGATGACTAAGACCGCAGATGACAACATAATCGTTGGTCTTGATATAGGCACTGCGACCATATCAGCTCTAGTTGGTGAAATATTGCCTGATGGTCAAATCAATATCATTGGTTCTGGGCAAAGCCCATCCAGAGGTATGGATAAAGGTGGTGTAAACGACCTAGAGTCGGTAGTTAAGTCGGTTCAGCGAGCTATTGATCAAGCAGAGTTGATGGCGGAATGCCAAATCAGCAATGTATTTATCTCGCTATCGGGTAAACATATCGCAAGCCGAATTGAAAAAGGCATGGGCACTATCTCTGATGAAGAAGTGTCTCAAGACGATATGGATCGAGCGATCCATACCGCGAAATCAATTAAAATAGGTGATGAGCAGAGAATTCTGCACGTGATCCCACAAGAATTTACCATTGATTATCAAGAAGGGATTAAGAACCCACTTGGTTTATCTGGTGTTCGAATGGAAGTCAGTGTTCACCTAATTTCTTGCCATAGCGACATGGCGAGAAACATTATTAAAGCTGTTGAACGATGTGGTCTCACTGTAGAACAAATCGTGTTTTCAGGACTTGCCTCAAGTAATGCGGTAATTACTGACGACGAGAGAGAGCTTGGAGTCTGTGTTGTTGATATTGGTGCTGGTACGATGGATATTTCCATTTGGACTGGCGGCGCACTGCGACACACAGAAGTCTTTTCCTACGCAGGAAATGCAGTAACCAGTGATATTGCCTTCGCTTTTGGCACGCCAGTGAGCGATGCTGAAGAGATAAAAGTAAACCATGGTTGCGCTCTGAGTGAACTCGTAAGCAAGGATGATTCTGTTAACGTCCCTAGTGTAGGTGGCCGTCCATCGAGAAGTTTGCAAAGACAAACTTTGTCGGAAGTGATTGAACCACGTTACACTGAACTTATGGGGCTCGTTAACCAAACTATTGATACGGTTCAATTACAGCTACGAGATGAAGGTATTAAACACCACCTTGCAGCTGGCGTCGTTCTCACTGGTGGAGCGGCACAAATTGACGGATTGGTAGAGTGTGCGGAACGTGTTTTCCGCAATCAAGTTCGAGTTGGTAAGCCGTTAGAAGTTAGTGGTTTAACCGACTATGTTAAAGAGCCGTATCATTCTACGGCGGTTGGTTTACTTCATTACGCAAGAGATTGTCAGATCAGCGATGAAGGTGATTACAGCGAACCTAAGCGTTCAGCACCTTCTATGTCTGGTTTATTTGGTAAATTGCGAAATTGGATACAAAAAGAGTTTTAACCTGAGTTGCAGGAAAAAACGGAGATAACACATGTTTGAACCGATGATGGAAATGTCTGACGATGCAGTAATTAAAGTCGTTGGAGTTGGTGGTGGTGGCGGTAACGCTGTTGAGCACATGGTGCGTGAATCAATCGAAGGTGTAGAATTCATCAGTGTTAACACTGATGCACAAGCACTTCGTAAAACAAGCGTTAGCAGCGTGATCCAAATTGGTGGTGATATCACTAAAGGTTTGGGCGCTGGTGCAAACCCACAAGTAGGCCGTGATGCAGCTCTCGAAGATCGAGAAAGAATTAAAGAAGTTCTAACTGGCGCCGATATGGTATTTATCGCAGCTGGTATGGGCGGTGGTACGGGTACAGGTGCTGCTCCAGTTATTGCTGAAGTTGCGAAAGAGCTGGGTGTGCTAACGGTTGCTGTTGTAACTAAGCCATTTAGCTTCGAAGGCAAAAAACGTTTAGCGTTTGCTGAGCAAGGTATCGAAGAGCTTTCTAAGCATGTGGATTCTTTAATTACGATTCCAAATGAAAAGCTACTTAAGGTACTTGGCCGCGGCGTTACTCTGCTAGAAGCTTTCGCAAGTGCAAATGATGTACTTAAAAATGCTGTACAAGGTATCGCTGAGCTAATTACTCGCCCAGGTATGATTAACGTCGATTTCGCGGATGTTCGCACCGTAATGTCAGAGATGGGTCATGCAATGATGGGTAGCGGTATCGCAAAAGGCGAAGACCGTGCTGAAGAAGCTGCTGAAACGGCAATTTCTAGCCCACTACTAGAAGACATCGACCTAGCTGGTGCTCGTGGCGTTCTTGTGAACATCACAGCTGGCCTAGATATGCGCTTAGATGAATTCGAAACAGTAGGTAATACAGTTAAGGCATTCGCATCTGATAACGCAACAGTTGTGATTGGTACTTCTCTAGACCCTGATATGACGGATGAAATCCGTGTAACTGTTGTAGCAACAGGTATCGGCACAGAGAAAAAACCAGACATTACACTAGTTGCTGGTGGTAAAGCTAAGGTTGCACCAACTCCTCAACCACAGGTCGCGGCTCAAACTGCACCAAAAGTGGAAGATAAAGTGGCACAACCATTGCAAGAAAAAACTGAGGTAAAACCTCAAGTTAAGCCGCAGCCAACAACGTCACCTGTTTCTTCAGGTACAGGCGCTAGCCAAAGTGCAGCACCTAAAGCTGAGAAAGAGAGTGGATACTTAGATATTCCGGCATTCTTACGACGTCAGGCTGATTAACAAATACCCAAAGTTTGACTATCGTCGAATTAATGGTAAAATTCGCGGTCGGTAAATACTGACCGTGATTTGTAGCACTGATAACGAGGCAAGCAGATGATCAGACAACGTACTCTGAAAGAAATTGTGAAAACAACTGGTGTGGGTCTCCACTCTGGTCGTAAAGTCACACTTACTCTTCGCCCGGCAGCTGCAAATACAGGTATTGTTTATCGTCGTACAGATGTAAATCCACCTGTAGATTTCCCAGCTGATCCAGCGTCAGTTCGTGACACTATGTTATGTACTGCTCTTGTTAATGACGAAGGCGTACGTATCTCTACAGTGGAACACCTTAACGCAGCTCTAGCGGGCATGGGCATTGACAACATTATTGTTGAAGTCGATGCACCAGAGATCCCAATTATGGATGGTAGCGCAAGCCCATTCGTATACTTGCTACAACAAGCGGGTGTAGAAACACTGAATGCAGCGAAACGTTTTATTCGAATCAAAAAGCCAATCCGTTTTGAAGATGGCGATAAGTGGGCAGAGTTTGTGCCATTTAACGGCTTCCGTATGGACTTCGAAATCGAATTCAACCATCCAGCAATTGAATCTGATGAACAGCACCTGTTGTTTGATTTTTCTTCACAAGGCTTTGTGAAAGAAATTTCTCGTGCTCGTACCTTCGGCTTCATGCGTGATATTGAATACCTACAATCACAAAACTTGTGTTTGGGTGGTAGCTTTGATTGCGCAATCGTACTAGACGAATACCGAATTCTTAATGAAGAAGGTCTACGTTTCGAAAACGAGTTCGTAACGCATAAAGTGCTAGATGCGATTGGTGACCTTTACATGTGTGGACACGCTATTATTGGTGAATTCCGTGCATACAAATCAGGTCACGGTCTAAATAATCAACTACTACGCGCAGTACTTGCTGATGCAGAAGCTTGGGAATGGGCAACATTCGAAGAAGAGGTTGGCTCTCCTGTTGCGTTTGCTGAACCAGGAATGGTTCTAGCGTAATTGTTGTTTACGACAATATAAGATTTTGAAAACCAGGTCATTGACCTGGTTTTTTTGTATCTATTTTCCAGATACAGTGTCGTCAGTATTTAAAAGTTGCCTAGTATTTGGCTGCAGTCTGGCTAATCCATCAACAATTAGAAAGAAAAGTACCAAGCACATCAAACAAATGGGGTTATAAATGGTCGTTGGTGTGAAAATTACTTACACTAGAGGGCATTAATTTTAACTGAAGCCTTGAAAACTCTACTCTCAAGTACAATATCAAAGATACTAGATTTATCTCAGTATCCTTGGTTAGTAACTAAAGACTAGTTTATAGCTAGTAGAGACTGACGGCATTTAAAATAGATCGCGGACGATCTGAGAACGAAGAGATTCCAAGCACATGATTACTAAGCTGCTGACAAAGGTAATTGGCAGTCGCAATGACAGAACACTGCGCCGCCTTAGAAAAATTGTAAAAGAAATTAATAACTTCGAACCAACGTTTGAAGCTCTTTCAGACGATGAACTAAAAGCAAAAACGGTTGAGTTTCGTGAGCGCTTAGATAAAGGTGAATCGTTAGATCAACTTCTACCTGAAGCATTCGCTACGGTACGTGAAGCGTCGAAGCGTGTTTACGGCATGCGTCATTTTGACGTGCAAATGATTGGTGGCATGGTTCTAAATGCTGGCCAAATTGCAGAGATGCGTACTGGTGAAGGTAAGACTCTTACCGCAACCCTACCAGCTTATCTAAACGCGCTACCAAGCAAAGGTGTTCACGTAATAACGGTGAACGATTACCTAGCGAAGCGTGATGCGGAAACAAACCGCCCATTATTTGAATTCCTTGGCATGACTGTTGGCGTGAATGTGGCAAACATGGCTCCGCCAGAGAAAAAAGAAGCGTACCAAGCTGACATCCTATACGGAACAAACAACGAGTTTGGTTTTGATTACCTTCGTGACAACATGGCTTTCCGTGCTGAAGACCGAGTTCAACGTGAGCGCTTCTTTGCTGTAGTCGATGAGGTTGACTCAATCTTAATTGATGAAGCTCGTACTCCGTTAATTATCTCTGGCCCCGCTGAAGATAGTTCTGACCTTTATACGCGCATTAACACTCTAATTCCTTCTCTAGAGCGTCAAGATAAAGAAGATTCAGAAGAGTACCGTGGTGAAGGTCACTACACCATGGACGAAAAATCAAAACAGGTTCACCTGACTGAAAACGGTCAAGAATTTGTAGAAGAACTAATGGTCAAAAACAGCTTGATGGAAGAGGGTGACACACTTTACTCTCCAACCAATATCAGCCTATTGCACCATGTGAATGCTGCGCTTCGTGCACACGTATTGTTTGAGAAAAACGTCGACTACATCGTTACTGAAGAAGGCGAAGTGGTTATCGTTGATGAACATACTGGTCGTACTATGCCAGGTCGTCGTTGGTCTGAAGGTTTACACCAAGCTGTTGAAGCTAAAGAAGGTGTGAAGATTCAAAATGAAAACCAAACATTAGCATCGATCACATTCCAGAATTTCTTCCGTCTGTATGAAAAACTGTCAGGTATGACAGGTACTGCTGATACAGAAGCGTTCGAATTCCAGTCTATCTACGGCCTAGAAACAGTGGTTATCCCAACCAACAAGCCTATGGTTCGTAACGATATGCCAGATGTGGTTTATCGTACTGAAGAAGACAAGTTCAATGCGATCATTGAAGACATCAAAGACCGTGTAGCGGCTGGTCAGCCATCACTGGTTGGTACAGTTTCTATCGAGAAATCTGAACTGCTGTCTAACGCATTGAAAAAATCAAAAATTAAGCACAACGTTCTAAATGCTAAGTTTCATGAAATGGAAGCTGAGATCGTTGCACAAGCTGGTATGCCAGGTGCGGTAACTATCGCAACTAACATGGCCGGTCGTGGTACCGATATCGTGCTAGGTGGTAGCTGGCAGGCACAACTTGAGAAACTAGATAACCCAACCAAAGAGCAGATCGAGAAGATCAAAGCTGATTGGAGAATCATTCACGATAAAGTACTTGAGTCAGGTGGTCTGCACATCATTGGTACTGAGCGTCATGAATCTCGCCGTATCGATAACCAGCTACGTGGTCGTTCTGGTCGTCAAGGTGATGCGGGTTCTTCTCGTTTCTACCTATCAATGGAAGATTCTCTACTACGTATCTTTACGTCTGATCGTATGGCTGGTCTTATCCAAAGTGGTATGGACGAAGGCGAAGCGATTGAATCTAAGATGTTATCTCGCTCAATTGAAAAAGCTCAACGTAAAGTGGAAGGTCGCAACTTCGACATCCGTAAGCAGCTTCTTGAATACGATGACGTAGCCAATGACCAACGTAAGGTTGTTTATGAGCTACGTGATGAACTGATGAGCTCAGATGACATCAGCGAGATGATTGAACACAACCGTGAAGATGTACTGGCGTCAGTTATTGATGAATACATCGCTCCTCAGTCTCTTGAAGACATGTGGGATATCGCAGGTCTGCAAGATCGTCTCAAAAATGATTTCGATCTAGACTTTGATATTCAAGGTTGGTTAGACGAAGACGACAAGCTTTATGAAGAAGCATTGCGTGAGCGTATCCTAGGTATGGCGGTTGATTCGTACAAACAGAAAGAAGAAGTGGTTGGTGCTCAAGTACTGCGTAACTTCGAGAAGTCTGTGATGCTACAAACGCTAGACGGTCTTTGGAAAGAGCACTTGGCTGCGATGGATCACCTTCGTCAAGGTATCCACTTACGCGGTTATGCTCAGAAGAACCCGAAACAAGAGTACAAGCGCGAGTCGTTTGAACTGTTTGAAGGCCTACTAGATGTACTGAAAACAGACGTTGTGACCATCCTTTCTAAAGTTCGTGTTCAGCAACAAGAAGAAGTTGAAAAGATGGAAGCTCAACGTCAAGCTCAAGCTGAACAAGCGGCGCGTCGTGCACAAGCACAACATGCAACGGCTGAAAACCAGCTAGCTGACGATGAAGCGGATGCGGCATCTCCACAAACGGTAGTTCGCGATGAGCGTAAAGTGGGTCGTAACGAACCATGTCCATGTGGAAGTGGTAAGAAGTATAAACAGTGTCACGGTAAAATAGACTAAGTCTGGTGAATCGTTGCTGTAACGGATGATTGCAGTGTCGGAGGTACTCACTTACTCACGTAAGCTCCGAGCCTCCCCTTGCACTCACCACGTCACAGCTTAGCTTCACACAAACTTATTGATAAAAAGAGTCGCTTAGGCGGCTCTTTTTGTATGTGAAAATAATAAGGTTTCGATAGCGTCATCCTCGAGAGTGAGGGACGAGCGAATCGGGGATCTTTCGAACTAACAAAAGAGCAGATCCCCTATCTAATTCGTTCCTCATTGTAGGGAATGACGCTAGGGACATAGAAGGAACACCATCATATGAAAAGAATCCACATTGTAGCGGGCATCATCTTCAATCAAGATAAGTCACAGGTATTTATCACTAAGCGCCCAGACGATAAACACAAAGGCGGTTTTTGGGAATTTCCAGGTGGCAAGGTTGAAGCGGGCGAAACCATCGAACAAGCAATGACTCGTGAGCTCGATGAAGAGATTGGTATTAAGGTGACAGAACAGTCTCTGTTTGAACACCTTGAGTTTGATTACAGTGATAAGTCACTTAAGTTTGATTTCATCCTTGTGACTGATTTCGAGCAACAGCCTTATGGTAAAGAAAGACAGCAAGGTGAATGGGTCGATCTTGAATCATTGAGCCAATACGCGTTCCCTGAAGCAAATGTGCCAATTTTAGAGCGAGTAATAAAAGAGTTTTCGTAATTGCTAGCCTGAGTTTGAGATTGTTGTTAGTTTAAAGAGATTAATCGAATGAACGTTGCTGCAAGAGATAAGTGGCAACGGTAACCAAAACAATGGAGATATTCGCAGTGGTAAGAATTGCAATTGCAGGAGCAGCTGGCCGTATGGGTCGTAACTTGGTGAAAGCCGCTCACCATAATTCAGAAGCAAGCGTTGGTGCTGGTTCAGAGCGTCCAGAGTCATCTTTGGTCGGTGTTGACGTTGGCGAGTTATGCGGTGAAGGTCGTTTTGATGTGGCTCTAGTTGATGACCTTTCGAAAGCGATTGAAGAGTTTGACGTGATTGTCGACTTTACCGCACCTGTAAGCACATTAGCGAATATTGAACTTTGTAAACGTCACGGTAAGAAACTGATCATTGGTACTACGGGTTTCTCTGAAGAAGAGAAGCAGGTTATTGATGCGGCTTCAAAAGAGATGGCTATAGTGATGGCACCAAACTATAGCGTTGGTGTGAACTTGGTTTTTAAGCTGTTAGAGAAGGCCGCTAAAGTGATGGGCGATTACTGTGATGTTGAAATCGTAGAGGCTCACCACCGTCATAAAGTCGATGCACCTTCTGGTACTGCGATTGGTATGGGCGAAGCGATCGCTGGTGCGATGGGCAATGAGCTAAACGATGTCGCTGTATGGTCACGCGAAGGCATTACGGGCGAGCGTACCAAAGATGAGATCGGCTTTGCGACGATTCGTGCCGGTGACATCATTGGCGAGCATACCGCAATGTTTGCTGATATTGGTGAGCGCGTTGAAATTACCCATAAAGCAACGGATAGAATGACCTTTGCTAATGGTGCGATAAAGGCAGCTGTTTGGCTAAATGATAAGCCAGCAGGCTTTTATACCATGACGGATGTGCTTGGCTTGAATGACCTGTAAATAGATATTTATGCGCTGGCAATTGCCGGCGCTTTCTTTATTTGGTGGCTTTTCCTTAATAATCTCTCTTCTACGATCTTCCTTCTACTTTCTTCTTATCGCCATTCTCCCTCTATTTTTATGCTATTTATGCAGGCTTTAGTGTGTTTTTTGTTTTAGATCTTTAAATTATCATGTTTTCTCTTGGTATTTATCGATTGCGTTTTGTCGCTGATATTTTTGGCACTCTATGGTTAGCTAAAATGACGGGTGAAAATTAGAAAATCGTAATATTCCTATTAATTGAGTATGAAAGTTGAACTTTTGAAGCTTTGGTAAAGGAAATTGAATTAGTTCTTACAAATGTTTAATTTCTTTTGCGTTAAATGTTGACACGTATCACGCAGATCACTAAAATACCGCCAATTTGTCTAATTTCCATAAACACGCAGTTTTTGGTGTTGCAGGAAGGTAGATTTGCAAATTAAATCAATTTTAATGCATTTTTATTTCTGGAGGTTGTCTTGAAGAAGTCAGCACTACTCGTCCTAGAAGATGGGACAGTATTTCACGGTGAAGCCATTGGCGCTGTAGGTTCTGCAGTTGGTGAAGTCGTTTTTAATACCTCGATGACGGGGTACCAAGAAATCCTCACTGATCCTTCCTATTCTCAGCAAATCGTTACCCTTACTTACCCTCACATTGGCAATACCGGAACCAATTCCGAAGATGAAGAATCTTCTTCAATCCATGCTCAAGGCCTTGTGATTCGCGATCTCCCTCTAATCGCTTCTAACTTCCGTAATGAACAATCCCTTTCTGATTACCTTAAGTCGCAAAACGTTGTTGGTATCGCTGATATCGATACTCGTAAGCTGACGCGTATTCTTCGTGAAAAAGGCGCACAGAACGGGTGTATCGTAGCTGGCTCTTCAGTAAATGATGGAAATTTAGATGAAGCTTTGGCTCTAGCTAAAGCAAAAGAATTCCCTGGCCTGAAAGGTATGGACCTTGCGAAAGAAGTTACAACAAAAGAAGCGTATCAATGGAAACAAGGTTCGTGGACGCTTACGGGTGGACTTCCTGAAGCGAAAGCAGACTCTGAATTGCCATACCACGTTGTTGCTTATGACTTCGGCGCAAAACGAAACATCTTACGAATGCTTGTTGACCGCGGCTGCCGCCTAACGGTTGTTCCTGCTGAAACTTCAGCAGAAGAAGTACTCGCTCTGAACCCTGATGGTGTTTTCCTTTCAAATGGCCCTGGTGACCCAGAACCATGTACTTACGCAATTGAAGCAACAAAAGTGTTCCTAGAAAAAGGTTTACCAATCTTTGGTATCTGTCTAGGTCACCAGATTCTTGCTCTTGCGTCAGGCGCTAAGACAGTGAAGATGAAGTTTGGTCACCACGGTGCAAACCACCCGGTTAAAGATTTAGATCGTGATGTTGTGATGATTACTTCACAAAACCACGGCTTTGCTGCTGACGAAGATACGCTTCCAGAGACATTACGAGCGACTCATAAGTCTCTATTTGATGGTTCTCTACAAGGTATCCACCGTACAGACAAACCAGCATTTAGCTTCCAAGGTCACCCAGAAGCAAGCCCAGGTCCAGAAGATGCGGCACCGCTATTCGACCACTTCATTGAATTAATTAACCAGTCTGTTGCAAACAAACAAGACAAAGCGTAATCCGGAGTAGTAGATAATGCCAAAACGTACTGACATTAAAAGTGTTCTAATTCTAGGTGCTGGTCCGATTGTTATCGGTCAAGCATGTGAGTTTGATTACTCTGGTGCTCAAGCTTGTAAAGCACTTCGCGAAGAAGGTTACCGAGTTATTCTTGTAAACTCGAACCCAGCGACAATCATGACTGACCCAGACATGGCTGATGCGACTTACATCGAACCTATCCAATGGGAAGTGGTTCGTAACATCATCGCTAAAGAGAAGCCAGATGCAGTTCTACCGACAATGGGCGGTCAAACTGCACTTAACTGTGCGTTAGATTTAGAAAAATACGGCGTACTTGAAGAGTTCGGCGTAGAGATGATTGGCGCAACGGCTGACGCTATCGATAAAGCTGAAGACCGTTCTCGTTTTGATAAAGCAATGAAATCGATTGGTCTTGAGTGTCCAACGGCTGATACAGCGAAAACGATGGAAGAAGCTTACAAAGTTCAAGAAATGGTTGGTTTCCCTTGTATCATTCGTCCATCGTTTACGATGGGTGGTACAGGCGGTGGTATCGCTTATAACAAAGAAGAATTTGAAGAAATCTGTCGTCGTGGTTTGGACCTATCTCCAACTAACGAACTTCTTATCGATGAATCACTTATCGGTTGGAAAGAGTACGAGATGGAAGTGGTTCGCGACAAGAACGACAACTGCATCATCGTATGTGCGATTGAAAACTTTGACCCAATGGGTATTCACACTGGTGACTCGATCACAGTGGCTCCGGCTCAAACGCTGACAGACAAAGAATACCAACTAATGCGTAACGCTTCTCTAGCGGTACTGCGTGAGATTGGTGTTGAAACAGGTGGTTCAAACGTACAGTTTGGTATCAACCCGAAAGATGGCCGTATGGTTATCATCGAGATGAACCCACGTGTATCTCGTTCTTCTGCACTTGCTTCTAAAGCAACAGGTTTCCCAATCGCTAAGATTGCAGCGAAACTGGCTGTTGGCTTTACGCTAGACGAGCTAATGAATGACATCACTGGCGGCGCAACACCAGCATCATTCGAACCAACAATCGACTACGTAGTAACTAAGATTCCTCGTTTTAACTTCGAGAAATTTGCAGGTGCTAACGACCGTCTAACGACGCAAATGAAGTCGGTTGGTGAAGTTATGGCTATCGGCCGTAACCAACAAGAATCTCTACAGAAAGCACTTCGCGGTCTAGAAGTTGGCGCAACTGGTTTTGACGAAATGGTCGACCTAGATGCACCTGACGCTCTAACGACGATTCGCCATGAGCTTAAAGAAGCTGGTTCTGACCGTATTTGGTACATCGCAGACGCTTTCCGTGCTGGTATGTCAGTTGATGGTGTATTCAACCTAACGCAAATTGACCGTTGGTTCCTAGTTCAAATCGAAGACATCGTAAAACTAGAGCAAGAACTTAAAGCGAAAGGCTTTGCTGGTCTGAATAAAGACGAGCTAATGAAGCTTAAGCGTAAAGGTTTTGCTGATGCTCGCCTGTCTAAGATTCTAGGTGTGGCTGAAAGTGAAATTCGTCGTCTACGTGACCAATACGATATTCACCCAGTCTACAAGCGCGTAGATACGTGTGCGGCTGAGTTCTCTTCTGATACGGCTTACATGTACTCATCTTACGATGACGAATGTGAATCGAACCCAACAGACAAAGAGAAAATCATGATCTTAGGCGGCGGTCCAAACCGTATCGGCCAAGGTATTGAATTCGATTACTGTTGTGTACATGCATCTTTAGCACTACGTGAAGATGGCTACGAAACAATCATGGTTAACTGTAACCCTGAGACAGTTTCGACAGACTACGATACGTCTGACCGTCTGTACTTTGAACCAGTAACGCTGGAAGACGTACTAGCAATCGTTCGTGTTGAGAAGCCAAAAGGCGTTATCGTTCAGTACGGTGGTCAAACACCACTAAAACTGGCTCGTGAGCTTGAAGCTGCTGGCGTACCAATCATTGGTACTAGCCCAGACGCAATCGACCGTGCAGAAGACCGTGAGCGTTTCCAAGTTGCTGTTGACCGTCTTGGTCTTCTACAACCAGAAAACGCGACAGTAACAACAATGGAGCAAGCGGTAGAGAAATCTCGCGAAATCGGCTTCCCATTAGTTGTTCGTCCTTCTTATGTTCTTGGTGGTCGTGCGATGGAAATCGTATACGACGAGCAAGACTTACGTCGCTACTTCAACGAAGCTGTAAGTGTTTCAAACGAATCTCCAGTACTACTTGATAGCTTCCTAGATGATGCAATTGAAGTAGACGTTGATGCGATTTGTGACGGTGAGCGCGTTGTTATTGCGGGTATCATGGAGCATATCGAACAAGCGGGTGTTCACTCTGGTGACTCAGCATGTTCTCTTCCTGCTTACACGCTAAGCCAAGAAATCCAAGACGTAATGCGTGAGCAAGTTGAAAAGCTAGCGTTCGAGTTGGGTGTTCGTGGTCTAATGAATACGCAGTTTGCTGTTAAGAACAACGAAGTGTACCTAATCGAAGTTAACCCTCGTGCAGCACGTACAGTACCGTTCGTATCGAAGGCAACAGGCGCAGCAGTCGCTAAGATTGCAGCTCGTGTTATGGCAGGTCAATCGCTAGAGTCTCAAGGCTTTACGAAAGAAATCATTCCACCATACTACTCAGTGAAAGAAGTTGTTCTTCCGTTCAACAAATTCCCTGGTGTTGACCCACTATTAGGCCCAGAAATGCGCTCTACTGGTGAGGTTATGGGTGTTGGTGCAACGTTTGCTGAAGCATACTCTAAAGCTGAATTGGGTTGTGGCAACATCTACCCAGAAGGCGGCCGTGCACTTCTTTCTGTTCGCGAAGGCGACAAAGAGCGTGTTGTTGACCTAGCATCTAAGCTATCTAAGCTTGGTTACCAGCTAGACGCAACACACGGTACTGCGGTTATCCTTGGTGAAGCGGGTATCAACCCACGTCTAGTAAACAAGGTACACGAAGGTCGTCCTCACATTCTTGACCGTATCAAGAACAACGAGTACACGTACATCGTGAACACTGCAGCTGGCCGTCAAGCGATTGAAGATTCTAAAGTTCTTCGTCGTGGCGCACTGGCTGAGAAAGTGAACTACACGACTACGCTAAACGCTGCATTCGCGACTTGTATGGCGCACACTGCAGACGCGAAAACGTCAGTAACTTCAGTTCAAGAGCTACACGCACAAGTTAAAGCTTCTCAAGCTTAATTGACTCACGTGTATCGCTGTTAAGCGGATATAAATGCTCAAAGCCCACTCTTCGGAGTGGGCTTTTTTATGTCTGTCATCTGGCGAAAGTCTGGTAATGGCTAAATGATGAAAATTTGGAATAGGTTACAATCTTGTGTTTCGTTGTTGATTGTTTGCTCACGGTGGTAAGTTGTCGCTTCACGAGAATTTAAGGCGTTGGGTATATGGAAATCACTCTAGAAATATTGGCTATCTTGTTTGTTGTTGCAACGGCAGCAGGCTTTATTGATGCAATGGCTGGCGGCGGTGGATTATTGACTCTACCAGCATTGCTAGCGGCTGGAGTACCACCAACGCAGGCACTGGCAACCAACAAACTTCAAAGTTCTTTTGGCAGCTTCTCCGCCAGTTGGTATTTCGTACGCAACGGTATCGTTAGTATTAAAGAAATGCGCCTCGCGATCTTCTGTACTTTTATTGGGTCTGCAATTGGCGCCGAGTTAGTGCAGCATATTGATGCGAGCTTATTGACGAGCATGATCCCCTTACTGCTTATCGCCATCTCTCTCTATTTCCTATTAGCACCCCAAACTAGAGCGTCTGAAGGTAAGCAAAAGATGTCTGAAGCCGTGTTTGCTTTGTGCATTGGTGGCGGTGTTGGTTTCTACGATGGCTTCTTTGGCCCAGGAACGGGTTCTATTTTCACCGTCTGTTTTGTCGCTATCGGCCATTTCTCTTTAGTGGATGCAACGGCACGTACTAAGGTTCTTAACTTCACTTCGAATATCGCAGCTTTAATCTTCTTTATTTTGGCTGGTTTACCCATTTGGGAATTAGGCTTAGTGATGGCGGTTGGTGGCTTTATGGGCGCTCAGCTTGGCGCTAAAGTAGTGGTGACAAAAGGGCAGAAATGGATTCGCCCTCTTGTGATCGTGATGTCGATGTTAATGGCGTCTAAACTGCTTTGGGAACAGCATCAACAATGGATTCTATCAGTATTTTAACTCGTGGAGATTGATAGCTGTTCGGCCTTACACAGATATGAATCGGTCGAATCAATCCCTTCAATTCGGCAAAACTAAACAGGTATTGAGGCTCAATATTGAGTGTTTTTACGATAGAGAGCGGGATCAACGCTGGCCCTGTCCCACCCAACGCTAACTGAGCTGCTGCGGTGTAGGCATCCATCTCCATCAAGGGTTTGATGCCGAACTTTTCAAGCACAGATAACTGATACGAGTTTGCCGGATTGGTCATGTCGTTAGTGATGACCATTGGAGGAAGCTCCGTTAACGGCGACTTACTCACAATATAGAACGGCTCATCAAACAGATGGAATGTCATTAACCCATGATGCGGTGGCAGTAAACCAGCACACAACCCTAAGGTCGCTTTGCCAGATTGTACTCGCTCTATGATTCTTGGGGTATGGTTCGTGGTAATAGTGATGTATTTATCTTGCTGGATAAATTGGCCCATCATCTCACCTAGATAACCCGCGATCAGCGACTTAGAGCTATCTAAGGTGATGAGAGTGGTATCTTCCAACTCTTGCTGCTCATAAATAAGACCACGAAGTTCATTGAATGCAGGGCCGATACTCTCGATTAATGCAATCGCATCGGGCGTCAGTTTGATCTGTCGGCCACTCGGTTCTATGAGTTTCTTGCCTAACTTCTTCTCTAAATTAGCAATCCGTTTGCTGACCGCTGATTGGCTGATATAAAGCAAACTGCCGGTGCGGCTCATGGTTTTTGCTTTACTTAAAACCAATAGAGTTTCGATTCCTTCGAGTAGCATTGGGTTATATTCATGAAAGTTGGGAATGATTAAACCAAGTTACCTCAAACGCCATTCATTCTCTAGTCTGAGCACATAGATATCAGACAAGCTAGGGGTTTTGACGTTAGCTCGTTAATTAGGAAATTAGCTCGTTAGGCTTTCTTAACTAGACTCGCGATGCGTTGGCCAAAATAGAAAGCGGTTTTAAGATCATTACTATTGATGTGATTATTGGTGCTCTCTGCCATCTGATCATCACTGGCGACCAAACCAATACTTGAACCTGTGCGATTCAAACCTAAATCATCAATATGCTTTGAGATATCAAGCCCTGCCCAAATCATGCCATGCTGACAAGCCAGAGTGAAAAAGCTCAGTAGGGTTTGCTGTTGTTCACCGTTAAGGCTACCACCAGTGGTAAAGCCTGCTGCGAGTTTATTTCGCCACGCTTTCTTACAGTAGCTATCACTGCTCGCATCCATGAAGCTCTTAAATTGAGCCGCTGGTGAGCCCATGTAGGTTGGCGCACCAAAGATAATCGCATCACAATTGTCTAATGCGCTGAGCTTATCGTCATTGTCATATCTTCCTTCGACTATTTCAGAAGATAGCACTTCGACAAGGAGTACTGAGTTAGGTTGTTGAGTGTTAATGCCTTCAGCAATTGTTTCAGCAACTTGCTTAGTTGCTCCATTCTTAGAGAAGAAAACAATGCCCACTTTACCAATACTCATCTTGAACTCCCTTTTTCCAGTGTTAGTAAATAAAATTATTTATAAAGCTATTTGTTTATTAATATAGCCTGTGAACTATATAAGTAAACAAAAAACATTACTAACTAACAAGCTAAGAGCTATGAACTAACAAGCTAACTAAATTGAGTGTCAGGAAAGAAGGAGATCTTTGAAGGAGGAAATAGAGGGTATAAGTACTTTGAAAGCGAATTAAAAAAGGCTCCTTTGCGGAGCCTCTTAGTCATCGTTCTATCTATTTGATAGCGAAGGTTGGCAATGACAAGTGCCAGCGAATAGCGCCAAGCCTAATCAATAGTGTTGTGAACACACCGGCTAAAAATGCGGTTTCTGAATCGTGCCCCATGAGAATCGCCATTGTATGGAAAGCACCACCAATGATACAAGCCGTGGCGTAGACTTCACTTCTTAAGATCATCGGCACTTCACGGGCAAGCACGTCACGGATAATACCGCCACCACAGCCTGTGATAACACCCATGATAATAGCCACTAATGCCGAGTCTTGATAATTCAGCGCTTTCTCAACACCAATGCCAACAAATACGGCTAAGCCTATCGCATCACATACCGGCAATATCCACCAAGCCAAACGTTTAGGGCGTCTTACAATAATCATGGTCAGCAAACAGGTAGTGATAATGACCCAAAGGTAGGTGGTATCGGTGATCCAAAACACGGGAGTCGCACCCAATGCCATGTCACGAATCGTACCGCCGCCAATCGCGGTCACGCTGCCTAGAACGGCTACGCCAAAGGGGTCCATCTTAAGACGGCCAGCGACAAATACGCCTGAGACAGCAAAAATGGCAGTGCCAAATAAATCGATAATATAAAGCAGCATGGAGTCCATGATACTGGTGCTCTTATAGTTAAAATTGTAGGGACAGGTCGGTGGCGAATTGTACGAAAAAACGCAGCAAATAGTTAGTGATTTTGCCTAGCTCTATCGAAGAAATCGCATACTTGTTGGATCGCTTTCAAAGTTCTCGTTGTCGGGCGATTAATCCAGTCAGAATTGAGTGACCAAATCTGATTTTGAGCGACTGCTGGGATCTCGTCCTCCCAAGTTTGCCACATGGTTCCATTCTCAATTGCGTGCTGAGAAGTGAAGATCACTTGCGGTTTCCTTAATACAACTTGTTCAATACCAACTTGTGGATAAGGGGAAGCACTGTCTTCGAAAATATTCTGGCCGCCACAAAACTCAAACACCTCACTTGGCCAGTGCCCTTGAGCGACGGTGATGATCGGCTTCTCACTTAGCTGATAAAAGTAGTTTACGGGCTCAGCATCTTTATATTTTAGTCTCAATGCGTTGAGTTGTTTTTTGTATTGCTTGGCATTGTTTTTCCCAATACTCGGATCACTGGAGTATTGGCTGAGTTGTTCAATATTGGTCGCAATGCTATCTAGGCTTTTGGTTTTCGAGTAGTAAATATTAAACCCAAATTGCTCTAGTTTCGCGAGTTCTCTGGGCGGGTTTCCCGCTGGCCACGCAAGAATTAAATCAGGTTGCAGTGCGATGATCTTCTCTACCTTGATGCCTTGATAGTTTGCCACTTTTTCAAGCTGGTCTGCTTGTGGTGGGTAATCACTCCGCTCACTTACTGCAACAAGGTTACCACCTAAGCCAGCACTGTACGCGAGTTCAGTGGCGTGAGGAGCAAGGCTTACTACGCGTTGAGCTGGCAGTACTTTTTCTGGAGTCAGCGATGTTTCTTCCGCAAATGATAAAGGCAGCCATAAGCTGGAAGACAAAAGAGTAAGGCTTGTAACAAGTGCTGAAGGTTTCACTCTAAATCCCTTGGTGAACAAATAGTAAGATTAGGCTTTGTAAAAATATCCAGATAGCAATACGACCAAACAGCAGCTTCTGAACCTGAGATAGATGCAGAGCTGATGGGACGATTCTTCCCCCCAGTTTTGCGCGAATAGCTTTGGTGTTGTTGTAAATAGCAGGGCCACCCAATGATAATTCCAGCTTGTTGCCAACGGCCGTGATCAACCAAGCAGGCCCAGGCAGTGGCCAAGAACGGCTTTGGGCAAGCATCATCTTGAATGTGTGCATTGCTTTATCACCACATACGATCATCAAAGCAAACAAACGCATCGGTATGAATTCGAGGATCGCGACTATCTTGATAGCCGTTGAGCCGAACGGAGAAAATTGCTTGCGACTTGGCGACCAAGCTCGAGCTAACTCGACTACAAGGCGATACATTAAAGCCGCAATTCCACCACCAATGGCGTACCAGAATAAAACACATACCACATTGCGAGCGTAACCCATGATGATGGTTTCAGCAGCGGCTTTGCCAAGCCCAAGTGATGACAGTGATTCAGTTTGACGATTTACAACCGGAGCCAGTAACTGACGAGCGGCAGCTTTATCTTCTCGACCAAGCGCTTTGATCAGATGATTTGCTAGCTTTTCATTATTGCGCCAATCAATCGCCAGTAATAACAGCGCTAATTCAAACAGTTGAGATTGCCAAACCAATGGTTGCAGTGCCAATAGAATTACCAGAGTCGGCAGTACCATTACGCCCCAGGCTAATGTGCCCGAGATTAAGCTTTGGGAATAGTTTTGGTTGTTATTAACCTTGCTTGCTAAAAGCTCAGCAAACTTATGCCATAAGGTCGTAGGGTGTGCGGCATGGGGGATAGGTAAAATCAAATGAAAAAGCAGTGCTCCCCACATTACAAGGAGCACGCCATTTGCAAATACCTGATCAAACAGTGTTTGCATGTCTAGTCGCTTACTTTAGTAGGGCAACCATCTTGATAACCATCTCAGAAGAGCTTTGTGCTGCTAGTGGCAGGAACTCTTCGAAGCTCATTGGTGATTCTTTGTCTGCAACGTCAGAGATTGCACGAACGACCACGAATGGTACTTGGAATTGGTGACAAGCTTGAGCGATAGCAGATGCTTCCATCTCTACAGCAACGACAGATGGGAAGTGCTTGCGGATGAACGCTTGGCGTTCTGCTGTGCAAACAAATGCGTCGCCAGTACAGATAAGACCGCGAACGGCGTGCTTATCTTCCATTTGTGCTAGTGCTTGTTCAGCAACAGCTATCAGTTTGTCGTCCGCTTTGAACGCTGCAGGTTGACCTGCCATTTGACCGATTTCGTAACCGAAAGCTGTAACATCTGCATCGTGGTGACGAACTTCAGTTGAGATAACCACATCGCCAAGGTTCAGTGTTGAATCAAAACCGCCAGCAGAGCCCGTGTTCAGTACTACGTCTGGTTGGTATTCGCTTAGTAGGATTGAAGTACCCACTGCAGCAGCTACTTTACCAATGCCTGATTGAAGCAAAACAACGTCAACACCATTTATCTGACCAGAGAAAAAGGTACAACCGCCTTTATTAACTTCAGTAATGTCTGAAATTGCTGCCTTTAGGATCGCAACTTCTTGCTCCATTGCGCCAATGATGCCGATTTTCATGTGTAGTCTCTTAATAAATAATATTTAAACAGTAGAGCGAAATTGTAGCATGGATAAGAAGTGTCGAGCGACTGCCCAGAGGCACTTCTCATCCGAATAGCAGCGATTTATCTGCGTATTCTTTTATCTATTTGATCAGGCCTTCGCTTTTTAAGCTAGCGCGAAGTTGTTCAGCACGCTTTCGGTTTACGCCAAAATCAGAGTGACCAGTACGAGACTCTGAACGCACGATCAGTTTGCCATCAGTGATCTTAAGTTCTAAGTCATCGACAAAGCGCATGATGCGAGAAGTACATTCAACACGCAGGTAATCTTCTGTTTTACTTGCGGTTTTCGATCCCGATAAGGTTAGCGCAACCTGCTCAATCGCATCTAAGTTTGCTGAATCTGATAACTCAAACGCGGCCAATGCATGCTGTTCACGGTCATCTTGAGTTGATACGCAGTTTGGCTTGTCTCCACAAGGTGATGAAGTTCTGTCTTTCATGTCCGTGATTCCTTGGCTGCAAGCGGTTAAAGTCAAAAGAGATAGAGAAAGGAGAGCGGCTTTTTTCATAGTGTTTCCTATGGCGTTGTTTTAGTTTTAATTCTAGTTATCGGTATTGGCTTGTTTGCGATTGTTTTACGTATTTTCGTTATGCTTGTGATAAACGCATTTAATTCAAAAAAGGATCCATCATTGGATCCTTTTTTTATAGTAACGACCTGAGTAATAAAGGAAACCTTATATTAGGGCGTGTTGACCTTTCGTGGTTAAATTTTGTTCGAGATAAAAGCGTTTTAATCGCGGCGAGGGGGAAGTAGCCTAGTCACTCTAAGCAAATCTCCCTCAACAAAGAGTAAAACGCTTTT
>NZ_JBFRKT010000027.1:84341-183114 GCF_041469545.1 Vibrio sp. 10N.286.49.C3
ATGTAGGCTAGCTACACATCGACGCCTCTGCCTTGTATAAATGCCCAGCAACTCGCTGCAAAAATCAGCTCGAAAGATCAACACGCCCTGGTCACACTTCTAGGTAATCCAATATTCCTTCCGCGGCTTTGCGGCCTTCATCGATAGCGGTCACCACTAAGTCAGATCCTCGAACTGCATCACCGCCTGCAAAGATCTTGCTGTTGGTGGTTTGGTATTGAAACTCTTGTTTACCGGGAGCCTTGATGCGGCCCCATTGGTCGAGCTCTACACCAAATGGTTCTAGCCATTCCATTGCATGAGGTTGGAAACCAAACGCCATGATCACAGCATCGGCTTCAAGAACATGCTCACTGCCTTCTACGGGTTCAGGGCGACGACGACCTGCGTCATCGGGTTCACCTAGCGCCGTTTTCACCACTTTGACGCCAGTAACATGACCAGATGAATCGGTTTCCAATGCTAATGGTTGAAGGTTGAACATGAACTTCACGCCTTCTTCTTTTGCATTTTTCACCTCACGGCGAGAGCCCGGCATGTTTGCTTCATCTCGGCGATAAGCACAAACAACATTAGCTGCATGCTGACGAATCGATGTTCGCACACAGTCCATCGCAGTATCACCACCACCAAGCACGACCACCTTCTTGCCTTTCATGTCGATGAATGGCGTTGGGTTATCCAGTTCCATGACTTTGTAGGTATTGGAAACAAGGAATGGTAGGGCATCATAAACGCCCGGTGCTTCTTCATTATCTAACCCAGCACGCATGTTTTTATAAGTACCGACACCTAAGAAAACGGCATCATAATCATCAACAAGTTGTTGAAGCTGAACGTCTTTACCGACTTCGGTATTCATCTTAAACTCGACGCCCATCCCACTAAAGATACGGCGACGGTTTTCCATGATGCCTTTCTCAAGCTTGAACGATGGGATACCAAACGTGAGCAGGCCACCGATCTCCGGGTAGCGGTCAAATACCACAGCCTTCACACCGTTTCGAACTAAGATATCAGCTGCAGCAAGACCAGCGGGGCCTGCGCCTATGATTGCGACCTTTTTGTCGGTCCATTCAACGTGAGACATGTCTGGTTTCCAGCCCATCTCAAACGCTTTGTCATTGATGTATTTTTCAATGTTGCCGATGGTTACTGCGCCGAAATCATCATTGAGGGTACAAGAGCCTTCACATAGACGATCTTGAGGACAAACTCGTCCGCAAACCTCAGGCAAGCTGTTGGTTTGATGGGACAGTTCAGCCGCTTCGATAATGCGCCCCTCATTGGCAAGTTTGAGCCATTGAGGGATGTAGTTATGGACTGGGCACTTCCATTCACAGTAGGGGTTACCACAGTCTAAACAGCGGTCGGCTTGTGCCTTAGCTTGTTGCTTCGTGAAAGGTTCGTAGATCTCTACAAACTCAATCTTACGTATCTTGATTGGTTTCTTCGCTGGGTCTACGCGATTCACATCAATAAATTGGTATACATTCTGGCTCATGATTGGCTCCTTCCAATTATTGCGCTTGAACACGAAGTTCAGCAGAGCTGCGGCTTTGGTGACCGAGCAAGGTGTTGAGATCCGCCGTCTTCGGCTTCACTAGGTAGAACTTTGGAATCCATTCATCAAAGTTCGCCAGAATAGCTTCAGCGTGTACTGAGCCAGTCTCTTCTAAGTGCTCCGTAATCAAGCCGCGCAGGTGTTCTTGGTGGATAAATAGGTCAGACAAAGAAAGTGCTTCGACCGACTCGTTGTTTACACGGCCTTGGAAGTCTTCATTCTTATCCATCACATAAGCAAACCCACCTGTCATACCGGCGCCGAAGTTCACTCCGGTTGCGCCAAGAATGGCAACAATACCACCGGTCATGTATTCACAGGCATTGTCACCTGCACCTTCAATCACGGCAACGGTGCCTGAGTTACGCACGCCAAATCGTTCGCCTGCAGTACCTGCTGCAAATAGCTTGCCTCCGGTCGCACCATACAAACAAGTGTTACCTATGATGGTCGCTTCGTTACAAACAAATGCAGTGCCTTGGTGAGGTTTGATAACCACCTTACCGCCCGCCATGCCTTTGCCGACATAGTCATTGGCATCACCCGTCAGATACAGCTCAACGCCGCCCGCGTTCCAAACCGCAAAGGATTGGCCCGCTGTGCCATCGAGGTACAACTTAATTGGTGAGCCAGCCATGCCTTGGTTACCGTAGCGTTTCGCTATTTCGCCAGAGATACGAGCGCCAATCGAGCGATCTGTGTTGATTACGTTGTAGTAAAGGCTGGTGGATTGACGTTTCTCAATCGCATCAATGGCGTCATCAAGGATCTGTTGGTTGAGTTGAGCCTTATCAAATGGTGCGTTTGGCTCTGTCCAAAACAGTGGGTGACCTTCTGGAGATACCGGAGCTTCGAGTATTGAAGAGAGATCGAGTTTACTCTGTTTCGCAGTGAGGCCTTGAACGGCTTCAAGCAAGTCAGTACGACCAATCAGATCAGTAAGTTTTTCGACTCCAAGTTCTGCAAGGCACTGGCGAACTTCGTCGGCTAGGCCGGTAAAGTAGTTCACTACCATGTCAGGCAGGCCTTTGAAGTATTCACGGCGTAGTGTTTCATCTTGAGTCGCCACACCCGTTGCACAGTTGTTTAGGTGACAAATTCGTAAGAACTTACACCCCATTGCGACCATTGGCGCGGTACCGAAACCAAAGCTTTCAGCACCGAGAATCGCGCCCTTGATAACATCGAGTCCGGTTTTTAAACCACCATCGACTTGCAAGCGGATCTTATGGCGTAGGCCGTTGGCGACTAGTGCTTGTTGAGTCTCCGCTAAGCCAAGCTCCCAAGGGCAACCTGCGTATTTTACCGAGGTCAGCGGGCTTGCCGCGGTACCACCGTCGTAACCGGAGATCGTAATCAAGTCGGCATAGGCTTTCGCTACACCTGTGGCAATGGTGCCTACACCCGGTTCCGATACTAACTTCACTGAAACTAAGGCTTTAGGGTTCACTTGTTTAAGGTCGAAAATAAGCTGCGCCAGATCCTCGATAGAATAAATATCGTGGTGCGGAGGAGGGGAGATCAGTGTCACGCCTTGAACTGAGTATCTCAGTTTGGCGATTTCTGCGGTGACTTTATGCCCTGGTAGTTGGCCACCTTCGCCCGGCTTCGCACCTTGTGCGACTTTGATTTGCAGAACATCCGCATTGGTTAAGTAATGTGGCGTCACACCAAAACGGCCGGAAGCTATCTGCTTGATACGAGAATTACGATCAGTACCGAAGCGTCTTGGATCTTCACCACCTTCACCAGAGTTGGAGTAGCCTCCTAATCGGTTCATCGCCATGGCCAATGCTTCATGAGCTTCAGGGCTCAAGGCACCAATCGACATCGCTGCAGAGTCGAAGCGTTTAAAGAGATCACTGCTCGGTTCGACTTTTTCTAATGCTAGAGGTTGAGCTGCTTTTTTAAGGCTCATTAAGTCACGCAGCATGGCAGCAGGACGAGCATTAACTTGCTTCGCAAAAGATTGATAATCTGATGTTTCGCCTGTCTTTACGGCTGTTTGTAAGGTACTGACTACGTCTGGGTTGTAGGCGTGGTATTCACCGCCATGTACGTATTTGAGCAAGCCACCATGTTCCAGTGGTTTACGCTTAGTCCATGCTTTACGAGATAGGTTATAGATATCTTGTTGGAAGTCGCTAAAGCTAGCGCCTTGGATACGAGTCGTTACGCCTCGGAAACACAAGTCAACGACATCGGTATGCAAACCGACCGCCTCAAATAATTGCGAGCAGCGATAAGAAGCAATCGTCGAGATACCCATCTTCGACATGATCTTATACAGACCTTTGTTGATGCCGTTTTGGTAATTTTGCAATGCAGTGCGATAGTCTTTATTTAAAGAACCATCGTCCAACATTTTGCCCAATGCTTCATAAGCGAGATATGGATAAACTGCGGTTGCACCGAAGCCAAGCAGAACTGCAAATTGGTGCGGGTCACGTGCGGTTGCTGTCTCAACCACGATGTTGGCATCACAACGTAGGTTGTTGTCTGCGAGTCGAGTTTGCACGGCACCGACAGCCATCGCTGCTGGAACCGGGAGCTTGCCTTTCTCTAAGTGCTTGTCTGAAAGTACAATCAAAACAGCACCATCACGGACCTCTTGCACCGCACGATCACACAAGTCATTAATGGCTTGTTCGAGATCTTTATCAGCAGGATCATAGTGCATGCTAAGAATCGCGTGGCCGTAGTGTTTTTGATTTAACTGCAGAAGTTGCTGCATGTCAGAGTAGACCAGAACTGGCGAATTAAATGTCACACGGTAGGCGTGACCGTCTGTTTCGCAGAACACGTTCATCTCTTGGCCGATACTGGTGGCTAAAGACATAACATGCTTTTCACGCAATGGATCAATCGGTGGGTTGGTGACTTGTGCAAACATTTGACGGAAATAGTCAGTGACGAGACGTTCTTTCGAAGAGAGCACAGCCATCGGCGTATCATCGCCCATCGAGCCTACTGCCTCTTGTCCCATATCTCCAAGCACACGTAGTACTTGGTCCGACTCTTCGTTGCTCATCGCAAACTGTTTTTGGTAGGTCTTGAGCGTGTCATCGTCAAAGCTGCGCTTACCGACTTGCTCATCGGGCAGATCGGAAAACGGTGTGAGTTTGTGAACGTTCTTTTCCATCCACTCTTTATAGGGATGGCGACCTTTAAGGTCATTATCGATCTCGTTAGATTGCCACAGTTTACCGCGGCGCGTATCTATGACGAGTAGTTCACCCGGGCCGACACGCCCTTTCTCTGCCACCTCGTCTGGCGCGTAATTCCAGATGCCCACTTCAGATGCCAGCGTGATCAGGTTGTCTTTGGTAATCACATAACGCGCAGGGCGTAAGCCGTTTCTATCTAGGTTACACGCAGCGTAACGACCGTCAGAAAGGACGATACCTGCAGGGCCATCCCACGGTTCCATGTGCTTGGAGTTGAAGTCGTAGAATGCACGCAGATCGGGATCCATGTCTGGGTGGTTTTGCCAAGCGGGCGGCACGAGCATACGCATCGCTCGGAATACATCCATACCACCGGCAAGGAACAGGTCGAGCATGTTATCTAGGCTTGATGAATCTGAGCCTGTCTCATTCACAAAGGGTGCGGCCGTTTGTAAATCGGGCAGCAGTGGTGAAGAGAATTTATAGGCACGAGCTTTAGCCCACTGACGGTTACCTTCGATGGTATTGATCTCACCATTGTGCGCCAAATAGCGGAATGGCTGAGCCAGTGGCCAACGCGGCTGAGTATTGGTTGAGAAGCGCTGGTGGAACAGGCATATCGCCGATTCCATACGTAAGTCAGCAAGATCGAGGTAAAATCGCGGAAGATCGGCCGGCATACACAAGCCTTTGTAAACCATGACTTGTGTCGAAAGGCTACAAATATAGAAATCTTTGTCTTCGGTGATCTGCTTTTCAATTCGACGACGAGCGATATAAAGGCGTCGTTCAATATCGCGTTCACGCCACCCCGCAGGTGCTGAGATAAACACTTGCTGAATATTAGGAACGGAATCTTTTGCGATTGGACCTAATACGTCGGTGTTGGTCGGCACGACACGCCAACCTGCAACGGTTAACGTTTCTTGCGCGAGCTCTTTATTGACGATGTCTTGCGCGGATTGCGCTTTGATTGGGTCTTGGCTGAAGAAAATCATGCCGACAGCGTATTGCTTGCCGAGCTTGAAGTTATTCTCTTCTGCAATAATTCTGAGATAAGAGTCTGGCTTCTGTAGTAATAAGCCACAGCCATCTCCTGTTTTACCATCCGCAGCAATACCACCACGGTGTGTCATGCGATCGAGGGCTGAAATAGCAGTTCGTACCAACTTATGACTCGGTTGGCCTTCCATTTGCGCTATTAAACCAAATCCACAGTTGTCTTTTTCAAGACTAGGATCATATAGAGCCATTGCAATTCTCCCTTTTGCTTCTCTGTCATCCAGACAGTAAATGACTAACTATTCATATACTTGTTATTTTTTATAAGCTTATAGTTTGTCTTTAGCTAGTTAAAACGTTATTGGTTGTGTTAACAAAACTGATTGGTTTTATTTTCACCAGCTTTACAACGTATAGCTAATTGTGTTTAAGGTCAAGTTCATGGTTAATTATCATGCGTAAACGCGATTAACCACGTAATAATCTAAAATAGTAGAATGATATCAAAGGGATATAAAAGGTGGATGTTAATGGAATTTAACATGTGCAACGAAGGGAATGTCCCAGGAGCCGTAAGGCAGATAGAAAAAAGGCTAGCATCGAGTGCTAGCCAAACATAAAAGTTAGGAAGGGTGTTGCTTTTCCTCTAGGCTAACGTCATCGACGTTAGCCCGAGAAATATTATGCGGAAAGCATGAGTGAATCAGCTTTCGCTTCTAAGTTTGAGTTACCCATTAAGAAGTCATCAATGGCAATTGCACATTCACGACCTTCATTAATACAACGTACAACCAGAGACTGACCAGTACGCATATCACCAGCAGCGAAAACGCCTTTCTGGTTCGTCGCAAAACCTTCAGAAGCGACGTTACCGCGCTCGTCCAGTTTAATGTCTAGTTGAGCAAGCACGCCTGTAGGCTCTGGGTGTAAGAAGCCCATTGCAAGGAATGCCATGTCACATGGAATAACACGTTCAGAGTTCGCTACTTCATCAAAACCTGGACGTTCGCCTGGTTTTGCGTCTTGCCAAACGATGTCAGCGATACGTAGACCCGTTACTTGACCTTGATCGTCGCTAATGAACTCTTTGGTTAAGATGTTCCAATGACGTTCACAACCTTCTTCGTGAGAAGTGGTGGTTTTCATGATCATTGGGTATTGAGGCCAAGGCATATTTGCAGGGCGTTTCTCTGGTGGGATCGGCATGATCTCAACTTGAGTAATGCTTGCTGCTTTATGACGGTTTGATGTGCCTACACAGTCAGAGCCTGTATCACCACCACCGATAACCACAATGTGTTTATCTTTAGCGTGAAGCTCTTCTGTCTTAAGAGCTAAGTCGTTGGCACGGCGATTATTTTGACCAAGGAATTCCATGGCAAAATGAACGCCTCTAAGCTCACGACCTGGGATTGGTAAGTCGCGTGGAACCGTAGAACCACCCGTTAGCAATACCACATCAAACTCTTGGCGTAACTGTTGAGCATTAACATCAACACCGATGTGTTGGTTAACTTTAAATTCAACGCCAGCTTCAGCCATTAGGTTGATCTTACGATCAATCACGTCCATGCCCAGTTTGAAATCTGGGATACCGAAGCGAAGTAGACCACCCACTTTCTCGTCACGTTCAAATACCGTTACCGAGTGACCGGCACTGTTTAGCTGCTCAGCTGCGGCTAAGCCTGCAGGGCCTGAACCGATAACTGCGACAGTTTTACCTGTGCGAGAGCGTGGTATTTTAGGCTTTGCGTACCCTTCACGGTACGCAGTTTCTACAATCGTTTTCTCGATATTACAGATAGTGATTGGGTCTTGGTTGATGCCAAGAACACAGGCACTTTCACAAGGAGCAGGACAAACACGACCTGTAAACTCAGGGAAGTTATTGGTAGAGCTAAGAATGTTCCAAGCCTCTTCCCAGCTGTCGCGATAAACAGCGTCATTGAATTCTGGGATGATGTTACCAATCGGACAGCCGTTGTGACAGAAAGGTACGCCACAGTCCATACAACGAGATGCTTGAGTATTGATCTTTTCACCAAACTCTTCGTTAAGTACGAACTCTTTGTTGTCTTCAATTCGAACTGATGGGTCGAGCTTCTTTGGAAGCTCACGACCGTGTTCTAAAAATCCAGTAGGCTTACCCATTATACTGCCTCCACTTCTTCCGTTTGTGCCTGTTGTGCTTCAGCTTTACGCTTTTGAAGAACCGCTTTGTAGTCGCGTGGCATTACTTTAACTAGCGATGCAACACTTGCTTCAAAGTTGTCTAGGAAAGACTGAGCAACTTCACTTCCTGTGAATTCAACATGCTTAGTTAGCATATCTAGTAGAAGATCTTTATCTTCTTGTTCAATTGGATCTAGGTCTACAAGTTCTGCGTTGAGCTTAGTCTCGAAGTCACCTGCTTTATCCCAAACATAAGCGACACCGCCACTCATACCTGCAGCAAAGTTACGACCCGTTGAACCAAGGATAATTGCCGCGCCGCCAGTCATGTATTCACAACCGTGGTCACCAACACCCTCAACAACAACCTTCGCACCAGAGTTACGAACACAGAAACGTTCGCCAGCCATACCGCGAATGAAAGATTCACCAGAGGTTGCACCGTAGAAACATACGTTACCAACCACGATGTTATCTTCAGCAACGATAGTAGATCTTGCATCTGGGTACAGTACCAACGTACCGCCAGACAGACCTTTACCCCAGTAATCGTTCGCGTCGCCTTCTACTTCGAACTTAACGCCTTTCGCAAGGAACGCACCGAAAGATTGACCAGCACTACCGTGGAACTTAACGTTCATTGGCTGTGGTAAACCTTGGTCTTTGTAAACCTTCGAGATTTCGTTCGACAGCATCGTGCCTGCTGAACGGTCCGTGTTGATGATAGGGAACTGAGCGGTAACCGCTTCACCTTTCTCAAGCGCTGGGATTGCAGCCTGAATCAACTTACGGTCTAGAACGTCTTCAAGATTATGATTCTGTGTTGTCTGGTTGTAGATACCATCTTCTGCACGAGCCTGCTCAATGTGCAGTACCGGTGTTAGATCTAGGTTCTTGTACTTCCAGTGACCTATGTCATCACGAACTTTAAGTTTGTGTGATTGACCAACCATCTCATCGATAGAACGGAAGCCAAGTTCAGCCATTACTTCACGTAGACCTTCAGCCATGTATTGGAAGAAAGTGACTACGTCTTCTACGCGGCCGTCGAAACGCTCACGAAGAGTTTTGTTCTGTGTTGCGATACCAACAGGACATGTATTCTTGTGACACTTACGCATCATGATACAGCCTTCAACAACAAGTGCTGCTGTTGCTACGCCCCATTCTTCAGCGCCAAGTAACGTTGCGACTGCAAGGTCACGTGGTGTTTTCATCTGACCATCAGACTGAACAACGATACGGTTACGTAGGCCGTTTTTCAGCAGTGTCTGGTGCGTTTCCGCTAGACCTAGCTCCCAAGGCAGACCGGTGTGACGGATAGAGGACATCGGAGATGCACCCGTACCGCCATCAAAACCTGCGATAAGTACCACGTCAGCTTTCGCTTTTGCTACACCTGATGCAATCGTACCTACGCCAGCTTCTGATACTAGCTTCACGTTTACACGGCCGTTACGGTTCGCGTTTTTCAGATCGTAGATCAGCTGAGCCAAATCTTCGATTGAGTAGATATCGTGGTGCGGCGGTGGAGAGATAAGACCTACGCCCGGAGTCGAGTGACGCGTTGCGCCGATCCAGTCATCAACCTTATCACCAGGTAGTTGACCACCTTCGCCAGGTTTCGCACCTTGAGCCATCTTGATTTGTAGCTCATCAGCGTTAGATAGGTAGTAAGACGTTACACCAAAGCGACCAGAAGCCACCTGTTTGATTGCTGAACGTTCCCAGTCGCCATTTTCTTTACGCTCGAAACGTGCTGGATCTTCACCACCTTCGCCTGAGTTTGATTTCGCGCCAATGCGGTTCATCGCGACAGCCAGTGTTGAGTGAGCCTCATGCGAGATTGAACCGAAGCTCATTGCGCCTGTTGCGAAACGCTTAAGGATTTTCTCAATAGGTTCTACTTCCGCTAGAGGAATAGAGCCTGCTGGGTTCTTGATGAAATCAAGTTGGCTACGTAGTGTTGCTGCGTTGTCGCCTTGAGCATCAACGGCGTTCGCGTACTTCTTGAATTGACCGTAATCTTTGTTACGCGTCGATTCTTGAAGTAGAGAAATGGTTTCTGGGTTGAATAAGTGCTTCTCACCACGTTGTTTCCACTGGTAAACACCGCCAACATCAAGAACTTGAGCTGGGATTTCACGAGCTGGGTAACCAACACGGTGACGAACTAATACTTCTCGTGCGATATCGTCGATCGTTAGACCTTGGATACGAGAAACAGTACCAGTGAAGTATTTTTCAACCACTGATTTGCTAACACCAAGTGCTTCAAAGATTTGAGCGCCGTGGTAAGACTGCAGCGTAGAGATACCCATCTTCGAGAAGATCTTCAATAGACCGCCGTTAACACCCTTACGGTAGTTATCGAATAACTCACGTGGATGAACGTTTGGATCTAGCTTCTTAGTACGTTGCAGTTCAACAATCGTTTCGATAACTAGGTATGGGTTAACTGCGTTTGCACCGTAACCAATTAAGGTTGCAAAGTGGTGTGTCTCACGAGCATCGCCCGTTTCAACAACGATGTCACACTTAGCACGTAAACCTTTACGGATTAGGTGGTGGTGAACCGCGCCAACCGCCAGCATTGCTGGAATAGCGGCGTGGGTAGAGTTAACCGCACGGTCTGTCAGTAGGATGATAGAGTAGCCATCAATCACGGCGTCTTCTGCGTATTGGCAGATACGCTTAAGTGCGCGCTCTAACTTACCGTTGTCTCCGTTTGCTTGGAATACGATATCCAGCGTCTTCGCTTGAAGGTGCTCGTTATCGATTGCACGTAGCTTCTCTAACTCAGAGTTAGACAGAACTGGAGACTCAAGTTCTACTTTTTGACAGTGTTCAGGTGTTTCAGCAAGTAGGTTCTGATCCTTACCTAGGTAAGTGTTCAGAGACATAACCATACGCTCACGAATTGGATCGATTGGCGGGTTAGTTACTTGTGCAAATAATTGCTTGAAGTAGTTTGAAAGGTGCTGCGATTGATGGGAAAGAATCGCTAGCGGCCAGTCAGCCCCCATTGCAGAAAGTGGCTCGTAGCCTGTTTTCGCAAGAGGTAGAATGATTTCGTTTACTTCTTCAGAGCTCACACCAAACGATTGTTGTTTATGAAGCAACTTTTCTGGAGAAGGTTGGTTAAATTCGTTGTTCGCATCCGGTAGCTTTTTCAAGCTCAGAAGGTTCTCTTCAACCCATTTTTCGTAGGGTTGTGCTTTAGCAATACCGTCTTTTACTTCTTCGTCAGAAATGATGCGGCCTTGCTCAAGGTCAGCAACGAAGATACGACCTGGTTGTAAACGACCACGGTATTCAACATTTTCGGGAGCGATCTCAACAACACCAGATTCAGACGCCATCACTAGGAAGTCGTCTTTCGTTACTGTGTAGCGAGAAGGGCGCAGACCGTTACGGTCAAGTGTTGCACCAACTTGAACACCATCGGTGAAACATACTGATGCCGGGCCATCCCATGGTTCCATTACGTTCGCGTGGTACTGGTAGAACGCACGACGAGTTGGATCCATGTTTTTGTTTTCTTGCCATGCTTCAGGGATCATCATCATTAATGCGTGTGGCAGAGTACGACCTGAAAGAACAAGTAGCTCAAGCGCCATATCGAAGTTTGATGAATCCGAGCTACCTTCCTGACAGATAGGAAGCAGCATGTCGATTTCAGCTTGTGTAAACAGATCCGACTCTAGGATTGCTTCACGTGCTTTCATCCAGTTTAGATTGCCGCGAACCGTATTGATTTCGCCATTATGCGCGATGTAACGGAAAGGCTGAGCCAGACGCCAACGAGGGAATGTATTGGTAGAGAAGCGAGAGTGTACAAGTGCTAGAGCTGTCACCATAGTTGGGTTTTGCAGGTCTAGGAAGTACTGAGGAACTTGTTCTGTTGTTAGCTGACCTTTGTACACCAATGTCTTGTAAGACATAGAGTTGATGTAGAAGTCGTCACCGATGTTTGACACGCTTTCTAGGCATACACGAACAGTGTAGTTACGTAGAACATACAGTTTACGCTCAAGCTCTTCTGGTGTGATACCAGGGCCGCCAGAAATAAATACGTGTTCAAATTGAGGTTCAGTGCTTAGTGGGTCAGCACCAATCATTGAATTGTCAGTTGGAAGTTCACGGTAACCGATAACTTCTAACTCAAGGCGCTGTGCATTGCGTTCTAGAATGTCACGACACTGTGCACGTTTGTATTCATCCTTAGGGAAAAGTACAACACCAACACCATATTTTTCAAAAGATGGCAGTTTAATTCCAAGCTTTACGGCTTCTTCTAGTAAGAATTCGTGTGGCTTCTGTAGCAGGATACCTGCACCATCACCAGAACACGGATCACAGCCTTGGCCGCCACGGTGTTCCATACGTGCAAGCATATCGAGTGCTTGAGTTACTACATCATGAGATTTGCGATTCTTAAGATGAGCAACAAAACCGATACCACAAGCGTCATGCTCCAATTCAGGAGTATACAGACCCTGTGAGTTCTGCTCTTGATCTACCATAGATACATCCTTCCAGTTAAATCTAGGCGCAACTTATTTGTATAAAGTCAGCCTTGTCCTTTTATATTTATGGGTCTAAACCTGCCTATGCTGGCGGTTTGAATCCTTTCCGTATCTCGCAGGAAAAGTATTGCGAGAAAAACAATCCTTAGTGATACCTGTTTATTTTTAACCACAAACTAGTGGTTTATATAGGTGGGAGTTAGATATCACCGACTTATTGGCAAGTTTTCGATGTAAGTAAACATTCAGAAATAGCCAATATGTGTAAGTATCCTACAATTTTGTCTAGGCGAATTGCAATGAAAGTTAACCGATGTAGACCATTTTTTTCGTTTTGTTTTGAATTTAATGCCTAACAAATGTGCAACATTAGGCAAATAGAGCTTATTTTTTGCATGTTTATTGATATTTGATAGGTTGCTCGCAAAAATCCTTGCGTAAACTAATTGGTCGAATTTTGCAGGGATGTAATTTTTTTTCAAAAAAGACTGATATTCATTCTTATTTACTTGAGTGCTTTGAAAATATGCAATTACACGAGTTAGTTAATACTATCGGCCAAGATCTCCAACGTCGTTATGGCGAGAAGGTTCACAAGCTGACACTTCACGGTGGGTTTAGTTGCCCAAACCGAGACGGGACAATTGGCCGTGGCGGTTGTACCTTCTGCAACGTAGCTTCTTTTGCCGATGAACAAACTCAAGTTCAAAGTATTGCTGATCAATTAACAGATCGTGCGGGTGAAATCGCTCGTGCCAAGAAGTATCTTGCTTATTTTCAGGCGTACACCAGTACTTACGCTGAGGTGCAGGTACTCAAGAATATGTATGAAGAGGCTCTAAAAGCACCCGGAGCAGAGATTGTTGGCCTTTGTGTTGGCACGAGACCAGACTGCGTGCCTGATGCAGTACTGGACCTGCTCGCGGAGTACGTTAAGCAAGGTTACGAAATTTGGCTAGAGCTCGGCCTGCAAACAGCCAATGATAAAACCCTCAAGCGAATTAACCGCGGACACGATTTCACTGTGTATGAAACGATCACCCAGCGCGCACGTGCTTTAGGAATCAAGGTATGTACTCACCTTATTGTCGGCCTGCCCAAAGAAACCAAAGCGGATAACCTTGAAACTCTAGAGAAGGTATTAGCAGCTGGCACTGATGGTATCAAGCTTCACGGGCTTCATATTGTTGAAGGCAGTACTATGGCTAAAGCCTGGAAGGCAGGAAAGCTAGAAGCACCAAGCCTTGAGGAGTACATTGATATCGCGAGTGAGATCATTCAACGCACACCAGCGGACGTGGTTTATCATCGTGTATCTTCTGCGGCGAGACGCCCGACACTACTCTCCCCTTTATGGTGTGAGAACCGTTGGTTGGCGATGACTGAGATTGGTCGTTCGCTTGATAAAACCGGCGCACAAGGCATTAAAACAGGCTTTGCATTCGAGTACACGCAACCTGTTTTAAACGCGACCAATTGATAGGGATGGGTGACTGTAGGTAACAGCAGATAAAACCAACAAATAGTGGTAACATTTCCCTCACAGAATTTATAAGTATAGATTGAGAGCAGATGGAACTGGTAATGACTTGGTTATGGGATAGGGCGTATGGCTACGGTATATATATCGTTGTTCTATTGCTGATAGGTCTCATCTGCTGGCATATTTATTTACGTTACCAGTCATATATTGAACAGCTTCTTCTTGCTACACCTTCACCTCTTTATTTTGTTGACATCCGAAGTGGCGAGATCTTGTACGCCAATCGCCAAGCCATGCAGTTGCTTGGTATCCGCCAAATAGGTACTCACTTTCGTTTTCCAACAGTGGAAGCTGAGAATAGTTTTCGTCATTACCTCACTGATCACATCAACTCTCGAACGTTTGAATATCTCTCGTCTTGGGTTCTTTCTGAATTTGAATCTTTTAAGATCAACTTGGTGGGTCGTAAGATCCACTTTAGAAGTAGAAAGGCTTGGATGATACATGCTTCCCCTTATAAAAGTACCAACGAAGAGATTTCCCAAGAGGTTCGTGATCTCAATGTTGCTCGTACCGCTTTGGATTCTTTATCTGAGTTGGTCTATGTCATCGATCAAAAGGGTGAATTGGTCGCGAGTAATCGAGCGTTTAAAAAGTTTTGGCATGGTCGCCCTGAAGAGGGCACTTTAAGTGTGTCTAGTGGTGCCTTAAAAGGTCGTGTCAGTGAGCGCTCATGGACCACAGACCAAGATGGTAAGGGGTGTCTCCTTGAAACCTATCAAAGTGTTTTGCTCTCGCAAAGTGGGGAAACCATAGGTACGCTCTCGATAAGTCACGATGTGACGGATTGGCATGACATGCAGCAACAACTGCGTGGGGAAATGGAAAAGCGTAAAGATACTGAAGTTGCACTTGCACAACGTGACACCATTTTACAAAACATCTTGGAAGCGAGCCCTGACTCGATTGGTATCTTCAACGAAAACATGGTTTACCAGGCGTGTAATAAGCCATTTGTGGCAGCGTTGGGTATTTCTGAAGTCAGTGATTTAGTGGGTAAACGTCTACAAGACGTAGTACCAAATAGCATTTATATGCGCGTATCAGAGAGTGATCATCAAGTGCTTCATCAAGGTAACTCGTTGCGTTACATCGACAAACTGGTTTCAAGTGATGGAGAGTTTACTTGGTATGATGTAGTGAAGTCGCCTTTTAGAGACCCTGCATCGAGTACCAATGGTGTACTGATCATGGCACGTGATATCACAGAACGTTACCTCGCCGAGCAGAAACTTGAAGAAGCCAATTTAGAGCTTGAGCGCCTCAGTTTTATGGATAGTTTAACTCAGGTATCCAATCGACGTCGCTTCGATGAGCAGCTGTCTACATTGTGGCATCATCATGTGCGTGAGAAATTGCCGTTGACGATTATGCTGTGTGACATCGACTTCTTTAAAGGCTATAACGATTTCTATGGACACCAACAAGGTGACGATGCTTTGATTCAGGTTTCACAAGCCTTTAAGCAGGTGTTGAATCGCTCTTCGGATTGCGTGGCTCGATACGGTGGTGAAGAGTTTGGCTTTATTCTCCCAAACACAACCACAGAAGGTGCGCTTATGGTCGCTCGTCGAATTCATGATGAAGTGCAAAAACTGGGATTAGCTCATGAGAAGTCGACAGTGTCAGACTCCATCACGGTGAGTATTGGTATTGTCTCTTATATACCAACACCTGATGACGAAATGGAGTCTGCTGTTGCCTTGGCTGACAGTGCGTTGTATCAAGCGAAATCTGATGGTCGAAATCGTTCGATAGTGCATCCACACTCTATTCACTAACTTTATAGAATGGGTAACTTAGTGACTCCGTCTTTTTCTTGTTTAGCATTTATATTACTTGGCTAATATTTATGTGGCTTGGCTAGTATTGATATTGCTTGGTTAGTATTAATATTGGTTGATTAACCTTCGATATTACCGCTAATCTCTTGCTGCGTGTGATGTAGCTAGCTTACCTACTTTCTTCAAACAAGGTAGAATGTTGCTAGTCTTATCGCGTGGAGCGCTAAATGAAACCCATGAAAAATCTTGCCCAGTATTACGTGGATCTGCTCGTAAAATTGGGGATTGTCCGCTTTTCTATCTTACTCGCCCTAGCGCTTGTTGCCCTTGCTGTTGTTGTACAAGTCGGTATCACCCTCGCACTCAAAGGTAATGTTGATGATATCGACATTGTCCGTTCGGTTTTCTTCGGTTTAGTGATCACACCTTGGGCGGTCTATTTTCTCTCAGTCGTGGTCGATCAACTGGAAGAGTCTCGCCAAAGGTTGGCTAAATTGGTCTCTAAGCTGGGTGACATGCGAGAGCGAGATCAAGAACTCAACAATAAACTGCAACTCAATATCGAAAAGCTCAACCAAGAAATTGAAGATCGTGAAAAAGCCGAAGAAGCGCGTGCAGAAGCAATGCATGATCTTGAGAACGAAGTGTTTCAGCGTGAGCGAACTCAGCTTGAATTAGCAGAACGTACGGCGCTGTTGCGTTCGTTTATCGATGCCTCGCCTGACCTCATTTATTATCGCAATGAAGATGGTGTGTTTTCAGGTTGCAACCGAGCGGTTGAAGAACTCACGGGCAAAACAGAAAAAGAGCTAGTTGGTTTGACGCCTTGGGATGTCTACAGCAAAGAGGTAGCCCAGCAAGTTGTTGAAACCGATAAGAAAGTCTTTGCTGACAACCAAGCTTTGACCTATGACCAATGGCTTGAATACCCCGATGGACGTAAGAGTTACTTCGAGCTGCGTAAGGTGCCTTTCTACAGTAAAGATGGTCGCCACCTTGGCTTGGTTGGTTTTGGTCGTGATATTACCGAGCGTAAAGAGCACCAAGAATCACTAGAGAAAGCCAGTCGCGATAAGACCACCTTTATCTCAACCATTAGCCACGAGCTAAGAACACCGCTCAATGGCATCATCGGCTTGAGCCGCATGTTATTGGATAGCCAGCTGACGACCGAGCAGCGTAAGCAGATGCAAACCATCAAGGTGAGTGCGGTGACACTGGGTAATATCTTTAACGATATTATCGACATGGATAAGTTCGACCGCCGTAAGCTTGAGCTATTCCCAACCCCTATCAATTTTGAAGATTTCGTTGTTGAGATCGAAAGCATTTCTGCGTTAATGGCAGAGCAGAAAGGGTTGAGGTTTGATCTAGAAAGATTGTCCGATCTCCCATCTGCAGTTGAGGTGGATGGTACTCGTCTTAGACAGGTATTGTGGAACCTTGTAAGCAACGCGATGAAGTTCACCAAAGATGGTGGTGTCGTGATGACGGTCAGCGCTGAAATTGATGGCGACTTTGCCAACATCACGATGGAAGTAGAAGATACCGGGATTGGTATCCCTGAAAGCGAAATCGAGAAGATCTTCGCGATGTACTATCAGGTAAAGTCGGGAACAGACAATTTACACGCTGTCGGTACCGGAATTGGTCTTGCTGTATCTCAACAGCTGATCAATATGATGGATGGTCACATTGAAGTCACCAGTGAAGAGGGGTTTGGTAGTACCTTTACGATTTCGATTCGAGTTCCAGTTAATCACGATACTCAGGCTTTGATCAAAACGCCAAGAAAGCAGTCCAACCTTAAGATTTTCATGGTCGAAGACATTGAGCTCAATATCACAGTAGCTCGTTCTTTACTTGAAAGCCTAGGGCATGAAGTGACAGTCGTAATGACGGGTAAAGAGGCACAAATCGTTTTCAACCCGAAAGATTATGACTTGGTATTACTGGATATCCAGTTACCAGATATGACTGGTTTCGACATTGCCCAATACTACCGCGAGAAATATAGCCAATTGCCGCCTTTGGTGGCATTAACCGCGAATGTATTAAACAATAAGCAAGAGTATTTCCAGAAAGGCATGGATGAAGCGATCAGTAAACCACTGTCGGTTCGTGCAATCCAGGATGTCATCAGCGAGTTGATTGAGGATGCCCCAGAGGTTATTGAGAAAGCCGAGGGCATTGATACAGTAAAGGATGTTGAAAAAGTAGCAGGTGTTGAGAAAGTAACAGCGAGTAAGCCGGCTCTTTCAACGATTGATACCACTTTGCTTGATATTGATATGCTAGAGTCTTATGTTGACATTGTCGGGTCGAAACCTGTTTTGGATAGTATCGTGATGTTTGAAGATATGATGCCGGAATATATGGAAATATTGAATTCCAATATGGTTGCGAAAGATCAAGACAGTATCGTTTCTGAGGCACACAAGATTAAAGGTGCAGCAGGTTCCATTGGCCTGAAACGCATACAGCAAGTTGCTCAGAAAGCTCAATCTCCAGATATGCCTGCGTGGTGGGAGAACATTTCAGATTGGGTTGATGAAATAAATAACGAATACCAAAATGATATTGAAGTCTTAAAGAGTTGGTTAAATCAAAGGTAGAAGAATGATGAAAAAATTAGCATTTGCCGCATGTGTAGTAGCATTAGCGGGTTGTTCTGCGCCACAAGTAGAATGGCAGCAAGATAATCAAGTCGAAGTATCTGCAGCGACAGTCACAATGAAAAGCAACCTGTGGCACAACAAAATGCCTACGATTGGGGAGGCTCAAGATAAGACTTTGCATGGTGCTATCTACCTAGAGTCTGACTCACAATTACCAGCAACACTTGCGGTTGAGAGTGTGACGGTTAAACAGGGTGCAGATACCTTGTTGGTAACTGCTGACGATCTAGATTTAAGAACACATAGTGAAACGCAGTGGGAAGTCGCTTTTGTATGGCAGTTAGAGATCGACAGTGATAAGCCTGTTGATGTTGCGATTGAACTCAAAGATGGCGAAACCGTGAAGTGGTTAGTCGAGAAAGACGTGAAGGTAGATACGGTTTACTAAAACCTTAGCGAACAATGAACAATAAAAAAGGGAGAATGCGTTGGCATTCTCCCTTTTTAATAACGATTGTTCACGCTTCGATTGCTAGAAGTACTAACTGTTTATAAGTACTAACTGGTTAGAGTGCTATCGGTTTAGAAGTGCTAATCGACGGCAAGAACTAAACGGCCAGAAGCGCGAATCGAATTAGTCTTCTAGGTCACCACAAAAGCGGTAGCCTTCACCGTGAATCGTCGCGATGATTTCTGGTGTACCAGAAACAGATTCAAAGTGCTTACGAATACGACGGATTGTTACGTCTACAGTACGATCGTGTGGCTTAAGCTCACGGCCAGTCATCTTCTTAAGAAGGTCTGCACGTGTTTGGATCTTACCTGGGTTCTCACAGAAGTGAAGTAGAGCACGGAACTCTGAACGAGGTAGCTTGTAGCCTTCGCCATCTGGGCTAACCAGAGAACGACTGTTGATATCTAGTACCCAACCATTGAACTCGTACTTCTCAACGCTACGCTTTTCTTCTTGAACAGAGCTTGTGCTCATTGAACGGTTAAGAAGGTTACGTGCACGGATAGTCAGCTCACGAGGGTTGAAAGGCTTAGTGATGTAGTCATCAGCGCCGATTTCTAGGCCAAGGATCTTATCAACTTCATTATCACGACCAGTTAAGAACATAAGCGCTACATTTGCTTGCTCACGTAGTTCACGCGCAAGTAGTAGGCCATTCTTACCTGGAAGGTTGATGTCCATAATTACAAGGTTAACTTGGTTATCAGATAGCACTTGGTGCATCTCTTCACCGTCGCTAGCCTCAAAAACAGCATATCCCTCTGCTTCAAAAATACTCTTTAGAGTGTTACGAGTTACTTGCTCATCTTCAACGATAAGAATCTGCGGGGTTTGCATTTGGCGGTACCTAAATTTGTGACGAAACTGTGCTAATAGAATAAATTCTAGGCAAAACATAACATACAGGTAATGTATTTTTGATGATAACTTAAAGTTTTCAAAAAAACACTTACTTCCAGCTATCTGCCTTCCTTGAAGTATTGCCCAATAACGTAGATCCAGTACGCCTTTCAATCATTCTTTTAGTGATTTAAGAGGATTCTATAATGTTAACAGCATGCTAACAACGCGAGAATGTTAATTCCATTCACTTTGTTGATTTACATCAATTGCCGTATCGCAACAAACTTTAATAGTATGGCTACAACTTAACCAATGTTATGGTGACTATTTAGCACCAAAATAAGAATGATTATTCGAGATGTTTCGCACATCTTGCTTGCTAAAGACCGGACTATGAACCAAGGAAGCTGAAAGCTATCCTTAGAGTCTAGTAGATAAATATGCTCAATCAACTTTTATTTCGTATTAAATTGGGCATAGAGCAATGAAAACAAAGGATTAATTTTAATAATATATAAAAGCATAGAGGCTCACCTGACTTAATAGGTTTGCCTTACTCACGGAGGATATATGCACGATATAACACCTGACTTATGTGATGAGTTTGAAAGCAAAGTCACGCTACTGAATATGCCATTACAGAACTTCGGCCAGCGTGGTGCGTTCTGGGGAAAAATTGTAACAGTTCGTTGTTATCACGATAATTCCAAGGTTCGTGAGGTTTTAGAGACCGATGGCTGCGGCAAAGTACTCGTTGTAGACGGTAATGGCTCGTGTCAAAAAGCGTTACTTGGCGACCAATTGGCTATTCTAGCCATAGAAAATGGTTGGGAAGGCGTCATTGTGAATGGTGCGGTGCGTGATGTTGCGATGATGGCGCAGATGGATCTTGGTATTCAAGCTCTCGGAGCCTCTCCATTTAAAACCGAGAAGCACGGTGTTGGGCAAGTGAATGTGACGCTCTCTATACACAATCAACTGATTCAGCCCGGTGATTACATTTATGCCGATTGGAATGGTGTGTTAATTTCAACGGAATTGTTGATTGAATCTTAACGGGCTTATCAATCAAGAAGTGAGATAGATTAGAAACGAAAGCCCAATCCCACTTCAACACCGCGTTGCCACTCTTCATAATCAAGGGTGGCATGCATATCTAGATTGTCGGTTAGTTGCACGCGGCTGGAAAGCTCTGCGGCTACCGATTTCTCACTGTCTTCGGTTTCATTGTTATAGGTGTGTAGAGAGCTGTTGAAAGAGACTCTTTCGGAAAACTGATAACTAACACCACTCAAGAATCCACTCTCATATTTCAGTGCAGCAGTGTTGATTCGTGTACCGACATAAAGATCCACATCAGAAAACAAGCTATAAGAATAACCACTGTCTACTGTCCACGTATCAAAGCTTTCACTCGATGTACTTTGCGTGGAGATAAAAAACTTATGGGCAGAGCTATCGATTTGACTGGGGAGCAAAGGCAAACTGCTCAGTAGCGGTAAACTGTTCGCTGAACAAACGACAGGCATAGCAAAGACTAAAAGAATAAGTAATCTCTTCATTTCCCACTCCTGATGTCATTATTATTGTTTTTCGAACGTTATTGTTCAATTAAAGCACAGGACTTGTATGTTCGCTGTACTATCGATAGAGCATTTTGTTATGACTATATATGCAACTGATTACTTATGTTTGTTTGATGAGTTAATCCAGTCTCTGAATGGCAGGTTGATGCAGGGTGTTTTATCTCTTAAATGAAGGTTTGCTCTGAAAAACGGTGTGAATGTAAAAAAAACGCAACTTTTCATTGACGCATAGTAGTAAAAATTGATACACGTAGAGTAAAGCACAAGCAGAGAATTTGATATGCAGCATGTAAGCCACCTAGTAATGACCACCACCATTATTATTACCGACATTCACATTGTTGGGGCAGGCTGCTAAGTAACGGATTTTAAAAAAAAGGCCTGTATCCAACAAGATACAGGCCTTTTTTTGTACCATTTTTATGACTTATGGAGAAAGGGATGCGCGTTTTAAAGTTTGGAGGTTCATCATTAGCTGATGCAGATCGTTTTTTACGAGCGGCTGATATCATCGCTAATAATGCCCAGCAAGAAGAGCTAGCCGTTGTACTATCGGCTCCAGGAAAAACAACCAATAAGTTGGTCGCTGTTATTGAAGCTGCACTGAAAAACGGTGAAGCTGACACACAGATTTCAGAGATCGAATCATCATTTTCTGTGCTGTTTGCAGAGATTCAAGCGGTATTGCCGTCAGTAGATGGCTCTGCGTTTCAAGAGCAAGTCGATACCTCTCTTGCTCAACTTAAGCAGTTCGTGAATGGTATTAACCTACTGGGCATGTGCCCGAATCACGTAAATGCTCGTATCATTAGTAAAGGTGAGCGAGTTTCAATCCAGCTAATGAAAGCGGTGCTGGAAGCGAAAGGCCAACCAGCAAGCCTGATTGACCCTGTGGAATACCTCTATGCTCAAGGTGATCATCTTGAAGCTATGGTGGATGTGGATGTTTCAACTCAGAACTTCCGCCAATCACCGCTTCCTAAAGGTCACGTAAATATCATGCCGGGCTTTACTGCTGGTAATGAAAAAGGCGAGCTAGTAACGCTTGGCCGTAACGGCTCTGACTACTCAGCTGCAGTTCTAGCGGCATGTCTACGTGCTGATTGCTGTGAGATTTGGACTGACGTCGATGGTGTTTACAACTGTGACCCACGCTTAGTGGATGATGCCCGTCTTCTTAAATCACTTAGCTACCAAGAAGCGATGGAGCTATCTTACTTCGGTGCTTCTGTTCTACACCCGAAAACAATTGCACCTATCGCACAATTCCATATTCCATGCCTGATCAAAAACAGCTTCAACCCACAGGGTGCCGGAACTTTGATTGGCCAAGACACTGGCGAAGATAACCTGGCGATCAAAGGTATCACTACGCTAAGTGACCTAACGATGGTTAACGTATCAGGCCCAGGTATGAAAGGCATGGTAGGCATGGCGAGTCGTGTATTCGGCGCGATGTCTTCTGCAGGCGTTTCTATCGTTCTTATTACTCAATCTTCTTCTGAGTACAGCATCAGCTTCTGTATTGAATCGGCTGACAAAGTGAAAGCGAAGCAAGTGTTATCAGATGCGTTTGAACTCGAACTTAAAGATGGCCTATTAGAGCCCGTTGAGTTCATGGATGATGTTGCGATTGTGACGCTGGTGGGTGACGGTATGCGTACATCACGTGGCGTTGCTTCTCAGTTCTTCTCTTCTTTAGCTGAAGTGAACGTTAACATCGTTGCTATTGCTCAAGGCTCTTCAGAGCGCGCTATCTCTGCTGTTATCCCTGAAGATAAAATCTCAGAAGCAATCAAAGCGTGTCACGAAAACCTATTCAATTCTAAGCACTTCCTTGACGTCTTCGTTGTCGGTGTTGGCGGTGTTGGTGGCGAGCTTGTTGACCAGATCCAACGTCAACAAGGCAAACTGGCTGAAAAAGGCATCGTGATTCGCGTGTGTGGTTTAGCAAACAGCAAAGGCTTGCTGCTAGATAGCGATGGTCTACCGCTAGAGCAGTGGCGTGACCGTATGTCGAGTGCGACTGAAGAATTCAGCCTAGCGCGTTTAGCTGCACTTGTTCAACGTAATCACATCATCAACCCTGTGTTGGTTGATTGTACGTCTAGCGAAGGTATTGCAGGACAATACGCAGATTTCCTAGCGGCTGGTTTCCACGTTGTAACACCAAACAAAAAAGCCAACACAGCAAGCATGGCTTACTACCATCAGCTTCGTGAAGTGGCGCGTAACTCTCGTCGTAAGTTGATGTATGAGACAACAGTAGGCGCAGGTCTACCGGTAATCGAAAACTTACAGAACCTAATCTCTGCAGGTGATGAGCTTGAGAAGTTCAACGGTATTCTTTCTGGTTCACTGTCTTACATCTTCGGTAAGCTTGATGAGGGTATGACACTCAGCCAAGCAACCAACATTGCTAAAGATAACGGCTTCACTGAGCCGGATCCTCGTGATGATCTGTCTGGTATGGACGTTGCGCGTAAGCTGCTTATTCTTGCTCGTGAAGCGGGTATGGCACTTGAGCTTGAAGATGTTGAAGTTGACCAAGCATTGCCACCGGGTTTTGATGACTCAGGTACAGTTGACGAGTTCATGGCTCGCTTGCCAGAAGCGGATGCATACTTCAAAGAGCAGTCAGCTATCGCAGCAGAAGAAGGCAAAGTACTTCGTTATGTGGGTGAGATCGCTGAAGGTAAATGTAAGGTTCGTATCGCAGCTGTTGATGGCGATGACCCAATGTTTAAGATTAAAGATGGCGAGAACGCTCTGGCATTCTACAGCCGTTACTACCAGCCAATCCCACTCGTTCTGCGTGGCTACGGTGCAGGTACTGAAGTTACAGCAGCAGGCGTATTCTCTGATGTGATGCGTACTCTTGGTTGGAAATTAGGAGTTTAGGAATGAGTTCAAGTGATATGGATGTTGTCGTTTATGCTCCTGCATCAATCGGCAATGTCAGTGTAGGTTTTGATGTGCTGGGGGCCGCTGTGTCTCCAGTGGATGGCACATTGCTTGGTGACCGAGTAATGGTTAAAGCCGGTGATGAACCATTCTCGCTAAAAACAGCAGGCAGCTTTGTTTCTAAGCTGCCAACTGAAACCAAAGAAAATATTGTCTACGACTGCTGGGTTGTGTTCTCTCGCGAGTTAGACAAGAAAGGTATCTCAGTTAAGTCTCTAGAGATGACGCTAGAGAAGAACATGCCTATCGGCTCTGGTTTAGGATCAAGTGCATGTTCAATTGTCGCAGCGCTTGATGCCTTGAACCGTTTTCATGGCCAACCGTTGAATGAAACTGAACTGCTTGCTCTGATGGGTGAAATGGAAGGTAAGATTTCAGGTGGCATACATTACGATAACGTAGCGCCATGTTACCTTGGTGGTGTGCAATTAATGTTGGAAGAGCTTGGCATTATTAGCCAAGAGGTTCCATGTTTTGACGATTGGTATTGGGTAATGGCGTATCCGGGCATCAAGGTTTCAACGGCCGAAGCACGAGAGATCTTGCCTTCTCAGTATCGCCGTCAAGATGTGATTGCCCATGGTCGTCATTTAGCGGGCTTTATTCATGCTTGTCACTCTGGTCAGCCGGAGCTAGCCGCTAAGATGATCAAAGACGTGATTGCTGAACCATATCGTGAGAAACTGCTTCCAGGGTTTGCTGATGCACGTAAATATGCAACGTCAGCAGGAGCATTAGCTACTGGAATTTCTGGTAGTGGCCCTACGCTATTTAGCATTTGCAAAGAACAAGATGTCGCCGAGCGTGTTGCACGCTGGTTAGAACAAAATTACGTACAAAATGAAGAAGGATTCGTCCACGTTTGTCGCTTAGATAAACAAGGTTCGATCGTTACAGGAAGTGAGTTATGAAGCTGTACAACATCAAAGAAAACGATGAGCAAGTCTCTTTTGGCCAAGCCGTTCGTCAAGGTCTAGGCCGTAACCAAGGTCTATTTTTCCCATCAGAGCTGCCTAAGTTCGATGACATCGATGCACTACTTGCAGAGGACTTTGTCCCTCGTAGTTCAAAGATTCTTTCTGCTCTAATTGGTGATGAATTACCAAAGGAACAGATTGATCAACTAGTGGATGCGGCATTCCAATTCCCAGCACCGATCAACCAAGTGAAAGACGGCGTTTACGCACTTGAACTGTTTCACGGTCCAACGTTAGCATTTAAAGATTTCGGTGGCCGTTTTATGGCTCAATCTTTGGCTGCGGTTTCTGATGGTGGTCAAATCACTATCTTAACGGCAACATCGGGTGATACTGGCGCTGCGGTTGCACACGCATTCTACGGTATGGAAAACATCAACGTTGTTATCCTATACCCGAAAGGCAAGATCAGCCCACTGCAAGAAAAGCTATTCTGTACGCTAGGTAAGAACATTCATACTGTCGCGATTGATGGCGATTTTGATGCGTGTCAGGCACTAGTAAAAGACGCGTTTGACGACGCTGAACTGCGCAAAGAGATTGGCTTGAACTCAGCAAACTCAATCAACATCAGCCGTTTGATGGCTCAGATCTGTTACTACTTTGAGGCGGCTTCTCAGCTAACCAAAGAGCAACGTGAAAATCTGGTTATCTCTGTACCAAGTGGTAACTTTGGTAACCTAACTGCGGGTCTATTAGCGAAAGCGCTAGGCTTACCAGTTAAACGCTTCATTGCAGCAACCAATGAAAATGACACGGTTCCTCGTTACCTAGAAACAGGTCAATGGGATCCAAAGCCAACCGTTGCGACAACATCGAACGCGATGGATGTGAGCCAACCAAACAACTGGCCACGTATCGAAGAGCTTTGCCAACTGAAAGGTTGGGGACTGGATACTTTGGGTAAAGGTAAAGTATCTGATGAGCAGAGTGCTGAATCAGTGCGCGACCTAAAAGCTCAAGGCTACCTGTGTGAACCTCATGGTGCGATTGCTTACCGTCTATTGGAAGAGCAACTGCAAGAGAATGAGACAGGCCTGTTCTTATGTACGGCACACCCGGCTAAATTCAAAGAAGTGGTTGATGACATCTTAGGTACTGACATTGAACTTCCTGGCCCGCTGGCTAAGCACGCGGTGATGGAGTTGTTGTCTGAAGATCTAGATAACGATTTTGAAGCGCTAAAAGCAGTGCTTCGTCGAGTTCAACCGTAACCTACACCGGTATTGTTGAACAAATAAAAACGGCGCTCAATGAGCGCCGTTTTTGTATTCTAATTCAAGCTCTAAAAATTATAGAGACTCAGTGAACGTACGTGCGATAACGTCACGTTGTTGTTCAGTAGTTAGAGAGTTGAAACGTACAGCGTAACCCGATACACGGATAGTTAGCTGTGGGTAGTTCTCTGGGTGAGCAACGGCATCTTCTAGCGTTTCACGCTTAAGAACGTTAACGTTTAGGTGTTGACCACCTTCGATGCGTGGTGCTGCTTCGATAGCAACTTCACGGCTTTCGTACTCGCCTAGGTCTGCTGCTGAGATAACTTGGTCAGCTTCGAAACCTGAAGTAGCAACAACACAACGAGCTTCGTTCTTCTCGCTGTCTAGTAGCCAGATTGAGTTTAGTAGGTCGTCGTTTGCTGCTTTAGTAATTTGAATACCTTGGATCATAACTATCTCCTAGTCCACTTTATGTGGTTTGATTATGGTGTTAACTTTCGAATTTTATTGAGCTGAGTAATATATACCTAGTTTGTGGTAGTTTAATATTGATTTAAGTCAAAAAACAAACAAAAACCTCATTTTTTTCAAGGTGATTACTTTGAGTTAAATCAATAAAACCTTTGAAACAAAGTAATTACAAAATATTTTAAAGTATAAAAAATATTTAACAGTGGAATTTGTTGTAAATTTACTACATTTGTTGTGTTTTTATTGACCTGTAAGTGATACGACCCTTTAATTATTAAGCATCCTGAAAGTGTAAAGTGATTTAATGACAAACAATAATTCATCTTCAAAACCTGAAACTAATATTAAGTTTATTGGTGCGCATGTGTCTGCTGCGGGCGGTGTTGATCAGGCGCCAATACGCGCAAGAGAGATTGGCGCCAATGCTTTTGCACTGTTCACCAAAAACCAAAGACAGTGGGCAGCAAAGCCGCTAGAAGCGAAAACCATTAGTGCGTTTAAAGCCAACTGTAAGATGTTGGGCTTTAGTGCTGAGAATATTCTTCCTCATGACTCCTACCTTATTAACCTAGGAGCACCAGAAGAAGAGAAGCTAGAGAAATCACGTGCGGCTTTTATTGATGAAATGGAGCGTTGTAACCAACTAGGACTCACGCTTTTGAATTTTCATCCTGGGAGTCATTTGAAGAAAATCTCAGAAAGCGAATGTTTGGCCAAAATCGCTGAGTCTATCAACTTGGCTCACCAAGCGGTGCCTGATGTAATTGCCGTGATTGAGAATACCTCAGGGCAGGGGACTAATCTGGGTTGGAGATTTGAGCACCTAGCAGAGATCATCGACCAAGTAGAAGATAAGTCACGCGTCGGCGTGTGTTTAGATACTTGCCATACTTTTACAGCCGGTTATGACCTACGAACAAAAGAAGCATGTGAGCATACTTTTGCTGAGTTCGACCGCATTGTCGGCATGCACTATCTAAGAGCAATGCACATCAATGATTCAAAAGCTGAGTTCGCGAGTCGAGTCGATCGACATCATTCTTTAGGAAAAGGCGAGATTGGCTGGGATTGTTTTGAGTATATTGCCTCGGATTCTCGCTTTAATGGTATTCCTCTTATCTTGGAAACCATTGATTCGACGATCTGGAAAGAGGAAATTCAACAACTTAGAATGTTCCATCGCTCAGCAACGGCAGTGAACGAAGAAGCGTAATAATAGAGGGGGAAATTTATTTCCGTCTATTTCTAATAATTGGCACCTTTCTTTCATAGTATTAAAGTGAATATGTAGTTCACGATGTCTTAGAGGAGGTGCCTTTATGTATTCACAAGCCCAAACTTCAACTGTTTCTGCTGCTCGCCGTTTACCAACCCCAAACCGTCATGTGCATAACCACGGTCACCACCGTACACAGCAGAAAAGTGGTTAATCGAGATAAACACAACTTGAACTGATTATTATGATTCATCAACAAGTGAACCCTACACATCATGTTTATTGATAGCTGTATGAGGTATAAATAGGGCGTGTTGATCTTTCGAGCTGATTTTTGCAGCGAGTTGCTGGGTATTTATACAAGGCAGAGGCTTTGACGTGTAGCTAGCCTACATGAGAAGCCGCTAACGCAGTAGAAATGACCAGCAAACGCTGCCCGGAGGGTTCGGCTAAAAGCGTTTTACTCTTTGTTGAGGGAGATTTGCTTAGAATGACTATGCTACTTCTCCCTCGCCGCGATTAAAACGCTTTTATCTCGAACAAAATTTAACCACGAAAGGTCAACACGCCCTAAAGCCTTATTTAGGACAGTTAGCCGATACAGCTATTTTTTGTCTGGCGAAAGCCCCTAGAAACCTTGATGATTGGGAAGTAAAACGATGAGCGCACCAAAGACTTGGGAATCCATTATTAATGATGAACGTGACAAAGAGTACTTTCAGAGTGTCCTCGCGTTTGTTGAACAGCAACGCAATAGTGGGAAAACCGTCTACCCCCCTCAAGAGCAGGTGTTCAGTGCCTTCGATATGACGCCTTTCGAGTCCGTACGCGTGGTTATCCTAGGGCAAGATCCTTATCACGGCGCTAACCAAGCTCATGGCTTAGCTTTTTCTGTACTGCCAGGTGTAAAAATCCCTCCTTCTCTACGTAATATGTACAAAGAGCTTGCACAAGATATAGAGGGCTTTGAGATCCCGAGTCATGGCTACCTCGATTCTTGGGCATCTCAAGGGGTGTTGATGTTGAACACTGTCCTTACAGTAGAAGAGGCAAAAGCCCACTCACATGCTAAGTGTGGTTGGGAAACCTTTACCGATGCCATTATTGCAGAGCTCAATCAGCGCTCTGAACCGATCATCTTCTTGTTGTGGGGCGCACACGCCCAGAAGAAAGGCCAAGCGATTGATGCAGACAAGCACCATGTGTTGGTTGCACCTCATCCATCACCATTATCAGCACGCCGTGGTTTCTTCGGTTGTCAGCACTTCTCAACAACCAACAAGCTACTTTCTTCTATGGATCAACAATCTATCGACTGGCGTTTACCAACATAAGTATAGGTTGGTGGTTTTCTGAGCAGGGTCAAATCATAAATCAGCATCTTCGTATACACTTATAAACAGTAGGTGTAATGGAGTGCAATACTATGATGATTGAAAGGATAAGACGAGAGCATGGCTATATGGCTCGTTTGCTCGCGATACTCAACAATAAGTTAGAGCTTCTAAAACAAGAGCGAGAAATAAACTATAGCCTGATCGCAGAGGTGGTTCATTATCTGATGAACCATTCAGACAAGGTGCATCACCCGAAAGAAGATGTTATTTATCGTTACTACCTAAAGCAATATGGCAGTGATCAAGTGATTGAAGACTTGGAACTGGAGCATCAATTGCTTTCTGAGAAAACGGCGGACTTTTTAGGTGTGGTCGATATGATCCTTCAAGATGCGGTGGTTCCTCAACAAGTATTTATTGAGCAGCTTGAAGCTTTTGTTAAAGCTCAACGAAAACACATGGAATATGAAGAGAAGCATGTGTTACCAATGATTGTTGAGTCGTTCACTGTTAAAGATTGGCAAGAGGTGGAGTCTCAATGGCTTCAACCTGAAGACGACCCTGTCTTTGGAGAGACAATTGCTGATGAGTACCGCCAACTCGCGGCTCGCATTCGACAGAATGAACAAGAGTGCGTTTAGCCAGTTGTCATGTTGAAGCGTGACTATTTTAGATGCTCTCTATATTAGAGGGCTAGTTCCCAAATGATGCTTTGAGCGGATTAAATACCTCATAAAATAAAAAAGGCACCTATTACAGGTGCTTTTTGCTATCTGATTTCTTATCGTGCTGATTAAAGCTTTATATCGTCAAGGCTAAAATCGAGACCTAGGTTCATCTCTCTAAGCTCTTTCTCAAGCTGTCTACGATCATTGATTGCCTCAATTTCACGCCATTTACGTTTGAGTGGTTTAGAGCGTGTTTTTTGAGTGGTACGAGGCATTTCTAGTTCTGATAATTCATCGAATTGAAAGCTATCCATAAGCATATCTCCTTCCGTGGGATTCGTTCTTACGAACCATTAAATATCATATTTAAGTTCACAATAACCTTGATTTGTTTCTCATTTGTTTCAAATGCATGAAGTTTTTGTTCTGTTTTATTATGCATGCTCACACATTTCGGGGATTTTCGTGTACAAAAAACAAGCAAACAAACTTAAGTAAACGAATAAATTAGGGGGGATTGAATGTTAATTCATTGTGCAAATGGAATAGCATTTTGACTATAGTGCATTTAAGTGCGCATTGTGCTGTGTAGTATAGGGATCTCATTACCCTAGAAAAAAACACAGATCTTCACTATACCTTGTAAAACCTAGGCTGGTGTCATCTTTACAGGATGGTGTTTTTGTTTTTATGGTGCCTTAGTTTTTGTTGATATTATGTCCCGACAATGTGACTTTTATTAGGCGCTATTGTTGAAAGTTGTGTTAACAAAAGGTGTATTATTAGTGAAATGTCATTTTAATGTGCGTTTATTTTCATATTGATTTTTAGGCCGTCTCGCTGCATTATCCGCCCGTCAAAAAATACACCGATACGTAAAATGGATGCATGAAGCGACATTTACAATCTAGATCGCAACAAATAAATATAAATCTAATGCCGACACAACTATTGACACTGGCATAGGTGATCTAGAGGAAGGCTAGGAAGCAAGATCGGTGCTTAAACTCAATTACGAGGTTCACGTGACAGACTTAATCAATTTGATGAACGATCTCCTTTGGGGATCTATCTTAGTTTACTTACTCGTTGGTGTGGGTATCTACTTCACTGTACGACTAGGTTTCATTCAATTCCGCCATTTCGGCCACATGTTTTCTGTTCTTAGAAACAGCCGTAAAGCAGACAGTGCAGGTATCTCCTCTTTCCAAGCACTTTGTACTAGTCTAGCAGCACGTGTCGGTACGGGTAATATGGCTGGTGTTGCTGTAGCACTAACCGCTGGTGGCCCTGGCGCTATCTTCTGGATGTGGCTAATTGCCATGCTAGGTATGGCAACATCGTTTGCAGAAAGCACACTGGCACAGCTATACAAAACGCGTGATAACGACGGTAACTACCGCGGCGGCCCTGCATACTACATGGAGAAAGGCCTAGGTATGCGTTGGATGGGGGTTCTATTCTCTATCTTCCTAATCATTGCATTCGGTCTTGTATTCAACGCGGTTCAAGCGAACGCGATTGCAAGCGCAATGAACACGGCATTCGACTTTGAGCGCAGCTACGTTGGTGTTGGTATCGTAATCATCTCTGCATTCGTTATCTTCGGTGGTATCCGTAAGATTGCTCGCACTGCAGAAATCATTGTTCCAATTATGGCACTGGCTTACTTAGCTATCGCTATCTACGTAATGCTAATGAACATTGAGAAAGTGCCTGAAGTTCTGGCTCTTATCTTCAAGAGTGCATTCGGTCTGCAAGAAGCAGCAGCGGGTGGCCTAGGTTACGCAATCGCACAAGCGATGATTAACGGCATCAAACGTGGTTTGTTCTCGAATGAAGCGGGTATGGGTTCTGCGCCAAACGCAGCAGCTTCTGCTACGCCTTACCCACCGCACCCAGCATCACAAGGTTATGTGCAAATGCTAGGCGTGTTCATGGACACGATTGTTATCTGTTCTGCAACAGTAGCAATCATCCTGATGTCTGGTGAGTATGTACCACACGGTGAAGTAACGGGTATCGAACTAACGCAACGTGCACTAACAGCACAAGTCGGCGAATGGGGTGGTATCTTTGTAGCGGTAGCGATTTTCTTCTTCGCTTTCACTTCAATCATTGCAAACTACTCGTACGCAGAAACAAACCTTATCTTCTTAGAGCACAACAACAAGAAGGGCCTAGTGCTGTTCCGTATCGTTGTACTGGGTATGGTTATGTTCGGTTCTCTCGCGACACTGCCAACGGTATGGGCATTAGCTGACGTATCGATGGGCCTAATGGCGATTGTGAACTTGGTAGCGATCATCTTGCTGTCGGGTATCGTGATTAAGCTAGCGAAAGACTACAACCGTCAATTAGACGCAGGTAAAGTACCCACGTTCGATGCGGATGATTTCCCAGAGCTTAAGGCTCAATTGGAAGATGGTATTTGGGTTAACAACAAGAAGAAGTAATCTTGTTGGAGTGATTCATCACTCATCCTAAAATCATTAGAAAGGCTAAGGTTTCGACCTTAGCCTTTTTCTTTGCCTGCGATATTTTCTTTATTATCGATTTTTCTTTGTAAGAGATTCTTCTTTGTAAGCGACTTACAGCTAGATCTGTCTATCAAAGTAATAGGAAGAGTCATAAAGACAAGTTGATGTTTTTTCTATACTCTAGCTGCATCCAGTTAGATAACCGATTAGGGTAAAGTTATGTTAGTTGTCGTTTCTCCAGCCAAGACATTAGATTACGAATCACCATTAGCGACTGAGCGCTTCAGCCAGCCAGAGTTTGTTGAGCACTCTGCAGAGCTCATTGAAGTGTGTCGTAAGCTGACACCTGCTGATGTATCAGCACTGATGAAGGTAAGCGATAAGATTGCTGGGCTGAACGTAGCGCGCTTTGAGCAATGGAGCGATACCTTTACCCAAGACAATGCACGTCAAGCAATCCTAGCCTTTAAGGGCGATGTGTACACTGGCCTAGATGCTGAAACACTGTCGGACGATGATTTTGACTACGCACAGAATCACCTGCGCATGCTTTCTGGCCTATATGGGTTATTGAAGCCATTGGATTTGATGCAGCCTTACCGTCTAGAGATGGGCACACGCTTAGCTAATGAGCGTGGCACTAACTTGTACCAGTTCTGGGGCAATATCATCACAGATAAACTGAATGAAGCGTTGAATGCTCAAGGCGATAATGTGTTGATCAACCTAGCATCGAACGAATACTTTAAAGCGGTGAAGCCGAAGAGCCTTGATGGTCAAATCATCACGCCAGTTTTTAAAGATTGCAAGAATGGCCAGTACAAGGTGATCAGTTTTTACGCGAAGAAAGCGCGTGGCATGATGGCTCGCTACATCATTGAAAATAAAATCGATTCAGTTGAAGCGTTGACCAGGTTTGATACTGCGGGTTACTACTTCGTTGAAGAAGAGTCGAACGCGAAAGAGTTAGTCTTCAAGCGTGAAGAGCAAAACTAGTAGCTCTTGGTTAACGAGTTACTTCGGCTTTAGCCTGTAATTAAAATTAGAGACGAGTTATTTAGCCTGATAACAGGCCAGACAATAATAAGCCAGACAAAGAAAAGCCCCATACAGATAACTGCATGGGGCTTTTTATTGAATCATTGAAAGGCGGTTCGATTACTTGTTCTTAACGGCTTTCTTTTTCTTAGCGATTTTCTTTTTCTTAGCAATTTTTTGCTTAGCCACTGCTTTCTTGTCTTCTTTCTTCGGCTTTTTCTTCTTCGTTACTGCGGCTTTCTTATGTGTAGGACGCATGCCTTCGATGAAGCGTTCTTTGATCGCATCTTCAGTGTAACGAGCAACACGTTCAATCATTAGTTGATCGTGCGCTTCAATGATAGAAACCGCGTTACCTTTCTTACCTGCACGAGCCGTACGGCCGATACGGTGTAGGTAAACATCTGCAGTACGTGGCATGTCGTAGTTAATAACGTGGCTCACATCTGGAAGGTCGATACCACGAGCTGCGACGTCCGTTGCCAGCAGTACGTTGATAGAACCATCGCGGAAACGAGAAATCGCGTTGTTACGACGATCTTGAGGCATTTCACCTTGGATCCATACACACGGGATCTGTGCACTTTCTAATTGAGCTCGTAGGTCACCTAGGCGGTCACGAGTCTTCAAGAAGATGATGCTGCGTTCAGCTTGCTCTGTGATGATATGTTTTAGGATATCAAGCTTGTGCTTAGTTGAATCGGCACGGTGATACCATTGAGTGATCTTCTTACGTTCACGCAATGACGATTTTGCATCGATCTCTGCTGGGTTTTTCAGAAGGTCTTCAGTGAAACCTTCAATACCTTTACCTTCTAGCGTTGCTGAGAAAAGTAAAGTTTGTTTACGCCAGCGACACTCTGCAGACAGACGGTCAACAACAGGACCAAAGCCCATGTCTAGCATACGGTCTGCTTCATCGAGAACCAGCCATTCAATCGCACGGCAGTCAAAACGCTCGCCTTCAATGTATTCCATTAAACGACCAGGTGTTGCGACTACGATATCTTGAGTCGTGCTTAAGATATCTGCGTGCTCTTGGTACATCACACCGCCCGTGATCGTAAAGATATTTAGGCTGGTGTATTTAGCAAGCTCACGTGCTTGTTCGGTGATCTGCATTGCTAGCTCACGCGTTGGCGTCAGGATAAGCATACGTGCAGGGCCAGATTTCTTACGTGGGAAATCCAGTAGGTATTGCAGTGCTGGCAATACAAATGATGCTGTTTTACCAGTACCTGTTGGCGCAGAAGCTAAAACGTCTCTTCCATCTAACGCTTGTGGGATTGCTTCAGCTTGTATCTGTGTTGGGCGTTCGTAGCCCATTTCGTCAATTGCTTTAAGCAGCTCTTGGTTTAGATCGAGTTCTGCAAAGGTTCTGATCACTGTTGTTTCTCCACAAGCAATAAATGTTTCTGCCTCAAAAAGCAGACGATAAAAAAGAGTAGTCGGACATTATAGAAGCATTAGTGATTAGGATCACATGGTATTTGCTACATCTTGAGATAAAAATCTTTAGTAAGGGCAATAAATGCCTCGCTATAACCGCCATCGTGATGGATCGTAAGCGATTCACGCTGCAAATCTTGCTCGCTAACAGGATCTTTAGATAGTTCAAACAGGATTCTGCTGGGCGGTTTTTTGTCGGTTGTTTTCACATCAAGGCGCTTTGCTAGGTACCAACCACATTGCTCGGCAAGTTTGATGAAGCCTTCTCCTTCGGGCGTCGGCAGTATAAAACTGGCGGTGGCGGCATCAGTTGTTATCTCGAAACAACACTGGGCAAGTTGAAGGTGATCCAAGCTGTCGGTGTGTCTAGCGGTGGCTCTTTGACTTTGCTGTGCCTGTTCACCAGAGTTGAAGTAGGGCGGATTACAAATTATGGCATCAAATTGTTGCGAGAAATCCGTGGTTAACACGCTGTCGTGATGAAGGGAGATACGATCTTGCCAAGGTGACTGCTCAATATTGACTGTGGCAGCATCAATGGCGTGCTGATCAATATCGATCGCAGAGATTGAAGCATCCTCAAAACGCTGCGCAGCCATCAAGGCCAACAGACCTGTTCCTGTCCCTATATCGAGTACTAATGATTCAGGGGCAAGGTTAATCCATGATCCGAGTAGTACTCCATCGGTGCTAACAGGCATGCCGCTCTGTCCTCCGTAAATAGAGAACCTCTTAAAATTGAAGCTTTTAGTATTTATCGTTTTGTCTTTCATGAATATTCTGATTATCGAGATATTTTAAGTGATTAGCTCTAATGTTAACTATTTGTGTAAATTAATATTCTAATTGCTTATCTATTGTTGCTAACAATGATTGGTTGATAATTATGTTAATCTGCGTATATTTAGTTTAATTCACTACTTTTTGTTTATATATGCAAATTTATATGGCGTTTTTTTATGGTGACTTGCAGCTAGCCGAGTGTTTCGTCATTATGCGCGACTATTTTAAAGATTGATTGGCAGCTTCTCGCTGTAACATTCATGTAAGCACAACATAAACTCATAAATATAATTAAGGATTATCTGTGAAACAGAGTCTAAAACTAACAGATATAATGGCATTGGGCTTTATGCTTTTTGCGTTTTTCTTAGGTGCGGGTAACATCATCTTCCCACCTCTAGCTGGCCAATTAGCTGGTGATCACTTTCTTCCAGCGATGTCTGGTTTTCTGCTGACTGCCGTTGGTCTGCCGTTAATCACTATCGTCGCGGTCGCAGTGGCTGGTGGTTCATGGGGTCATCTAACGAAAGATCTTCCTAAGCAAGCAGCAACTATCATGGCTGTGCTGATCTTCATCATCATCGGTCCTGCATTTGCTGCACCACGTACCGGTCTTGTTGCTTATGAGATGGCGGTGAAGCCGTTCTTCATTGATGCGACTCAAGTTCATCTAACTCTCTTTTCGATTGCATTTTTTGTGGTAGCGATGTTCTTCTCATGGTCACAAGGTAAGCTTATTGACGTTATTGGCAAGGTACTTACGCCTGCACTATTCGTTGGTTTGGTTGTACTGGCAGTTGCTGTGTTCATTAACCCACAAGGTGATGTCCTTGCGGCTCACGGTGAGTACATCACTCAGCCACTGACCAAAGGTTTCCTTGAAGGCTACAACACCATGGATACTTTTGCTGCTTTGATGTTTGGCATGCTGATTGTTGACGCAATTCGCAGTAAAGGCGTGACTGACCGCGCAGCAACAACTAAGTACCTAATCAGTGCGGGTTGTATTGCGGCAGCGGGTCTAGCATTTGTTTACATCTCTCTGTTCTTCCTGGGCGCAACAAGCGCAACAGTTGCAGCGGGTGCAGATAATGGCGGCGCTATCTTAAGCTTATACGTCCAATCTTTGTTTGGCCCTTCAGGTCAACTCGTGCTTTCTGTGATCGTACTATTGGCTTGTCTAACGACGGCGATTGGCCTTGTATCAGCATGTTCTGATTACTTCAGCTCGCTAACACCTCTGTCTTACAAGACCTGGGTAATCATCAACGGTGTAGCTTGTGCAACCGTAGCGAACGTTGGCCTTTCTCAGTTAATTTCTCTGTCTGTTCCAGTTCTGTTTGCACTTTATCCAGTAGCAATAGCATTGGTCGCACTGACATTCTTGCGCAGCCGTTTCCCTAATCCAAAAGCGGCTTACCGCGCAGTGGTATTAGTGTCTCTACTGTTTGCTCTTATCGATGGTGCTAAAGTTGCAGGTATGGATGTATCTGCAATGAACATGCTGCCATTGTTCGAAATCGGTATGGGTTGGTTGCTTCCAACGACTGCCGCAATCATCTGTATGTTCTTCGTTGGTAAATCAACAGAGCAAGAGATGGCTGAAGAGACTGTTTAATCTTCCGTTGAGATGACATTGTCCTTCGACATGAAATAGAAAAGGCCTCATTACTTCGCAGTAATGAGGCCTTTTTGTATTCTGTGATCTTTTAATATTCTGCTACTTCGCTGAGTGTACTTCTGTTTGGCTATAGCTTTTCGCTGTACTCAACCAGTACTTGTTCAACCCAGCTAGCGATACGGTCGTCGCTCAGCTCGTATTGTGAATCTTCATCAAGAGCCAAACCAACGAATTGAGATTGGTCTTCAGTGAGAGCTTTAGACGCTTCGAATTCGTAGCTGTCATCGTTTGGCCAGAAACCGACAAACTCAGCGCCAGCGATTTTCAGCTCATCATGTAATAGACCCATCGCATCTAAGAACCACTCGCCGTAGCCTTCTTGGTCACCTAAACCAAACAGCGCTACAACCTTGCCTTTCATTGACGTGGTTGCAATGTCTTCCCACAGTTCATTCCAATCTTCTTGGATTTCACCGAAGTCCCAAGTTGAGATGCCGAGCAGTAAAAGATCGTAGTCCGCCATCAATGAAAGAGGGGTTTCTTTCACGTTATGGATATCAACTAGGTCTTCACCAATAATGCCGCGAATTTTCTCTGCTGCCATTTCTGTGTAGCAGGTGGTTGAGCCGTAAAATAATCCAATTTTCATAGCAAACGTTCAATTTTAATTTCAGATGGCGAATTCTAACCATAAATCGACTTTGATTGCAGCGATTATCCGCTCAAGTCGTAATTTTTATGGCATTCATATTTGCTCTGGCATACTCTCAAAACAGTTTCCAATATTGTGAGTAACACTATGCAGTCGCCTCAAGGGCAGAGCGCAGACCACGGTCTCGTTGAGCAGTTTTTAGATGCTATGTGGATGGAGCGAGGATTATCGGAGAATACGCTTGTCTCGTACCGTACCGATTTGTCCAAGTTATTAGCGTGGATGGAAAAGAACAATTACCGCCTCGACTTCATTAGCCTTTCAGGTTTACAGGACTATCAAGGCTGGTTAGCCGACGCCGATTTTAAGCAGACTTCTCGTGCTCGTATGTTGTCGGCGATTCGTCGCTTGTTCCAATACTTACACCGCGAGAAAATCAGAGGTGATGATCCAAGTGCTTTGTTGATCAGCCCGAAGTTGCCGCAACGCTTGCCGAAAGATTTGAGCGAAGAGCAGGTTGATGCTTTGCTTGATGCGCCAGATCCGAACGATCCGATTGAACTTCGCGATAAGGCGATGCTTGAGTTACTCTATGCAACCGGTTTGCGTGTGACAGAGCTGGTTAGCTTGACGATGGAAAACATCAGCCTAAGACAAGGCGTGGTGCGTGTTATTGGCAAGGGTGGCAAAGAGCGCTTAGTACCAATGGGCGAAAATGCGGTGGATTGGATAGAAACTTTTATTGAACAAGGTCGCCCACAATTACTCGGTGATAACAGCTCGGATGTGGTTTTTCCGAGTAAACGCGCTAAGCAAATGACTCGTCAAACGTTCTGGTATCGCATTAAGCATTATTCGGTTATTGCTGGTATCGATACAGATCTATTGTCTCCACACGTATTGAGACATGCTTTTGCCACTCATTTACTGAACTATGGCGCCGATCTCAGGGTCGTACAGATGTTGCTTGGACATAGTGACTTATCGACCACCCAAATTTATACTCATGTGGCGACTGAAAGGCTGAAGCAAATTCACGCTCAGCATCACCCACGTGCTTAAATCCATTTATTTTTAAGGTGAACCTAATGAGCGTATTACGCCGTCTTCCTCTACTAGCGCTTCCTCTCATGATTACTGCATGTAATGCATCAGAAGCGAAAGTAGAAACAACATCAACAGCCGTAGAAGCTGCTCCAGCTCAAGCTATTGATACAGCTGCGTTAACTAAGCGTTTTGAAAAAATCGGTATTAAGGTCGATAAGATTGTTCCTTCGGATATCGATGGTCTTTTAGAAGTTCAAACCAACAGCGGTATTATCTTTTCTTCTCCAGAGGGCGATCATTTTCTAGCCGGTACACTTTACTCTTTGGATGAAAACGGTAAGTTCAGTGATGTTTTGGCTGAGCGTCAGGCTCCACTGAATGCTGAAAAAGTAGCAGCGATGTCGGATACGGTTATCGAATACAAAGCAGATAACGAAAAGTACGTTGTGACGGTATTTACTGACATTACTTGTGGCTACTGTGTTCGTCTGCACAGTCAAATGCAAGGCTACAACGATCTGGGTATCACTGTTCGTTACATGGCTTACCCACGCCAAGGTGCGACAGGGCAAGTTGCCGATCAAATGGCGGCAATCTGGGCTTCAGATGATCCAAAAACAGCGATGCATGACGCTAAAGTAAACCGTCAAATGCCAGCGTCTGGTAAAAACCTAGCAGAGCAAAAGCAGAACATTGCTAAACAATACCAACTCGGTCGTGAGCTTGGCATCAATGGCACTCCGGCTATCGTACTAGCAAGTGGTGAGTTAGTGAGTGGTTACTTACCTCCAGCGCAACTTATTCAGCGTTTAGAGCAGTAATCTTCATTTTTTATTACCTATTATTTCCCCCTGTTTTTGATTTAAGGAGTGGCCTGATTGATATCAGGCCCATTTTTATATGATAGAGATCCAACGCCGTCCTGAGGTCGACACTTCAGTCTTACCTGCTCACTTACCTGACTTGTTAAAGCGTATTTATGTGAGTCGCGGAATCGACAGTGCTGACCAGCTAGAGACAGCTGCGAAAGGTTTGCACTCTTATCAAAAACTGGGCGGAATTGATGCTGCGGTTGAATTGTTGTTCAAAGCCATTCAGCAGCAAAAGCGCATCATCATTGTTGGTGACTTTGATGCCGATGGCGCGACAAGCTCCGCGTTGTCTGTGCTTGCTCTGCGAATGTTGGGCAGCTCTAATGTTGATTATCTGGTCCCCAATCGTTTTGAAGATGGTTATGGCTTGAGCCCTGAGGTTGTCGAACAGGCGATCGAACTTGGTGCTGAAGTGATCATGACAGTCGACAACGGTGTATCTTCAATTGACGGTGTTCGCTTTGCTAAAGAGAAAGGCCTTGATGTACTGGTTACTGATCATCACTTGCCTGGTTCTGAATTACCGATTGCAGATGCAATGGTCAATCCCAACCTAGAAAGCTGCGCATTTCCTTCAAAAGCGCTAGCCGGTGTGGGTGTCGCCTTTTACCTGATGATGGCATTGTGTGTTCATATGCGTAAGTTGGGCTGGTTTGCTCAACACGGCATGACAGAACCCAAGTTGATGGAACTGATTGATCTAGTGGCACTGGGTACTGTTGCGGATGTGGTACCACTTGATGAAAACAACCGAATCTTGGTACACCAAGGGCTACAACGCATTCGTGCGGGTAAAGCTCGTCCGGGTATTCAAGCCTTGATTGAAATTGCTAAGCGAGATGCTAAGCGTTTAGTTGCCTCCGATTTTGGTTTTGCGCTTGGTCCACGTATCAATGCGGCTGGCCGATTGGATGACATGTCCTTTGGTGTTGAGCTGCTAATGAGTAATAACATCCATGCCGCGCGTCGAATGGCCAGCGAGTTAGATGGCTTGAACCAAACACGTAAAGAGATCGAAGAGGGCATGAAACAAGAAGCGATGGCTTTTTGTGAGCGCCTTGAATTTGGTAAAGACGATTTGCCTTCTGGTTTGGCTCTGTTTCAACGTGATTGGCATCAAGGCGTAATTGGTATTCTAGCTTCGCGTATCAAAGACAAATATCACCGCCCAGTGATCGCATTTGCTGATGGTGGTGAAGGTAGCATTAAGGGTTCATGTCGTTCGATTCCAGGTTTGCACATGCGCGATGCGCTAGACAGAATCGACACTCAAAACCCTGGCCTGATCTTGAAGTTTGGTGGTCACGCAATGGCAGCCGGGTTAACCATTATGGAAAAAGACTTCGAGCGATTCAGCAAGATGTTTGATGACGTTGTGCGTAAAGAACTCGGTGAGACGGCACTTAAGGGCATTATCTTGTCTGATGGTGAGCTGCTACCTGAAGAGTTCTCAATGCATACCGCTGAAACATTGCGTTCAGGTGGTCCGTGGGGACAAGCTTTCCCTGAGCCCATCTTTGATGGTGAGTTTAAAGTTCTGCATCAAAAATTAGTGGGTGAAAAGCACCTAAAGTTAATGCTTGAGCCATTGTATAAAGGCCACCCGACCAATGTGATGATTGATGGTATTGCCTTTAATGTTGACCTACGTCGCTGGCCTGATGCCTCAGTGAAAACGGTACATCTTGCGTTTAAGCTTGATATTAACGAGTTTCGTGGCAATCAATCGTTGCAGTTGATGATTGATCATATCGAAGCGAAATAGTTGAAGCCAAATAGCGTTATCGTTCACTGAATGAGGTTCATCATTTAGTACCTAATCCAACAAGCTCTGTTCAAAAACAGGGCTTGTTTTCCTTTATTGCCTTACAAATTTTACGTGTTTTTTCTGCCCGTCAATTTTATATCCGATTAAGTTATTGAATCTTGGTGTACCACTCTAAAAAATTCTGTATCTCCGTCACACTTTTGAGTACAATTCTCCGGTTAAATTCTACTCATAAATGATGAGCTAAAATGTTTGAAATCAATCCTATAAAAAACCGTCTGCAGGATGTGTCTGAGCGCACAAATATCCTGAGGGGGTATCTTTGACTATGACGCAAAGAAAGAGCGTCTAGAAGAAGTAAACGCAGAATTAGAACAACCGGATGTATGGAACGAACCTGAGCGTGCTCAAGCGCTAGGAAAAGAGCGTTCAGCATTGGAAGCGGTAGTAGAAACGATCGACCAACTTGACCAAGGTGTTGAGGATGTTGATGGCCTATTAGAGCTTGCGGTTGAAGAAGAAGATCAAGAAACGTTCGATGAAATTGAGCCAGAACTAGCTGAGCTTGAAGCTAAGTTAGAGAAATTGGAATTCCGTCGTATGTTCTCTGGTGATCACGACGCATCAGATTGCTACATCGATTTACAGTCAGGTTCGGGCGGTACAGAAGCTCAAGACTGGACTTCAATGATGTTGCGTATGTACTTGCGTTGGGCAGATTCGAAAGGCTTCAAGACTGAAGTTATCGAAGTGTCTGATGGCGATGTTGCTGGCCTTAAAGGCGCAACGGTACGTATCTCTGGTGAGTACGCTTACGGTTGGTTACGCACAGAGACTGGTGTTCACCGTCTAGTTCGTAAGTCACCATTTGATTCAAGTGGTCGTCGTCATACTTCATTTGCTTCTGCGTTTATCTATCCTGAGATTGATGACAACATTACGATCGACATTAATCCTTCTGACCTACGTATTGACGTATACCGTGCCTCTGGCGCTGGTGGTCAGCACGTAAACACCACGGAATCGGCGGTACGTATTACTCACGTTCCAACTAACACCGTGGTTCAGTGTCAGAATGACCGTTCGCAGCATAAGAACAAAGATCAAGCGATGAAGCAGCTACGTGCTAAGCTTTTTGAACTTGAGATTCAAAAGCAAAATGCTGAAAAACAAGCGAGCGAAGAAACGAAATCAGACATCGGTTGGGGCAGTCAGATCCGCTCTTACGTGCTGGATGATTCACGTATCAAAGATTTACGCACCGGCATCGAAAACCGTAATACTCAAGCGGTTCTTGACGGTGACTTAGACAAGTTTATTGAAGCTAGCCTGAAATCAGGTCTGTAAGCTTTATCAACTATTAAGCTTTACCAATAATATTGGTAAAAATGCCTATATTTTCAAAAATATAGCTGTCCAAATTATAAAAGCAGGGTACATCTCAAATGACTGATGCTGTTCAAAACGAAAATGCACAAGAAGCTTCTTCACCTGAAGAGAACAAACTAATCGCTGAGCGCCGTAGCAAGCTGGATCATATCCGCCAAAACTGCAAAGCGAACGGTCACCCAAATGATTTCCGTCGTGAGCACCTAGCTGGCGATCTTCAAGCGGAATTCGGTGAGAAGACTAAGGAAGAGCTAGAAGAGCTTAACCACATCGTTGCGATCGCAGGTCGTATTATGGCGAAGCGTGGTCCATTCCTTGCGATTCAAGAAACTTCTGGTCGTATCCAAGCGTACGCAGCGAAAGACGTACAAAAAGTACTGAAAGAGAAGTACCAAGGCCTAGATATCGGTGACATCATCGGTGTTAAAGGTGCGCTTCACAAGTCTGGTAAAGGTGACCTTTACGTGAACATGGAAGAGTTTGAATTGCTAACCAAAGCACTTCGTCCTCTGCCAGAGAAGTTCCACGGTCTAACTGACCAAGAGATGCGCTACCGTCAGCGTTACGTTGATCTAATCGTGAACGAAGACTCTCGTAACACATTCATCGTGCGTTCTAAGCTTGTGTCTTCAATCCGTAACTTCATGAGCTCAAAAGGCTACCTAGAAGTTGAAACGCCAATGATGCACGTGATCCCAGGCGGTGCAACAGCACGTCCATTCATCACTCATCACAACGCACTAGACATCGACATGTACCTACGTGTTGCACCTGAGCTTTACCTTAAGCGTCTAGTAGTTGGTGGTTTTGACCGTGTATTCGAGATCAACCGTAACTTCCGTAACGAAGGTCTTTCTCCACGTCACAACCCAGAATTCACAATGATGGAATTCTACCAAGCGTACTCTGACTACAAAGATCTAATGGATCTAACGGAAGAGATGCTAAGCACAGCGGCGATGGACGTTCTTGGTTCTACTTCTATGCCTTACGGTGACGAAACAGTTGAGTTCGGTGGCACTTACGCTCGCATGAGCATGTTCGATGCAATCAAACACTACACACCTGAAAATGCAAACATTCAAGCTCTGACTGAAGACGATCTTCAGAACAGAGAATTGATGGTTAAAATTGCAGAAGAAGTGGGTCTTTACGTTGAGAAGTTTTGGACATGTGGTCAGCTTCTTGAAGAGATCTTTGGTGAAACGGCTGAGCCTCAGCTAATTCAACCAACGTTCATCACGGGTTACCCAGCGGACATCTCTCCACTGGCTCGTCGTAGCGACAGCAACCCATTCTTCACAGACCGCTTTGAGTTCTTCATCGGTGGCCGTGAAGTAGCGAACGGTTTCTCTGAGCTTAACGATGCACAAGACCAAGACGAGCGTTTCAAAGCACAAGTTAACGCAAAAGACGCGGGTGATGACGAAGCTATGTACTACGATGCGGACTACATTACTGCACTAGAGCACGGCCTACCGCCAACAGCGGGTCAAGGTATTGGTATCGATCGTCTAGCGATGCTATTTACTAACACCCACACAATCCGTGACGTGATCTTGTTCCCGGCAATGCGCCCACAAGCGTAATTTTCGCTTATGGGGTGTTACTGCCCGTGTAATTTAAAAGCCACCTTCGGGTGGCTTTTTCGGTTTTTAGCGTCAAAACCTAGCTCGTACCGCACTCTTGATTCGAAAAATGATTATTTATGACATAGTCTTACCATTGAGACAAAAAATCTAAGATAGTCTCATTACTATACGTATCGGATCTGAATACGATCTTGCGGCAACTTTGTACCCGTATGATTCGTTTAACTCGTGTTAGCCTGATTGAAAAAAATAAAAACAGAATAAGGAAGAAGGATGGGAACTCAATTTAAGATGGATTCCTTACCAGGTTCTCTTATCGTCGTTGGTGGTGCGTACGAACCCTGGTTATCAGTGTTAGAACAAGTGGGTTGGCAATGTACCCAGTGTGCAGATTTACGAAAAGCCGATGCCTTAATTACTGATATTGGCCCCTGCATTGGCATTGTGGATCTTAGTCATGATGAGTTTAGCCTTAATGGTATCGCTAACCTCGTGAGCAACAACAAGCAAGTTCGATGGCTTGCTTTTATCCGTGAATCGCAATTGAGCTCAGATACAATCTGCCAATTTATCGTTAACTTCTGTATCGACTTTTTCACGGCACCAATCCCTGATGCTCAGCTATTGAGTACCATTGGTCATCAACTGGGTATGCTCAAACTTGAGCAGAAAGTATGGCCAAACTACGGTATTAACAACAATATGGGCCTACTCGGTGATTCTGTGGCGGTGAAACGCTTGAGAGACCAAGTCAAGCGAATTGGCCCCACAGATGTCAGTATTTTGATTTACGGTGAGAGTGGGACAGGAAAAGAGACAATTGCACGTTCCATTCATCAAAATTCATCGCGAGCTCAGAAACCATTTTTAACTGTGAATTGCCGTGCTCTATCTGAAATGAGGATAGAGACTGAGATGTTTGGTATTTCAGCCCCAGCAACGGCAGCGCCTTGTATGTTGGAAGAAGCCGATGGCGGAACCCTCTTACTCAACGATGTCCTAGCGATGCCTCGTAATCAACAATTGAACCTTTTACGCTTTTTACAAGAAGGGAAAATTGAAACCACGAAGGGAGCTAAGTCGGTTGATGTTCGCATTTTGGCTGCTAACTCTTCTGATATTGAAAAGGCATTGATCGAGGGCGACTTCAATGAAGAGCTTTATCATTACATCAATGTTCTGCGTATTCATGTTCCTAGCTTAAAAGAACGTGTGAGTGATATTTCAGTGCTAGCGAATCATTTTCTGCGTGAGTACTCAAAAGAGTTTAATGCGCAAGCGAAGAGCTTCTCAGACGATGCTATCCGCTCGATGAGTCGCTACCATTGGCCTGGCAACGTTCGTGAATTGATGAATCAGATTAAGCGTGTTGTGTTGATGTCTGATGCTGTCATCATTGAGGATCATCAACTGGATTTACCAAAACAGAATGATGAACGCCGCAGTCTGAAAAGTATACGTGAACGTTCAGAGCGAGATGCTTTACTCATTGTGTTGGAATCTTATGGTGGTCAAGTGTCTTTGGCCGCTAAGGAGCTTGGAGTTTCACGCGCAACTATGTACCGCTTACTCAATAAACATGGTCTTATATCTGAGGGCGTTGTTTAGAACGTTCTATTCATTGACTCTATCCGGTGAGTGAAAATTCAAGGGCCACGTATCATACGTGGCTTTTTTTTTCTGAAGGATAGTCCGCTGTTCTATAGAGAGCCCTAAGATAGATATGCTGTGATTTTATATAATCATAGTGAATATGTTATATGTAAATGAATATGCAACTGATATTTCAGGCGAATGCATTGTTTTAAAAATGTTAACCAATTATCGGTTGAATAATATACTCACTTGGTTAGACTTTAACCGTGAAAGCAACGATTTAACAAAGACTTGTCTGCTTTTACGACCCCATTTCTTTTTGGATTTTTTAGTTAGCTTGGAGGCGCAAATGAAACATTTCGATTTTATACAGCATATTTGCGCGTCGTTTGATCCGTGTACTGACATGGTGACTGATATGTCACACACATCAGCCATGGCCGATCGAAACACCCAAGATAAACCTAACTAATAGATCCGTACCCTTATTTGGCTGCGGAAAAATAGTAGCTAAGTGAGAAGCCCTCATACTATCTAGAACGCTATTTTTCCTCAGTTTATTCCACAACTGGAGAGTTATTATGCGTCACTCAGTATATTTAAAACTAGCAACAGTTCTTATCCGTGCAGACCTTCGTCGTGAAGAGCGTGAATGGCAACGAAAAGTTCGTCGTAGTTCATATGATCTACCATGGAACAACACCCATTTATTGAGAGATATTGGCCTTGAAGCCGATGGTCGACCAATTGGTTTTTCTGAGCCTGAAGTTGTCACGATTGAGCGCCGAGTTCGTCATCTTCGTCGAGTCTTAAGCGCGCGAATACCGACGTAATCTTGTGGGGTGATAGCGCCTTTCACCCCACAAGATAAACATCAGCGATAGTTATGGCGTCGAAAATGCAAATTTTTGAACTAGAACTGGCCAAAAAAAGAGAAGCTCTTGCTTCTCTTTTTTTGCTTTTTTAAGTCGTTATCTAGTAAAGGTAAATAGTTCGGCTAAGCTTTACAGAGCAAGGGAGGCTGACTATGCAGAAGCATCAATTAGACATGTGGTTACATGGAGAGCACAAAGACTCTTATCAGACACCGAAAGTGTACGTTATTGGTTGCTCTGATATCTCTGAATATTTGCTGGCGGTGGAGTACAAACACAAGCTAGAACCGGTAAAGCAAGACGGCGAGCCGCTTCACTTTGGATCCTTGGATCAAGTGAAAGAGGAATTACTCCGGCTCGGCTTTGAAAAGGCCTACCTTCGCTTGCACAACGCGTATGATGAGTTTGGTAATGAACCCAACCAAAGCTACTGCGATATTGAACTGGCGCTCAAACCTCATTAGAGAGTATTTTTAACGAGCGTTGTAGTGAGAAATTACTTCTAAATTGAGACGGTTTATAACGTACTGATCTTTTAGTCTATCTATGCTAGATAAAACCTCTATGCGTAATGGCTTTCTATGCGTAATGGGTTGTCAGCAATCTGTGGGTGAATTGAGTTCGTAGATAGAAACCACGAGGTTTGGTCTTTATTGGTTTTCCACTTGCACCGTAAGCTTCTGTTAACACTCGACTGTTGGCGGCTTTTGGTCGCAAATGCAGTGCTTCGCCGTGTCTTGCTGTTATCTGTTCAACATTACCTAACACGATCAGCTCCATGAGCTCTTCCCAATCCCTTTTTAAGATCTCGTCTTCCGCTTGGGTTGGTGTCCACAATAAAGGGGATCCTACATGCCTTTCTGTCAGCGGGATCTCTCTTTCTCCCTCTACTGGGATCCACAACACTTTAGACAGCTTGTTTCGAACGTGACTGGTTTCCCAAGTTATGCCTTGCACGCCCATCAATGGCGCGACACAAACAAAGGTGGTTTCGAGTGGCTTCCCTGAATAGCCAATCGGGATACTTTTTAGCTCGATCCCGAGCTTGGCAAAATCTTGTTCTGGTTTACTGCCAGCTGGCGCACCCAAGTGCCATTCCAATAGTTGTCCAACCCAGCCTTTATCTCGCTTTAGGTCGTTTGGTACAACCATATTGGCTTCATCGGCGAGCTCTTTGAAGGTCATTCCTGCAATAGCATATGCTCTGTCTAACAGCTCTTGTTGTGTTTGTGGTTCTGGTTTCATAATAAAAGGTATGATCAAAAAAATGATTTTACCAGAAGTTATCACCATATGACGACTGGTTAAGAAATGATCGCCTTGCTAGGAAAGGGATCAAACCCATGGTTATCCACAGGACATAAAGGTAATTAATTGAAATATTAATTTAGTGGATAAATAAACAGGGGTTTGCAGGGGATAAAATGCTTGCTAAATAGGGTTTGAAATGAATCTTTCACTTACTAGTGTGGATAAACATCGGAGTGGTTGATCTTTAACCATGGGTAGTTTTTAAAAGATCTTTTTCTTTTTTCATGTTTTTATAATCGATGGGTTTGCTTTAATTAATTGATTTTTAATTGTTTTTGTTGTCGGTGGGTGGTTTTTTGTTTTTGGTTCTGATAAATCTATGGATTAAAAAAAACGATTGCGGGTAATTCTTCACATAGTTATTCACAGAAAAGGTGAATAAATGTGGTCTATGTCTCACTCTTGTGTGGGTAACTAAGATTTGAGCAAAACTTATCCATATTCGTAGTTATTATTCATAAATATAGCGCTTGTCACGTCACTAAGTTTGCTCCGATTGGGGATATGTGGAAAAATCAGTGTAATTAAAAATTTAGATAGAGGTTGGCCAGTGATAGATGGCGATGGTTACCGATTAAATGTTGGTATTGTAATCTGTAACAACCATGGTCAGGTCTTCTGGGCTAAACGATACGGGCAACATTCATGGCAATTCCCTCAAGGGGGAATAGATGAAGGTGAAACTCCGGAACAGGCAATGTACCGCGAGTTGTATGAAGAGGTTGGCCTTACTAAAAAGGATGTAAAGATCGTCGCGACAAGTCGTCATTGGTTACGCTATAAGCTGCCCAAACGACTGGTTCGGTGGGATTCTAAACCTGTCTGTATTGGACAAAAACAGAAGTGGTTTCTTTTACGCTTAGATTGCGATGAATCGCATATCAATATGCAGCGTGGAAGCACACCTGAGTTTGATGGTTGGCGTTGGGTGAGTTACTGGTACCCGGTTCGACAAGTTGTATCTTTCAAGCGAGATGTTTACCGTCGAGCGATGAAAGAATTCGCATCTTTAGCAATGCCGTTTAAAGAGCGAAAAACAAAAGGAAAGCGCAAATTGCGTAGAGGTTAAGCATGCTCAGCCAACTAAGGGAAATAGTTGAACACGTATCAAGAGTTGAAGATGTGTCGACGGCTCTTGATATTTTGGTTAAAGAGACATGCAGCGCGATGCAGACGGAATGTTGCACCGTGTATTTGGCAAATAATGATATGCAGCGTCTTGAGTTGATGGCAACTCAAGGCCTGATCTTCAAAGGCAATAGTATTCACATTGGTTTTGACGAAGGTTTGGTTGGCCTTGTTAAAAGAAGTGCTGAACCGATCAACCTTGCACAAGCGTCTGCTCACCCTGCTTATAAGTTTTTTCCCGAGCTTGGAGAAAAGGTTTATCACTCTTTTCTCGGCACTCCGATTATCTATCGCAAGCAAGTGCTTGGCGTATTGGTCATTCAACAGAAGTCCCCCCGTTTATTCAGTGAGATGGAAGAATCCTTCCTTGTTACACTCTCAGCACAACTTGCGGTTATTGTGGCGCATGCCCAAACTCAAGGCCATTGGCTGTTAGAGCAACAGAAGCTACCTGCGACCAAAGGTATTGCAGCTTCATCGGGTGTGGCGATTGGTGACTTATGGTGGGACAACACTCAGCCTGAACTCACCGATGTTTACCCTGCTTCGACGCTCAATGTTGAAAGGGAGCATGAGCTGTTGGCAGTCGCTGTCGAAAATGCTCTCAATGATTTTAAGCGAATGCGAAAGCGTTTAGATAGTGAAATCAATAAAGACGCGTTGGCGATCTTTGATCTGTTTACTCACTTACTCAACGATCCCATGTTACGTAAGGATCTCAAGAGTCAAATTCAGAAAGGCGACAAAGCCGATTGGGCATTGAGACAGGTTGTTGAGAGTTACTCTAACCGTTTTGCTCGTATGTCAGATGTGTACCTTCGGGAGAGAGCGCAAGACGTCCGAGAGCTTGGTCAAAGACTGCTCTATTTCCTCCACAATTCTGAACATGAACTTCGCACGTTAGATAAACCGATTATTTTGGTGGTTCGTGAGTTAACGGCCTCTGTATTAGCGTCTATTCCTAAAGAAAAACTATTAGCGGTTATTTCCTTGGAAGGGGCGGCGAACTCGCACGCAGCGATTTTATCTCGAGCTTTGGGTATTCCTTCTGTTATGGGAGTTAACCTTAATCTTTCGCAAGCTAATGGTAAGCAAGCGATTGTTGACGGGTATAGCGGCGAGATCTTTATTGAGCCGACTAAAAACCTGCTCAAAGAGTATCGGGGGCTGATTCTAGAAGAGAGTGAGCTCTCCTCTATGGTCAATCGAGAACTGTACTTACCGGCAAAAACGAAAGACGACAAGCAAGTCGAGATTCTGCTTAATGCGGGTTTGAGTGCAGACACTAACATCGCTATCAACCAAGGGGTTGATGGGGTTGGTCTGTATCGAACCGAAATTTCTTTCTTGTTGCAGCAGAGGTTTCCGTCAGAGGACGAACAATTCAAGCAGTATCGTTCTGTGCTTGCGAGTTACCCTGAGAAGCAAGTGGTGATGCGAACCTTGGATATTGGTGGAGATAAGGCGTTACCTTACTTCCCTATCGAAGAAGACAATCCATTCCTTGGTTGGCGTGGTATTCGTTTTACGCTCGATCATCCTGACATCTTTATTATTCAGTTACGTGCCATGTTACGTGCGAGTTGTGATAGCCAGAACTTGAGTATCTTGTTGCCGATGATCTCTAGCACTCAAGAACTGGATGATACTGTTCAACTTATCGAGCAAGCCTACGATGAAGTGCATGAACTCGACAGTCGAGTTCGTATGCCGCGTATCGGTATCATGATTGAAGTGCCATCAATGCTTTACCTTCTTCCGCTTATTGCGGATAAAGTTGATTTCGTTTCGGTGGGCACCAATGACTTAACTCAATATTTATTGGCGGTTGACCGGAACAATTCCCGCGTCTCTGATGTCTATGAATCCATGCACCCTGCAGTGATCATGGCATTGAAACACATCCATGATACTTGTAAGCAATATCAATTGCCTGTGTGTATATGTGGAGAGCTCGCGGGTGATCCAATGGGTGCATTGCTCTTGATTGGGTTAGGGTATGAGACGTTAAGTATGAACACCTCAAATGTCGCAAGGACTAAGTATTTGATTCGTCAATCTAAGCTTAGTGAACTGCAAGATTTGGCAAATGAGGCGCTATCAAAACCGTATGGAAGTGACATCTATAGTATGATGCTCAACTATTTCGAAGAGCGTGAATTTACAGGCTTCATTCGAGCGGGTAAAAAATAGGATTTAACGTGTCATATGAACTGATAGGCTTGCTAGCAGGCCTTGGTGCTATTGTTGGTGTTTTAGCTGGCTTGCTGGGCATTGGTGGTGGTTTGCTGGTGGTTCCTGCCTTACTCTTTTTGCTTCCTAAAGCGGGTATCCCTCAAGAGTTTGCGATGCAAATGGCATTGGCTACCTCGTTATCAACCATCATCGTTACGTCGGGATCGTCTGCGATTAACCATTTAAAATTGGGTAATGTAGAGATGTTTGTCGTTAAATGGTTGATACCAGGTGTCGTGATAGGTGGCTTCCTAGGTTCTTTCGTGGCCGATGTGATTCCAGCTCAATACTTACCAAAAGTCTTTGGTGTGATTGTCTTGGTATTGGCGTTGCAAATGCTGATGTCTATTCGCTCTAAGAGTCAAAAGTCGATGCCGGGTTCAGCTAAAACCATGTTATGTGGTGGCGGTATTGGTTTGGTTTCAAGCTTGGCTGGTATTGGTGGTGGTTCTTTATCGGTGCCTTTCCTTAACCATCACGGTGTGGAAATGCGCAAAGCTGTAGGCTCATCCTCTGTATGTGGTTGTGTTATCGCGATTTCGGGAATGCTAGGCTTTATTTGGCATGGCTCTTCTGTCGATGATCTTCCGGCGTATAGCTTGGGTTATGTTTATCTACCGGCTTTGATAGCGATATCTTGTACCTCAGTACTGACCACACGAGTTGGCGCTAAACTGGCCACTCAATTGCCAACCCCCGTGCTGAAGAAATTCTTTGCGGTATTTTTAATGTTTATAGCAGCCACTATGCTGCTGTAGTGTCTTTTCTGTTAGCTGTTGAGTTAACCGTTATTCAATTTTAGATAGAGAGCCAAGTATGTCTCAGGGTTTTATCGAATTCCCAAATATCGATCCTGTTCTTATTGAACTAGGACCAATCTCAGTTCGTTGGTACGGCCTAATGTACCTTGTTGGTTTTATGTTTGCTCTTTGGTTAGCAAATCGCCGAGCGGATCAACCCGGTAGTGGTTGGACTCGAGAGCAAGTATCAGACTTACTGTTTGCTGGCTTTTTAGGTGTGGTACTGGGTGGTCGTATTGGCTACGTACTTTTCTACAACTTTGGCCTTTTCATTGATGATCCACTCTACCTATTTAAGGTATGGACTGGCGGTATGTCTTTCCACGGTGGTTTGCTTGGTGTGATCACCGCGATGCTTTGGTATGCCAAAAAGAACGGTCGAACCTTTTTTGGTGTCGCAGACATGATTGCACCATTGGTTCCATTTGGTTTAGGTATGGGGCGTATGGGCAACTTCATGAACAGTGAACTTTGGGGTCGTGTGACTGATGTGCCATGGGCGATTGTATTCCCTAACGGTGGTCCACTCCCTCGTCACCCATCTCAGCTTTATGAAATGGCGCTTGAAGGTATTGTACTGTTCTTCATCTTGAACTGGTTCATCAAAAAGCCTCGTCCTCTTGGCTCTGTATCAGGGTTATTCCTAGCAGGATATGGTACATTCCGCTTCCTAGTTGAATACGTACGTGAACCTGATGCTCAGCTAGGTTTGTTCGGTGGATTTATCTCTATGGGACAAATTTTGTCACTGCCAATGGTTATCATCGGTGTGCTGATGATGGTTTGGGCATACAAGCGTGGTCACTACAAAGATGAATTACCACAACAAACGAAGTAAGGAATTGGTGTGAAACAGTATTTAGATCTCTGTCAGCGTATCGTTAATGACGGTACTTGGATTGAAAATGAACGCACAGGCAAGCGCTGCCTAACCGTAATCAATGCTGACCTTGAATATGATGTAGGTAATAACCAATTCCCACTGGTAACAACACGTAAAAGTTTTTGGAAAGCCGCAGTTGCCGAGCTGCTTGGCTATATCCGTGGTTACGACAATGCTGAAGATTTTCGTAAGCTAGGGACTAAAACTTGGGATGCGAATTCTAACCTGAATGAAGCATGGCTAAATAACCCTTACCGCAAGGGTGAAGACGACATGGGCCGTGTTTATGGCGTTCAAGGACGTGCATGGGCAAAACCTGACGGCGGTCATATCGACCAACTGAAGAAGATTGTTGATGATCTAACAAACGGTATTGATGACCGCGGCGAGATCTTAAACTTCTATAACCCAGGTGAGTTCCACATGGGTTGTTTGCGTCCGTGTATGTACAGCCATCACTTCTCTCTACTTGGTGACACTTTGTACCTAAACAGTACTCAGCGCTCTTGTGATGTTCCATTAGGTCTGAACTTCAACATGGTTCAAGTGTATGTGTTCCTAGCAATCATGGCGCAAATCACGGGTAAGAAAGCGGGTGTGGCTTACCACAAGCTGGTTAATGCTCATATCTACGAAGATCAACTCGCACCTATGCGTGATATCCAGTTGAAGCGTGAGCCTTTAGCGGGGCCAACATTCCATATCAATCCTGAGATTAAGTCTCTAGAAGATTTGGAAACGTGGGTGACGATGGATGACTTCTGGGTTGAAGGCTACGAATGCCACGAAGCGATTAAGTACCCATTCTCGGTTTAATCTAATCTGCTTTGTTTGACTGACTGACTGACTGACTGACTGACTGACTGATCGAAAGGCTGCCTCTGCGCAGCCTTTTTTATTTCTGATGCTTGGCTTGCTTACTATTCGTAAAACCAATAATCTTGAGTGGTCTTTTCTAACCACAGAACTACTATGACTCGCTCGCATTGCTTTGTATTGCAACACGACTTTCCTATTTCTTTCTACCCTGATAAAAACCAGTTGGTGATTGATAGTGAAGAGATTCATTTAGAGCCACTACAAGCAAGGCTGCTCAGCTATTTCATCGACAAGCGCGGGCAAGTGGTTAGTACGCAGCAGATAGCTGCTGATGTCTGGCAGCGAACTCAAGTGTCTGACAACTTGGTCAGACAGGTCATCAGTTTACTGCGCAGTCAGCTTCAGGATAAAGTACGTCCGTATCGCATCATTCAGACCATTCCTAAGCAAGGTTATCTGTTCGATATTGAGATAATTCAGCCTAGCGTTGAGACTACTCCCGTAGTAGAAATTCCCCCACCTGAAATCAAAGTTGTTTCTAAGCCTAAAAATAAAACCATTGCCCTGATTACAGCCGCAGTATTCTCTATTGGCTTAATAGCAACTTGGGCGTGGAAAATTGATGTCTCAACCAATGACACAGCTGTTATTTCTGCGCCTCAAAGTGATGTAATTCCCGTTTATATCCATGACATAACACTCGATTCTGCGGACGATTATGAGATGTCGGAAAGCGTGTACAACTACCTATTCTACGGGCTGAACTCAGCGAGAAATTTATCGGGTTACCACTTCTCTCAGCTCTCAAAACAGGGCAAGCAATCACTTGCCAATAATGGTGTCGAACTCAAAGGTTGGCTCAAGCAAAAGGGCAGTAATTATATACTGAGCGTGCTGATACAAAACAACCGCCAGCCCAATCAAAGCCAGAAAGTGGAAAAGAGCTTTAGCCAAGATAACTTCTTTGATGCCATTGGGGATGTGATTCTTGAGATTAAAGCCATTATTGCCCCAATGAGTTCAGAATACGGTGTCGTCAGTCATCGAGTGACTTCTATTGATAACTACGACGATTGGAAGGTTATTTCAGAGGGAATATCGCTTTTCTACCAAGGCAAAGGTGGACAGCCATTTGCAGAGATCGCACTTCAGTTGGATACGATTCAACAGCAAGGAAGAGACAATTATTTGGTCAATGCCTTATTGTCGTATTCGGAATCTTTGGCTTATTTGCAAAGTCATGAGCAAGAAGATCGCGAACATGCACTGCAACTGGCAAAGCAAGCCTTTGAGATGAACCCACGTTGTGATATTGCCAACCTTACCTTGGGTCTTGCACTGTTAATCAACCAACATGCCAATCAAGCTTTCCCTTACCTTTTTTATGCGGCCGAAAGTACACCGAGCCCTATCAGTTTTTATCTACTTAGTGTGGCTGACAAGCTGTCGGATAACCCAGAAGGTTCGCAATACAACTATCAGCGCTATACCGAAGTGAAAAAAGAGTATAATGGCCAACTGTTTGATCTTATTGAATCTTTATAAAAAACAAACCTTTCCTAAACCACATAATTCTCTTTGAAGTGAAGACGTTGAGTTACCGCTAATAGTAACGGCTCTTCCGCAAGGTTTCCTTGTGCTAACAGGCTTCTCAACATGTTTGATTATTGTTTGGAGTTAGGCTCGATTGCCTTGCATCAAGCATAAAAACATCGACTTCCACATACTGGTCACCAAATCATTTATTATTTGGGGTATACACATGTTGAAGAAGTTTGCTTTTCAGATCATTCCAATTCAGATCTTCTTATTCGTCTTTTGGTTCAAAAATGGCTTTATCGATAAAGTGATGGGCGTGCTACTTGGCTTCATTACGCCCGATACCGCTTATGCAGGTGACACTTGGGCTGGCTGGAAAGGCTATATTGTCGGCACTTGGGATAAGAGCCAAGTTGGTCATGTTTTACTGAGCCCTACGTTCGATTTTATGTTTCCTATTCTGATTGCTTTGCAATGTTTACCATTTTTATTGGTACTTCGCTCGGTGATAGCTGGTGAATTCATGGCCGGTAAAGAGCGACCGTGGTTACTCTATGCGGCATTCGCTTCTCTGTTTGTGACTGCTTGTATGGCTTTCACTCAAACCATCACAGGCGCAAGCGACGGGCAGTATCTATGGCAATTTATCGGCTTCGGCATGGTTGCCATTATGTACCTACGTAATGAGCAAGGTAAGTAAGCGTTTTTAGATACGAGATAAGGGTAGATAGATGCGAGTAAACGGGATGCGAGATACGAAGATCAAAAGCCCCCGTCATTCCCTAGACTGACGAAGGAGGGAGTAGGGAATCTCTGGGTGTTGTGTATTAGGTCGATTCCCTATCACGCTCGTTCCTCGCTGTAGGGAATGACGGGGATATATAGATGCGAGTAAAACGGGCTTTTCGTTACTCGTTCACTCGCATTCCGTATCTGCTTTCAACTTGTTATTCGCTACTCGAATCTTCTTTTTGTCTCCCACATCTGCCTTTCAGAAAAGAAAAAGCCCGCAACCTAGAAGGTTGCGGGCTTTGCTATAAGCGATGTTTGTTTTGCTATTAAGCAGTCAGTGCTAACACGCTACCTGGCAGTACAAGGAATACCGCAACAAGATAACCAGCTACTACAGCTTTATTTTTCACTGCCATGTCTGAAATGATGTCAGCTGCTTTCACTGGCAGTTCACGTAGGAACGGAATACCAAAGATGAATACCGTTGCCATGATGTTGAACACCAAGTGTACTAGAGCAATCTGTAGTGCGAATACTGCGAACTCACCAGATACTGCTGTAGCTGCAAGTAGAGCCGTAATACATGTACCGATGTTTGCACCCAAAGTGAATGGGTAAACGTCACGTACTTTAAGAACACCTGAACCTACTAGTGGAACCATCAAGCTTGTTGTTGTAGAAGAAGACTGAACAAGGATAGTCACGATAGAGCCAGAAGCGATACCGTGGATAGGACCACGACCGATTGCGTTCTTTAGAATCTCACGAGCACGGCCAACCATTAGGCTCTTCATTAGCTTACCCATTACCGTGATAGCTACGAAGATAGTCGCGATACCTAGAACGATAAGCATAACCCCACCAACAGTGTCGCCAAACGTTGATAGTGGTTCTTTAATCGCACTTACTACAGGCTTAGTGATTGGCTTGATGAAGTTAAGACCACCCATGCTCATATCACCTGTTGCTAGCATCGGTGATACTAACCAGTGAGAAATTTTCTCTAGAATACCAAACGCCATCTCTAGTGGTAGGAAGATAGCAACGGCTAATAGGTTAAAGAAGTCGTGAATCGTCGCACTTGCGAATGCACGTTTGAACTCATCTTTACAACGAACATGACCAAGGCTAACTAGCGTATTGGTTACCGTAGTACCAATGTTCGCACCCATGATCATAGGGATTGCTAGCTCAACAGGTAAGCCACCTGCCACAAGGCCAACGATAATTGAAGTAACTGTACTTGATGATTGAATAAGTGCTGTTGCTACTAAACCAATCATTAAGCCTGCAACTGGGTGTGAAGCAAATTCGAAAAGAACTTTTGCTTGCTCGCCTGTTGCCCATTTGAAGCCTGTACCAACCATTGAAACTGAAAGTAATAGTAGGTAAAGCATGAATGCCAAGTTAGCCCAGCGTAGCCAACGAGTTGTGCTCGAGATAGGCGCTGCTGCAGTAGTAGCTTGGTTCATAATGTTTTCTCCATTGGACCGTTTTAGTCTGTGTTTGGTCTGTTTGTTTAATCTGAGCGTGATGTTAGAGAACAAATATTTCAGTAATATTACATTTTGGTTTAGGTGAGACTTTTTTGTGATGATTTGCTCTTTAAATATTTGGTCTTGAAATGGTGGTGGTTTAAATTGTTGTTTTTAAAGTTTTTTGTTCGTGTTTTTGATAGGTGATATAGATCTTAAAAGTTAGAGAAAAATTGAAAATAATCGTTGAAATATTACATTATGAAATTAGACACTTCGTAAAAATAAGTAGTAATTGATAGTTAGGTGTGGTTTTTCCGAGTTTGTTGAGTGGGGAGGGCATATTTGATATAACAGGTTATCTTCTCTTTTTTTACGGCACATTTATGTCGCATCTCAACTATAACCACCTTTATTACTTCTGGATGGTTTGCAAGCAAGGCTCTGTTACTAAAGCTGCAGAAGCCCTATTCCTAACACCACAAACGGTAACTGGTCAGATAAAAGCCTTAGAAGAGCGTATGGACGGCAAGCTAACTAAGCGTAATGGTCGCAGTGTTGAGCCGACAGAGCTTGGGCAGTTGGTCTTTAAATATGCCGATCGTATGTTTGGCCTGAGTTACGAGATGCTGGATATCGTGAATTATAGCCAGCACTCCAATATTCTGTTTGATGTTGGCGTCGCGGATGCACTGTCCAAAAGATTAGTCAGCAAGATATTGATGTCGACAATCCCACCCGATAACAGCATTCATTTACGCTGCTTTGAATCGACTCATGAAATGCTACTTGAACAACTTTCTCAGCATAAGCTCGATATGATTTTGTCTGACTGCCCGGTGGATTCTAGCCAAAGCCCAGGCCTGTTTAGTAAAAAGTTGGGTGAGAGTGGTATGAGCTTTTTCAGTTCAGGTAATGTGGAAGGTGTTAACTTTCCTGCTGTATTAGAACAAAAGAAACTGTTAATCCCAGGAAGTCGAACTTCGATGGGGCGTAAAGTACTGCAATGGTTTGATAGACAAGGACTTAAGCCTGATATTTTGGGTGAGTTTGATGACGCGGCATTGATGAAGGCTTTCGCTCGTTACCACCACGACGCTATTTTCTTAGCGCCTACGCTATATATGTCAGAGGTTGAGGAAGATACGTCATTGCAATTGTTGGGGGGAATCGAGGAGTTAAAAGAGGAGTACTACGTCATATTTGCTGAGAGGATGATCCAACATCCAGCAGTAAAAAATGTATGTGACGCAGATTTTAGCAAATTGTTCGAGTGAGCTTGTTTGTTAATGAATTGATATCGATTATCATGACTTCATAATCTGCCGGAAATACTGATAACCCGGACTTGGCGTAAAGGTTGTATGGAGCCAAACTATGAACTTAAAAGAGATGGAGAAGAATTCAGCACAAGCTGTGATTCTACTCAAAGCCATGGCCAATGAGCGTCGCTTACAGATTCTGTGCCTATTGCATGGTACTGAGCTGTCGGTTGGGGAGTTGTGTGGCAAGTTGGAATTGAGTCAATCTGCTTTATCTCAACATCTTGCTTGGTTGAGAAGAGATGGTTTGGTCGAAACTCGCAAAGAAGCTCAAACAGTGTATTACACATTGAGCAGTGAAGAAGTAAAAGCGATGATTGACCTACTGCATGGTATGTACTGCAAGTAGTTTATTGCTGGTGGGGGAAGTGATTTCTTACCAGGGGTAGGGTCGACACAAGGAAGTGTCAGTATTTCATGTCGAACGTTAGTGCCTATCAGCAAACCGCATATCTTTAAGTAAACCAAGTAACGCTCAGCAAGAAAAATCTCTGTGTTACTCAAAATTTAGATATAAAAAAACCGGCCGAGGCCGGTTTTTTTCGTTTTGCGTTGTAATCAAATTTCTATTAAAGAGCTTTGATTGCAGCAGCGAAACGAGACTTATGACGTGCAGCTTTATTCTTATGAATAAGGCCTTTAGTCGCCATGCGGTCTAGAAGAGGTGTAACTTCTACAAGAGCAGCAGTTGCAGCTTCTTTATTGCCAGCTTCAATAGCTGCAATAGTTTTTTTCATGTAAGTGCGCATCATAGAACGACGGCTAGCATTGTGCTGGCGACGTTTCTCAGCTTGGATAGCGCGCTTCTTAGCAGATTTACTGTTTGCCAAGGTCTAACTCCCAAAAACTTAGTTCGGTGACAATTTAAGGGCGAGGACTATCCCTCATAGGCGCTTAATTGTCAAATGATTTGTGCAAAAACCAATCGTAGCCAAACAAACTTTGGTATGGAAAGGTCATCGCGGTTAAGATGGCGGGGATTCTAACAGCATTTTTAGACCAATGCTAATAAATATGCTTCTTAGGACAGGATAGTATTTATCCTCGCTTGAAAGTAATCAACCAGTGTCAGAGGTTTGTGTGAGTAAACGACTATTAAAGTCAGGCCTGATTGTCAGTGCAATGACTTTTGTTTCGCGCGTATTGGGGCTAGTACGTGATGTAGTAGTAGCAAATTTGATGGGAGCAGGAGCGAGTGCCGACGTATTTTTCTTCGCTAATAAAATCCCTAATTTCTTACGTCGACTTTTCGCAGAAGGTGCCTTTTCTCAAGCGTTTGTTCCTGTATTAACAGAATATCACGCTGCTGGTGATAAAGATAAGACTCGAGATTTAATTGCCAAAGTATCGGGCACGCTCGGGGTACTAGTTTCTATCGTCACCGTTATCGGGGTGTTGGGCTCGGGTGTCATCACTGCGATGTTTGGCGCAGGTTGGTTTATCGATTGGTTAAATGATGGCCCAGCAGCACCAAAATTTGAGCTGGCGAGCTTTATGCTCAAGATTACCTTTCCTTATTTATGGTTTATCACCTTTGTTGCTTTATCTGGTGCAATCCTCAATACCATGGGCAAATTTGCGGTTTCGTCATTTACCCCTGTGTTCCTGAACGTAATGATCATAGGTTCAGCATGGTTTATCTCTCCTAATTTAGAACAACCCGAAATTGGCTTGGCCATCGGTGTGTTTCTTGGTGGTTTAGTCCAGTTCCTTTTCCAAATGCCTTTCTTGATTAAAGCGGGTGTGTTGGTTAAGCCGAAGTGGGGGTGGAGAGATCCCGGTGTAGTTAAGATCCGGACGCTAATGATCCCTGCCTTGTTTGGTGTGTCAGTGAGCCAAATCAACTTGTTGTTCGATACCTTCATTGCCAGCTTTCTAGCAACCGGCTCTATCAGTTGGCTATATTATTCGGATCGATTATTGGAATTCCCACTCGGTTTGTTTGGTATTGCTATTGCGACGGTTATTCTTCCTGCTTTGTCGCGTAAACACGTAGACGCTCAAGGGGAAGGGTTTGCTCATACAATGGACTGGGGCGTGCGCATGGTTTTATTGCTAGGCATTCCTGCAATGTTAGGTCTTATTGTTTTAGCCAAGCCGATGCTGATGGTGCTCTTCATGCGTGGCGAGTTTTCACCACACGATGTACAGCAGGCTTCCATGTCTTTGGTGGCATACGCTTCAGGCTTGCTTAACTTCATGTTGATTAAAGTGTTGGCTCCGGGCTATTACTCACGTCAAGATACTAAAACTCCTGTGAAGTACGGCATCATTGCGATGGTCACTAACATGGTGTTCAACGCGATTTTCGCTTATTTCTATGGTTATGTTGGTTTGGCAATCGCAACGGCGTTATCTGCGTTCGTGAACATGACTCTACTTTATCGTGGTCTGCATATAGCGGGTGTTTATCGTTTAACCAAGACTACATTGTTGTTTAGCCTTAAATTATTAGTATCTGGAACTGTGATGGTTGGCGTGATTTTATGGCAACTAGACAATATGCAGCTGTGGCTTGATTGGAGCTTCAACCAAAGAGCGTTGACGCTAACAGGGTTGATCGCACTTGGTGGCTTTGCTTATATTGTGTCGGTACTGGTTTTAGGTATCCGAGTAAAACATTTAAAAGCAGCGACAGATTAATACTGATTAGTATATAATCCGTCGGTTTCACACAATAAATGATGCAAATAACAGGTTTTAGCTGATCACAATGGAACTGATCCGAGGTATACACAATATTAAAGCACAGCATCATGGCTGTGTATTAACCATAGGTAACTTCGATGGTGTTCATTTAGGGCATCAAGAGGTTCTGAGTCAGGTTTCTAAACAAGCTACAGCACTGGGACTCCCTTCTGTTGTCATGACGTTTGAACCGCAACCTATGGAGTTGTTTGCTAAAGGTCGAGCGCCAGCGCGTTTAACTCGTTTACGAGATAAGTACGTGCAATTGAGCAAGCTAGAGATTAGTCGTTTATTGTGTGTGAATTTCAATCAGTATTTTGCAAGCTTGTCTGCGGAAGCGTTCATTAAGGAGCTTTTGGTTGATAAGCTTGGTGTGAAATTCTTGGTGGTTGGTGACGATTTTTGCTTTGGCAAAGGCCGAACGGGTAATTTCGCTATGCTTAAAGAAGCGGGCGAAAAATATGGTTTTGAGGTGGTGAGCACCCAAAGTTATTGCTTAAACCAATTACGAGTAAGCAGCACTGAGATACGAAATGCGTTAGCGGCCAATGACTTGGCTTCTAGTGCTACCATGCTTGGGCGTGACTACAGTATCAGTGGTCGTGTTTCTCATGGTCGTAAACTAGGGAGAACTATCGGTTTCCCTACCGCTAATATTCCATTAAAACGTTGTGTTTCTCCTGTGTCGGGAGTGTATGTTGTTGAAGCATTAGATATCGACGGTGTTCCTGTCGGTGGTGTTGCTAATATTGGACAACGACCAACAGTTAATGGTGTAAGGCAGCAATTAGAAGTACATTTTTTTGACTTTAAAGCCAATTTATATGGTAAACAGTTAGAAGTGCGACTTTTGCACAAACTGCGCGACGAGATAAAGTTTGAGTCGTTCGACGCATTAAAGAATCAAATAGAATTGGATGCTGAAGCCGCAAGGGTGTGGCTGCTTCAGCTAAAGAATTAGTCGGATAATTCCACCGATTAACATAATGTCTAACTTCGCCCAATATAACGGAATTAAGAATCGATGAGTGATTATAAAGATACCCTGAACTTACCAGAAACAGGGTTCCCAATGCGTGGCAATCTGGCAAATCGTGAACCAGAAATGCTGAAGCGTTGGTACAAAGAAGACCTTTACGGTGAGATCCGTAAGGCAAAGAAAGGTAAAAAATCTTTCGTACTGCATGATGGCCCTCCATACGCGAACGGCGACATTCACATTGGCCACGCGCTGAACAAGATTCTTAAAGACATTATTATCAAATCTAAGACCCTTTCTGGTTTTGATGCACCGTACATCCCTGGTTGGGACTGTCACGGTCTTCCAATCGAGTTGATGGTTGAGAAGAAGAAAGGTAAGCCTGGTCAGAAGATTTCAGCGGCAGAATTCCGCGAAGAGTGTCGTAAGTACGCTGCGGGCCAAGTTGAAGGTCAGAAAGAGAGCTTCAAACGTCTTGGTATCATGGGCGAGTGGGATAAACCTTACCGTACTATGGATTTTGGCACTGAAGCGAACATCATTCGTTCTCTAGGCAAAATCGCAGACAAAGGTCACCTTCTTAAAGGTTTCAAACCAGTTCACTGGTGTACTGACTGTGGCTCTGCTTTGGCTGAAGCTGAAGTTGAATACAAAGATAAAGTGTCTCCATCTATCGATGTGAAATTTACAGCAGCTGACGAAGCGGCGCTTCTAGAGAAATTTACTCTAGCGGAAGGTCACGCGGGTCAGGGCGAAATCTCTATCGTTATCTGGACGACAACACCATGGACTCTGCCGGCTAACCGCGCAGTATGTCTACGTGATGATCTTGAATACGTATTGATCCAAGTTGAAGCGAATGGCGACCAGCCAGCTCAACGTATCGTTGTTGCTTCTGAACTAGCAAAAGACGTAATGGATCGTGCGGGTATCGAGCACTTCCATAACCTTGGTTTTGCTACTGGTGCTGACCTTGAGCTTTCTCAGTTCAACCACCCGTTCTACAACTTTACGGTTCCTGCTGTTCTTGGCGACCACGTTACAACGGATTCTGGTACTGGTGTGGTTCACACTGCGCCTGGTCACGGTCAAGAGGATTTCGTGGTTGGTAAGAAGTACAACCTAGAAATTGCTAACCCAGTAGGTTCTAACGGCGTTTACCTGCCAGACACTGAGCTTTTTGCTGGTCAGCATGTATTCAAAGCGAACGACTCTGTTTTAGAAGTTCTAAAAGAGAAGGGTGCACTACTGCATCACCACGCTTACGAGCACAGCTACCCACATTGTTGGAGACACAAAACTCCAATCATCTTCCGTGCAACACCACAATGGTTCATCTCTATGGATCAAGCTGGCCTTCGTGCAAAAGCACTTGAGTCAACAAAGAGTGTTGAATGGATGCCAGAATGGGGCCAAAGCCGTATCGAAGGTATGATCGAAGGTCGCCCTGAGTGGTGTATCTCTCGTCAACGTACTTGGGGTGTGCCAATTGCTCTGTTCGTTCATAAAGAAACATCAGAACTTCATCCAGATAGCCCAGCTCTTATTGAAAAAGTAGCGAAGCTTGTGGAAGAAAAAGGCATTCAAGCTTGGTGGGATGTAGATGCTGCTGAACTGATGGGTGCTGAAGACGCTGATAAGTACGAGAAAGTACTTGATACGCTAGACGTATGGTTCGACTCAGGTGTAACGCACTTCTCTGTTGTGGATTCTCGTGAAGAGTACAACTTCCCGAATGAAGAAAGAACGCACAGTGCTGATCTTTACCTTGAAGGTTCTGACCAACACCGTGGCTGGTTCCAGTCTTCTTTGATTTCATCTATCGCGATGAAAGACGAAGCACCATACAAGCAAGTGCTAACGCACGGTTTCGTGGTTGATGGTAACGGCCGTAAGATGTCTAAATCTATCGGTAACGTTGTTGCTCCTAAAGATGTAACGAACAAGCTAGGCGCAGATATTCTACGTCTATGGGTTGCTTCTACGGATTACACTAACGAAGTTGCGGTTTCTGACGAGATTCTTAAGCGTTCTGCTGATGCATACCGTCGTATTCGTAACACGGCTCGTTTCTTCCTAGCGAACTTGAACGGTTTCAACCCTGAAACTGACCTAGTTCCAGTTGAAGACATGGTAGCACTTGATCGCTGGGCTGTTGGCCGTGCTCAAGCTGCACAAGAAGAGATCGTTAAAGCATACGGTGAGTACAACACTCACGGTGTAACTCAACGTCTAATGCAGTTCTGTTCTATCGAAATGGGTTCTTTCTACCTAGACGTAATTAAAGACCGTCAGTACACAGCGAAGCAGGGCAGCCATGCTCAACGTAGCTGCCAAACAGCGCTTTACTACATCGTAGAAGCTCTAGTTCGTTGGATGGCTCCTATCATGTCGTTCACTGCAGATGAAATCTGGAACGAGATGCCAGGCGAACGCGACACGTTTGTATTCACAGGCGAGTGGTTCGAAGGCCTATTTGGTCTTGCTGACGACGAAGAGCTAAGCAACGAATTCTGGACTGAAATCCAGTCAGTTCGTGGCGCAGTGAACAAGCTTCTTGAAGATGCTCGTAAAGAGAAAACAATCGGTGGCGCTCTGCAGGCTGAAGTTACTCTATACGCTGACGATGCACTAGCGGCTAAAATCAACAAGCTAGAAGATGAGCTACGTTTCGTCCTTATTACTTCTGCTGCGGTTGTTAAACCACTTAGCGATAAGTCTGATACAGCTCAAGCGACAGACGTTGAAGGTCTGTACGTTGAAGTTGCAGCAACTGAAGCTGAGAAGTGTGACCGTTGCTGGCACCACACTCCAGATGTAGGCACAATTGAAGGTCACGAGAAAGTTTGTGGTCGTTGTGTGTCGAACATCGACGGTGAAGGCGAAGTGCGTAAGTACGCATAACGACTCAGAGAAATACTGAACTTTTTGTAAAAATCATAGCCCCAGTACCAACTGGGGTTATTTTTAATTATAGGAAATGTGTTTAGCCAAGTTTGGTAATCAAGGTCACTTAAATTGAGTAACAGTGAATACCAACTTCGTAAATACTAGGAATAGAAATGAGTGAAGTTTCGTTAAAACAATCTGGTGTGCGTTGGTTATGGTTGGCCCTACTGGTCTTCCTTGCTGATATCGGTATCAAACTCTTTGTTATGGACAACATGGGTTATGGCTGGGCAAACCGCATTGAGGTGTTGCCATTCTTTAACTTTTTGTACGTGCATAACTACGGTGCAGCATTTAGCTTCTTGAGTGATCAAAGTGGTTGGCAGCGCTGGTTATTTACGGGTATCGCATTTGCAGTAACGGGGATGCTGACGTACTGGATGAGTAAGCTACCAGCAACAGATAAGTGGAACAACATTGCTTATGCGATCATCATTGGTGGCGCTGTTGGTAACGTGTTCGACCGTGTTGTACATGGCTTTGTCGTCGATTACTTAGACTTCTATTGGGGTACTTACCACTGGCCTGCATTTAACCTAGCGGATATGGGAATCTGTATCGGTGCCGCGATGATCATCTTAGATGGTTTCCGTAAGAAAGATGAAAGCCAATAGACTACTCAGACATTAATGAGTATCAAGCAAATCGCTTTGTAATAGATTGTCCTAAAGTCAGCCTATGACTCACAGAATAGAATAGCCCTAAGCGCTGTCGGTTGATTCCGACGGCGCTTTTTTTTATGCTGCAATTAATATCAATCGTAGTAAATAACTACTCTCCCTAGTTTGCTAAAAGCCTCGATAACTTCGTTAGAATTTTTGATTGTAGAATAACTACTTATCGAAAAACTCTGCCTTGTTCTCAAGCCTTTTCCCTGAACTATGTCTGAGTACTTACTTACTGTGATTGATATGATATGAGAGCGAAGCAAAATGCATTCTCAAATAATAAAGAAATCTAAGGAAAGTAACGTGGCAGCAATTAAAAATGATTCAGCAGTAACTCTACATTTTACGATTAAAATGAAGGATGGTTCAGTTGCCGATAGCACCGAAAATATGGGTAAGCCTGCAAAGTTCGTGATGGGTGATGGCAGCCTAAGTGAGAACTTTGAACTGTGCCTGATTGGCCTTGAAACGGGGACTGAAAAGTCTATCGAATTGAAGGCGGAAGACGCGTTTGGTATGCCAAATCCAGATCATATTCATCATATGGATCGTGCTAAGTTTGTTGACGATTCTGAAGTCGAGGTTGGCACTATTATGGCTTTCTCTGGTCCTGATGGTATGGAAATTCCAGGTATTATCACTGAGATCGCGGGTGATTCAGTGACGGTTGATTTTAATCATCCATTAGCAGGCCAAGACGTTACGTTTGACGTTAACATCTTAGCTGTGGACTAACTGTCTTAACGGTGGAGTAGCTATCTTAGCGGTTAATCACTATCTTAACAGTAGAATAATATCGCCTTACAGGTGTGATGCAACCCAGAGCTTCACTGTCTAGGCGCTTCACTGTAGAATGCGAACCTCGCTGACAGCGAACTCTATAGAAACAACCTTAGTACCGCGGTAAATGATGAGCAATGAAATGAAAATAATGTTAGCTAACCCTCGTGGCTTTTGTGCCGGTGTCGATCGTGCGATCAGCATCGTAGAGCGCGCACTAGAAATGTATCAGCCACCGATCTATGTTCGCCATGAAGTGGTGCACAACCGCTTTGTTGTAGAGGGGCTCAAGCAGCGTGGTGCTATTTTTGTCGAAGAACTGAGTGAAGTGCCAGACGACAATATCGTGATCTTCTCTGCTCACGGTGTTTCTCAAGCTGTTCGTAAAGAAGCGAAAGAGCGTGAACTCACGGTATTTGATGCAACATGCCCATTGGTAACCAAAGTCCATATGGAAGTTGCTCGTGCGAGCCGCAAGCATATGGAAGTGGTTCTGATTGGTCACGCAGGTCACCCTGAGGTTGAAGGCACCATGGGTCAGTACGCTAGCCAAACTGGTGGTATGTATTTGGTTGAAAGACCAGAGGATGTACAGAACCTCGTGGTGAATGATCCAAGTAACCTGCATTATGTTAGCCAAACCACTTTGTCAGTTGATGAAACGGCGGATGTGATTGAAGAGTTACGCCGCGTGTTCCCTGAGATCCAAGGGCCACGTAAAGATGATATTTGCTACGCAACACAAAACCGTCAAGACGCAATTCGTGAGATGGCCGGTGATGTTGATGTCGTGATAGTTGTTGGTTCTAAGAACTCATCGAACTCAACTCGTTTAAAAGAGCTGGCTGAGAAGCTAGGCACGCCAGGTTATCTAACCGACTGCCCTGAAGACATTCAAACTGAATGGGTTGAAGGGAAAAAGAAAATCGGTGTAACAGCCGGTGCTTCTGCTCCTGAAGAGTTGGTAAACCAAATCTTAGATCGTATTCGTGAGCTGGGTGCTACCGAGGTTGAAGAGATTCAAGGTCGTGAAGAGAACATGTTCTTCGAAGTACCGAAAGAGCTGCAGATTAAGCAAGTCGACTAATCTCTATAGATTGGCGACAAGATCGATTCGTAACTCTATCGATTCGCAAACACTATTGATTTGTAAACAGCAGGAAGCCAACGTTGATACGTTGGCTTTTTTGATCGTGCTTTGGAACAAGACGTCTAACTTCTAACTTCTAACTCGTTACTGGAGACCGAGTAGCTCCTTTAGTGTCTTGAGGTAGCGGCGGCTGACAGGCACTTCAAAACCAGTCAGCGTGATGATCTCCGCTAATCCATTTTCCAACAGTTTGATCTCTTGGATCGATTTTATGTTGATCAAATACTGTCGATGACAACGGATCAAATCGGTTTTTTCTTCCAAGATCTTTAGCGTTAACTGTGAGGTCGCCGTTTGTGAGGAGCTACGAACATGCACACCACTGATATCCGAATAAGCGCACTCGACCGTTTGGCTCGCCATGATCACAATGCGGTTATGGCCGATACATGGGATCTGTTCTAAACGGCACGGAGCAATGGCAGAGATGTCTTGTTCCGGCGCTTTGTGGTTCTGCTTGATGACCTTATTCAGACGACAAACACTCTTGTTTAGTCGACAAGGTTCGACCGGCTTGAGTAGGTAATCAAAGGCATTGTCTTCAAAGGCTTGAATCGCATATTGGTCGTAGGCAGTGACGAATACAACGTAAGGCATGGTGTCTGGATCAAGCATGCTTAACAGTTCGATTCCGGTAACCTGCGGCATTTGGATATCCAAATACACCACGTCAGGCTTGAGCAGATTGATCTGTTTAAGTCCTTCGATCGCGTTACTTGCTTGGCCGATGATTTCCACTTCTCCAGTCTCGGTCAGTAGTTCAATCAGTTCTTCGCGAGCAAAAAGCTCATCATCGACAACTAATGCCTTTAACATCCTACAATCTTCATCTTGGTTCTATCCCTGCTTGGTTCACGTTTTTCTTTGAAATGTCTGCTTCTAAATGTTTCAAATCGGAGCGAGTCGTCTCTGAAAATGCCCTTATTTCAGTATAGGTATGATAAAGCTCATTCGAGTGAATTGCTGTGGTTGAGATTCTATTTTTAGTGCTGAATCTTGTCCAAAGAAATTAGTGAGTCGTTTATCAACAATTTCCATGCCTAGTCCAACATGATCTTTCGATGGCTTTTGATAATTGCCCGCGTTGTCTTCAACGGTCAACTTAACCCCACCCTTGAAAGCCTCGCTATAGATCTTCACTTTGCCACCTTCCAGCATGTTAGAAATCCCATGTTTGATGGCATTTTCTACTAACGGTTGCAGGGTAAAGCTTGGCAGTTGCGACTCATACAGTTGCGGGTCGATATCCCATTCCACTTCTAATCGATCGGTAAAGCGTGCCTTCTCTATGGTTAGATACGCATTAACGTGTGCCAGTTCATCTTTGAGTTTTACCGTGTTGATGTTCTGCTTCAGGTTACTTCTAAAGAAGTGAGACAGATGTTGAATGAGCTCACGTGCTTTATCAGGGTCACGACGTGTAACGGCACTGATGGTGTTAAGTGCATTAAACAAGAAGTGTGGGTTCACCTGTGCATGCAGCAGTTTGATTTCCGCTTGTGTCAGCAGCGTTTGCTGCTGCTGATAGTTGCTAAATAGGATCTGGCTCGACAATAGCTGAGCGATACCTTCACCCATCGACATATTGATGGTCGAGAACAGCTTCAGCTTTGGCTCATACAGTTTGATGGTTCCGATGACTTCGTTTCCTGCTCTTAACGGGATAATTAGCGCTGAGCCTAACTTACAATCTTGCGAAAGGGAGCATTGGTATGGATTCTCTTTGCCATCAAGGTAGATGATGTCGTTCTGTTCCATCGAAGTGAGCGTGCTCTGCGATGAAATAGGGGTGTTCGGAATATGGTGTTCATCACCAATGCCGATGAAAGCGAGAATTTTTTCTCGGTCGGTGATCGCCACCGCACCAACGTTGGTCTCTTCGTAAATGATCCGCACGATTTTTTGCGCATTATCTGAATTGAATCCTCCATGTAAAATACCCACTGAACGCTCGGCGATGGTTAATGCGCGACGAGAGAAGGTTGCAGAATATTTTTCGAAGATGGTTTTACGGTCTTGGATGATGCTCATGAACAGTGCCGCACCCACAGAGTTTGCGATGATCATTGGTGCGGCAATATCGGACACTAAGGCATAAGATTGCTCGAATGGTTTCGCGACCGCTAAAAGAATGAGCATCTGAATAATCTCTGCAAACAGGGTTACCGAGAAAACCACCAATGGATTAAATAGCTGGCTGGCTTTGTTCTTTCTAACCAAGTAAACGTGCAATAGGCCGCCAATCAAGCCTTCTGCTGTGGTGGAAATAGCACAAGCCAAGTCTGTGAAGCCGCCTAATGAGTAACGGTGAATACCGCCAGTAAAGCCGACGGCAAAGCCAACGACAGGGCCGCCAAATAGACCACCCATGACCGCACCCATCGCGCGCGTATTGGCTATCGCGTCATTAATCTGCAGTCCAAAATAGGTGCCCATAATACAGAATAGGGAAAACAGAACGTAGCAGCTTATTTTATGACTTAAGCGTGAAGAGATGCTCAACAAAGGGAGAATCAACGGGGTTTTACTTAGCATGTAAGCTATTACTAAGTAGACACAGGTTTGTTGCAGCAGAGAGAGAATGAGTTCCATATTTTCACCAATTGAGATGCTTGCTAAGTGTAAAGCTCATTGAGGCTGAAAGGTAGCTTTGCTTTTTGCAGGTTGTCTTTCTTTTATAAAGTGGAAACTAACGTATTCAGTGGTTATGGATAAAATAATAAAGCCCATCATACATGATGGGCTTTGATCTTAGATTCCAGTTCATCAAAGATGTGGTGGAACAAGCGAAGTGTTTTTGGCTTTCTTATTCTCCTCTTTCTATGAAGAGTGAGAATATTTCGGGAAAGCTAAGCTGTTTTTGTTACGGGCTTTGCTTCCTTTTCTGATTCTTCATCAGCAAGGTCGATATCGCCTTTGCCTTTTGAAATTTTGATAACGTAAGCTGCGATACCGAATGCACTCACTACGCCGATGATGGTTGAAAGCTGCATTGGCAGACCGAAGCCTAGCTGGCTGTTGTTCAGGATGAATGTAATACACACAGAAGTCATGAACACAGCTGGAACCGTTGTTACCCAGTGCAGTTTATTGTGACGAAGTAGGTAAGCCGAAGCTGTCCATAGCATCATGACTGCTGTTGATTGGTTAGCAAAACCGAAGTAGCGCCAGATGATGCCGAAATCTACTTGAGTCAGGATGCCACCAAGAACGAATAGCGGTAGAGCCATTAGTAGTCGGTTACGCAGTGTTTTCTGTTCCATGTTGAAGTATTCAGCAAGGATAAGACGGCTTGAACGGAACGCTGTGTCACCAGAAGTGATAGGTAGGATAACCACGCCAAGGAAAGCAAGGATACCGCCAAATACACCCAGTAGGCCAAATGAAGCGCTGTATACCACGTTACCTGGGCCGCCGTTTGCAATCGCGTCAGATAAAGACTCAACTGAACCGAAGAACGACAGAGCAAGTGCACACCAGATTAGAGCGATGATGCCTTCACCAATCATTGCGCCGTAGAACACGAAGCGACCGTTCTTCTCGTTTTCCATACAACGCGCCATCAAAGGAGACTGAGTTGCGTGGAAGCCAGAGATAGCACCACAAGCGATAGTGATGAATAGAGCAGGCCAAAGTGGTAGGTCATTCGGGTTCATGTTGGTGAACATGTCTTTCATCTCGAAGCCGCCCATTATTTGGTGCTCGTCAGACAGACCAATCGCAGTGATTAAGCCAACAGACATGAAGATAAGCAGTGCGCCGAACAGTGGGTAGAAGCGACCAATGATTTTATCGACAGGGACAATCGTTGCGATGATGTAGTAAGCAAATATGATAACAACCATCGTTGTTGCAGACATCGCGAAATCAGTTTGGTCGTTCACTAGGTTAGTGATCATGCCTGCTGGAGCAGAAACGAATACCACACCAACAAGAAGCAGTAGAACAATGGCAAAGATGTTCATAAAGTGTTTTGCGCCATTGCCTAGGTAACGTCCTGTGATGGTTGGAACCGAAGCACCACCATTACGGATAGATAACATACCTGAGAAGTAGTCGTGTACAGCACCTGCGAAGATACAACCTAGAACGATCCAAAGCATTGCTGCTGGGCCGTAAAGAGCACCCATGATAGGGCCGAAGATTGGACCTACACCTGCAATGTTAAGCAGCTGAACTAGGTAAACCTTTGGTGTTGACATAGGAACGTAGTCCACGCCGTCTTGCTTGGTGTGAGCGGGTGTTTGACGCTTTTCATTGACACCGAAAATCTTTTCGATAAAGGCACCGTAAATAAAGTAGCCACCAATGAGTGCTGCAACACAGGTAAGAAACCACATCATAATTTGTTATCCCTGAATGTATTAATTAAGTCAGGGTGTATATTAAAGGAGTGTATGAGGAGAAACTTCCGCTACTGGAGTGAGTGGTCGAATAGCTAATTAAGTGGTGTTATAACCGGTTTAGTGGTTTGTGACCTTTGCGGAGCGGTTGGTTACTGGTGTTGAGAAGTGTCATGCTTCTAGTTAGTGGTGACTTATCAGCTTTAAGCGGTAATCAATAAATATCAACGGCAGATAACAGACATAAGTGGACATCAGTCAGTGTTCAGCGGAGAATCGCCACAAAGGCAGCGCTTCGTCAGAAAGTGGTGAAGTAACAATATAAAGGATTGAAATGAAAAAAATAATCGCATTATTCGCCGTGGCATTTAGCCTTGCAGGATGCAGCGCCAATGTTCAAGATTTAGCCGCCGAAGGCAATTGGCAAGAGATTGGCTATCGTGATGGTATCAAAGGCCACACTCAGCGTTCTTATTCAGATATGGCCGAGCTTGGCGGAGTCGATCAAGCTAGCTATACAGAAGGTTATCACCTAGGTGTGACTGAATATTGTAATCCGAACCATGCTTATCAGATTGGTTTATCTGGTCAAGTGTATGAAGGCGTGTGTTCTGGTACGGAAGACGCTCAACGTTTCCGTATGGAATGGCAACGTGGCTGGGATGAGTTCTCGAACGACTATTAAGCCCAAGCTAGCGATAACAAATGAAAACTAAAAAAGACCAGTACTGCATGTGTACTGGTCTTTTTGTATGTAGCGAGAGTAACGCTCAACAGTATAATGCCAATCGTAGTAAATAACTGTTCATCCTAGCTGGTTAAAACACTCGATAACATCGTTAGAAATTTTAATTGTAGAATAACTACTTATCGAAAATTTCTGCCTTGTTCTCAAGCATTTTTCCTGCGCTATTTATAGTCACTTACTTACTGTGATTGGTATCAGCAGATTACTGATTATTCTCGACCGCTTTTCTTAAGAAGCCATTTTGTTTATCAAGCTGAGCCTTGGCCAGTTCTAAATCTAGCCCTGTTAGAATCATCAAAATCGATAGCTTCACATCGTAATCAGTCGCTTTAAGTGTCGACACCGCCAGTGCTTTCTCGCACTCCGTTGCTTGGATAACGATACGAGCAGCGCGGGCAACCAACTTTTCATTGGTCGCTTTTACGTCGACCATCAGGTTTTGGTAGCTCTTACCAATGCGAATCATGCTGGCTGTGGTCAGCATATTAAGCACCAGCTTTTGTGCTGTCCCTGATTTTAAACGAGTTGACCCCGTTAAGGCTTCAGGGCCAACCACTGGGCTTATCGCGATTTGAGCAATTTCGGCAATTGGAGAGCCAGGGTTACAAGACAGCGCAACCGTCACCGCGCCAATCTGATTCGCATAATTGAGCGCACCAATCACGTAAGGTGTACGGCCACTGGCTGCAATGCCTACCACGACATCATTTTCTGTAAATTGAATGGCTTTGAGGTCTTCAATACCGAGAGTCAGCGAATCTTCCGCTCCCTCTTTGGCTTTTAAAATCGCTTCTGGCCCGCCAGCGATTAAGCCGATAACCATTTTGTCTGAAACACCGAAAGTCGGAGGGCACTCTGAGGCGTCTAAAACACCTAATCGGCCACTTGTGCCCGCGCCCATATAGATCAGTCGGCCGCCGTTTTGAAAGGCGTGAGCGATCTTATCAACCGCTTTCGCGATCTGTGGTAATTCGGCTTCTATCGCCAGTGGAACCTGTTTGTCTTGTTGGTTAATCTTTTCAACCACTTCGAGAGAGGTGAGCAGATCAATATCCATAGTGTCAGGGTTTCTCCCCTCCGAAACGAGGTGCGAGAGCGCTGATATGAGAGCGTCGTTACTCATAATGATCCTTAAATGGTGATTCTAAATTGATGGTTCTAAAATTGTTTAGTCAGCACGGTAGAGAACGCCTAGAGAGGCTGCTCTGCTTGCGCCAGTCACTTCTGGTAAATTGCTTGGCAGTTGATGAACATGACGTTGAGCAAGCCACGCAAAGGCCATGGCTTCCATGTAGTCGGCATCAACGCCTTTACTGGTGGTCGACTCAACCTCCCAGCTAGGAAGCAGTTCAGACAGTCTCTTCATCAACAATGGATTTCTCGTACCACCGCCACACACATACAGTGCCGGTTGGTTACCCAAGCGATAAGTCTCTACTTCATTGGCTATCGTCAATGCAGTGTATTCACAAAGTGTGCGCTGAACATCTTCTGCTGCAAGGTCTTTAAATTCTGTTAATTGTTGCTCTAGCCAAGGTAGATTAAATAGCTCCCTGCCAGTGCTTTTCGGCGGCATTTGAGATAGATAAGATTCATTTAATAACTGTTCGAGCAAGGCTTGATTGAGTTGACCTTTAAGTGCGAATTGCGCATCACGGTCAAACTTCTCACCCGTGTGCGTATCAACCCAAGCGTCCATCAACATATTGCCGGGGCCTGTATCATAACCAAGAGTAGGCTGATTCGGGCGCAGCACTGAAATATTCGAGATTCCACCAATGTTCAACACCACAACCGAGCTGTCTCGCGGGTGAAAAATCGTATGGTGAAACGCTGGTACTAATGGCGCACCTTGTCCGCCAAGCGCCATGTCTTTGCGTCTGAAGTCGGCAACCGTTTGAATCTGTGTTTTAGCGGCAATGATATTGGCGTCACCTAACTGCATGGTAAATGGCGAATTACCGGTTGGCTGGTGGAATACTGTTTGGCCATGGTTCCCAATCGCAGTCACAGAAGATGCAGGCTTATCTGACTTGTCGAGAAGTTGCAAAACCGCATCAGCAAATAGATGACCAAGCTGGTGGTCTAGTTCGCCAATCGCAATCAAATCCGTTTTCTGACCAATACAAACTTCAAGCAGACGCGCTTTGAGATCATCAGGCATTGGGAACTCATCATGAGCGAGCAATGTGATGCGCGAATCTTCAATCGACACTAAGGCGGTATCAACACCGTCCATACTCGTTCCCGACATCACACCGATATACAGTTCTTTACGATCCATTCCTAAGCTCTTGCACTGCATTCTTAAAGTCTTCCACAGATTGGTTTAAAAACATTGTAAAGCAAATTTAAAGAGAATAATCTCGGGAAGTTTATGAAATTAGGTTTAATAAGGGATAAATATGGGACCGTTGTGGGTAGATGTCGCGGGCTACGAACTGACAGCTGAAGACAGAGAAATTTTAGAGCACCCAACCGTTGGTGGTCTCATCTTATTCGCTCGAAACTACCACGATAGCAAACAGCTTTCGGCGTTAAATAAAGAGATCCGCAAGGTAGCGAAACGTCCTATTTTGATTGGCGTTGACCAAGAAGGCGGCCGAGTTCAGCGCTTTCGCGATGGTTTTTCAATTATCCCTGCAGCTCAAGAATTTGCGACTAAGAACGATGGTGAGCAGTTAGCAGAACAAGCCGGCTGGTTGATGGCGGCGGAATTGATTGCCCATGATATCGATCTGAGCTTTGCGCCGGTATTAGACAAAGGCCACGACTGTAAAGCGATTGGTAGCCGAGCGTTTGGTGAAGATATTGATACCATTGTTCGTCACAGCAGCGCTTTTATCAAAGGCATGAAGTCGGTTGGTATGGCGACAACAGGCAAGCACTTTCCTGGACACGGTGGTGTGATTGCTGACTCTCACTTAGAAACGCCTTACGATCCTAGAGATGATATCTTTGAAACCGACATGGCAATTTTCAAGGCGCAAATTGAAGCTGGAATATTAGATGCGATGATGCCAGCACACGTGGTTTTCTCTCACTATGATGATCAACCAGCGAGCGGTTCACTGTATTGGCTGCAGAAAGTATTGAAGCAGCAGCTTGGATTCAAAGGCTTAGTTTTTTCTGACGACTTAACGATGGAAGGCGCTGCCATTATGGGCGGACCAGCAGATAGAGCGAAAGCAGCCTTGAATGCTGGCTGTGACATGGTGCTGATGTGTAATAAGCGAGATGCACAAATTGAGGCTCTTGATCATTTAGCAATTCAAGAGGTGCCTTTAGCCAACTCATTGCTTAAAAAGCACAGCTTTGATTTATCGACGCTTCACTCGGATAGTCGATGGAAAGAGGCCTCAGAGCAAATTAAGCGAATGTTAAATGCTGGGTGATAAATAAACACTCTATAAGTTTGAAGAAGGCGATATGAGAAATATCGCCTTTTTTGTATGTGTGAGGTGCAGTTTAAGCTGGTTTGTGTATTAGAGTTAATTAAAGTGAGCATGTAAATTTAAATTTACACCAAATGTTTTTTATTGTTTACACTTGCAATCGTTTTTGTAGCTGTTATTGTGTTTTTAAAGATTGTCAGCCCAAATGGAAATATTGGGTGTAAAAATAAATATACAGGTTGAGTTATGCAGAAAAGTGAATTAAGCAATGTCAATATCATCGACGAACAAGTACTGATTACTCCAGAGGAGTTAAAAGCAAAACTGCCTTTGAGTGATAATGCTCGTCGTTTCATTCAAGAGTCTCGTCAAACTATTGCAGACATTATTCATAAGAAAGATCATCGCATGCTTGTAGTATGTGGCCCATGTTCTATCCATGATATTGAAGCGGCGAAAGAGTATGCGAAACGCTTAAAAGCTTTATCTGAGCAGCTTAGCGATCAACTGTATATTGTAATGCGTGTTTACTTTGAGAAGCCTCGTACCACTGTTGGTTGGAAAGGCTTGATCAATGACCCTCACCTAGATGGCACTTTCGATATTGAGCATGGTTTACATGTTGGTCGTGAGTTACTTGTTGAACTTGCTGAGATGGAAATCCCACTAGCGACGGAAGCGCTAGATCCAATCAGTCCGCAATACCTAGCAGATACATTCAGCTGGGCAGCAATCGGCGCTCGTACGACTGAATCACAAACTCACCGTGAAATGGCGAGTGGTCTTTCAATGCCAATCGGCTTTAAAAATGGTACGGATGGCAATCTAGGTACTGCAATCAATGCAATGCAGGCGGCTTCTTCTAGCCACCGTTTCATGGGTATCAGTCGTGAAGGTCAAGTCGCACTACTCACGACGCAAGGTAACCCAAATGGTCACGTAATTTTACGTGGCGGTAAGCAGACGAACTACGATTCAGTATCTGTACACGAATGTGAGCAAGAGCTGGGTAAGTCTGGCTTAGAGGCGGCACTAATGGTTGACTGTAGCCATGCGAACTCTCGTAAAGATTTCCGTCGCCAACCGCTGGTGGCTGAAGATGTCATCCATCAGATTCGTGAAGGTAATAAGTCGATTATCGGCCTGATGATTGAGAGCCATATTAACGAAGGAAACCAATCTTCAGATATACCTCTCAATGAGATGAAATACGGTGTATCTATTACCGACGCGTGTATCAATTGGGATTCAACTGAGGCACTATTGAAACATGCACATACGGAATTAGTCCCGTTCTTAGAGAACCGCTTGAAAGGTTAGTCAGAGTTTAAATTTAAGTGCCTCATCTAATGGGGCATTTTAAGATCTGCTGCTAACGAACTTGCATCAGTGCAGGCTTATAGATTAGTACGGGCTTATAGATTAGTAAGGAATAAAATGGCCGTTGAACTGAACGAATTACGCGACCAAATCGATGCTGTCGATAAACAAATGTTGGATTTACTCGCTCAACGACTGGCTCTAGTAGAGAAAGTCGGAGAAGTAAAAAGTGAACATGGTTTACCTATTTATGTACCAGAGCGCGAAGCTGCGATGCTGGCGTCTCGTCGTCAAGAAGCCGAAAAAATAGGGGTTCCACCGCAGTTAATCGAAGATATTTTGCGTCGTACTATGCGTGAGTCTTATGCCAGTGAAAAAGATTCTGGTTTTAAGTGCCTTAACCCAGAGTTACGTTCAGTGGTTATCGTTGGTGGTAATGGTCAACTTGGTGGTCTGTTTGGCCGTATGTTCAAGCTTTCTGGTTACGAAGTGAAAATCCTTGGCAGCCAAGATTGGGATAGAGCCGATGAGATCTTAGATAATGCAGGCCTTGTAGTTGTAACTGTTCCAATTCACCTGACAGAAGGTGTGATTGCGAAGCTGGGTAACCTCCCAAGCGATTGTATTCTTTGTGATTTGACGTCGATTAAATCAAAGCCTCTACAAGCCATGATGAACATGCACCAAGGCCCAGTGGTTGGGTTACACCCAATGTTTGGTCCTGATGTTCCAAGCCTTGCGAAACAAGTGATTGTTTACAGTGATGGGCGTGGCTCTGAAAGCTACCAATGGTTACTTAATCAATTTGGTATTTGGGGCGCGAGCCTTTGCCAGATGGATGCTGCTGAACACGACCATGGCATGACTCTGATTCAAGCACTACGCCACTTCACCTCTTTTGCTTACGGCTTGCACCTAAGTAAAGAGAACCCGAACATTGATCAGCTTCTGAAGCTAAGCTCGCCAATCTACCGACTTGAGATTGCGATGGTTGGTCGTCTGTTCGCTCAAGACCCGAACTTATACGGTGATATCATTCTTTCTTCAGATGAGAACATTGAGATGATTCGACGTTTCCATAGTCGTTTCGGTGAAGCATTAGAAATCTTGGATGGGAAAGATAAAGCAAAATTCGTTGATAGCTTTAATCAAGTCAGTGATTGGTTTGGCGACTACTCGCAGCAGTTCTTACAAGAGAGCCAAAATCTTTTAAAGCAAGCGCATGACTCGATTCATCGTGGCTAATCACTATTTGAAATCATAAAAAAGAGCGACCATCTGGTCGCTCTTTTTGTTTGTGCTGAACGCTATGAAAGCATTTGGCCTACAGTAGGCTAATAGCAATTAGAGCATCATAGGCCAAACCAACAGGTCTTATCTATTAACAACTAGTTAGCCATTAACAACTAGTTAGTTGTGATAGGTTTTTTGCTCTCTTCACTCGATACCGTGTCGATGGTCGAGCTAATGTAAGGCACGTTAGTCAGGTTGATCTGCAAGCGAACCACATTATCAATCAGTTGAACCAGTGGGCCCCACTTAACTTTTTTCTCTTTCTCGAACACGTAGTTGAAGTTTTCTGGTGTCCAATCCATCAAGTATTGAGGGTTCAGTGAACGACCAAGGAAGCGTACTTCATAATGCAAGTGTGGCCCGGTTGAGTTACCTGAGTTACCACAGCTTGCAATCACATCACCTTTACTCACAAACTGACCGCTGCGAACTTTGAATTTTTGTAGGTGCGCGTAAGAACTCATGAAACCGAACGAGTGACGCATAGTAATAAAGTTACCGAAGCCTTTTTTACTTGGGCGTACCGTTTCAATGACTCCATCTGCGGGCGCTACAATATCTTCACCACGCTTACACGTTAGATCGATACCAGTATGTACATGGCGTTTACCTGAAATAGGGTTAGTGCGGCTACCATAAGAAGAAGAGATACGTTGATAAGCCATCGGACTGTCGTTTGGAATCAAACGGAACATCGTCGCTCTTACTGCTGAATCGACTGCAGCCGCATCAATGCGATCTTCTAAAGAAATATCATCGGTAAGCAGTTCTTCATCAGCAAGACCCAGCACGGATTCCACATCAAATACACGCTTACCAAGCAGTTGAATGGTGCCTTCTTTTTCTGTCAGTGTTTGCGATAACGAGTGATTGGTTTCTACCTGCTCAGCGTAAAGAAACTCGGTTTGCTCTTTTTCAACAATCAGCGTTTCAATCAACTGTTGTGCATCGCCTGCTTGCATCGCGAGCTCTTGTTTACCTTCGAAGTGCATGTATGCAGCTCCGCCAATTAACAGTGGCACTGAAAAAATGGCAGTGGTGCACATGAGCACGGCTTTTCGGCCGAAGTAAAACGTCTGTTCCCCTTGGTTAGAGGGAATAGTAATGGAAATTTTTTTAGACATGGTTCTGTATTAACTAAATGCTTCTAATAGAAAAAGGTAATGGAGATATTACTCCTTACCCAAATCGGTAAGGTGTTCAATCTCTCTGTAAAGCAGTTCATCGTCGCCGACATTAAGCTCAACAAGGCGCTTAAGGTGGCTAATACTATCAATATCTAAATGCTCTATGCGTAAACGCATTGAGGTATTGATGGTAGAGACTATCGTTGCTTCTAACTGAATATTGATATCACTGTTGGTGAGCTTAAAGCTGACTTGAACAGGAGCATCGTGGCTGAGTTGCTGCCATTTATCACACTGAATGAGTAAACCATGAAGAGATAAGTCTTGCACCGAGCCTGATACTTTTACATGTCCTTGTGAGATCTCAGTCGGGACTTGATAAATAACTCGTGAAAATTGACGTCTTTCAAGCATAGGTAATTTCTCTATATCAATAGGTAAATAGTAAGCCAGATATATCAAAGGCCGCTATTATCGCGGCCTTTGTTCAAAATACAAGCTAATTTACTTAGCAATACGCTTGTACTTGATACGGTGCGGTTCAGCCGCTTGTGCGCCCAGAGTCTTTTTCAGCCACTCTGTGTATTCAGTATAGTTACCTTCGTAGAAGTTAACTTGACCTTCATCACGGTAGTCTAAGATATGGGTCGCAATACGGTCAAGGAACCAACGGTCATGCGAGATAACCATTGCACAGCCAGGGAACTCAAGCAGCGCTTCTTCAAGTGCACGTAGAGTTTCGACATCAAGGTCATTGGTTGGTTCATCGAGTAGCAGTACGTTGCCGCCCGCTTTCAGCAGTTTCGCAAGGTGAACACGGTTACGTTCACCACCAGAAAGCTGACCGATGATTTTCTGTTGGTCGTTGCCTTTGAAGTTGAAACGAGAACAGTAAGCACGTGCAGGGATTTCGAAGTTGTTGATCTTAATGATATCAGCGCCTTCAGAGATCTCTTGGAATACTGTTTTGGTGTCGTCCATGCTGTCACGGAACTGATCAACAGAAGCAAGCTTAACCGTTTCGCCTAATTCAACTGAACCTGAATCTGGCTGTTCTGCGCCGCTTAGCATCTTGAATAGTGTTGATTTACCTGCACCGTTGGCACCTACGATACCCACAATAGCGCCTTTAGGCATGCTGAATGATAGGTCATCGATAAGAACGCGATCACCAAATGACTTCGTTAGGTTCTTAACTTCAAGTACCTTGTCACCTAAACGCTCACCTGGCGGGATGAACAGTTCGTTGGTTTCATTACGCTTCTGGTATTGGCCTGTCGTTAGTTCTTCAAAACGAGCCATACGAGCTTTAGACTTAGCCTGACGGCCTTTAGGGTTTTGACGAACCCATTCAAGTTCTTTCTCGATCGTCTTTTGACGTGCGCTTTCACCTGATTTTTCTTGTTTCAGACGCTCATCTTTCTGTTCTAGCCAAGATGTGTAGTTACCTTCCCATGGAATACCTTCACCACGGTCAAGTTCTAGAATCCAGCCAGCAGCGTTGTCTAGGAAGTAACGGTCGTGGGTAATTGCCACAACAGTACCGCTGTAATCAACAAGGAAGTGCTCAAGCCAAGCCACTGATTCTGCATCCAAGTGGTTGGTTGGTTCATCAAGAAGCAGCATGTCTGGCTTCTCTAGAAGTAGACGACAGATCGCAACACGACGACGTTCACCACCGGATAGGAGTTCGATTTTCGCATCCCACTCAGGAAGACGAAGTGCGTCAGCTGCGCGCTCTAGAGCTGTCTCTAGGTTGTGGCCGTCTTTCGCTTGGATCAGTGCTTCAAGCTCGCCTTGCTCTTTAGCAAGCGCATCGAAATCTGCATCTGGTTCAGCGTAAGCTGCATATACTGCATCGATACGTTTAAGTGCGTCTGCAACATCAGAAACCGCTTCTTCTACGATTTCACGCACTGTTTTTGATTCGTCTAGTACAGGCTCTTGCGGTAGGTAACCGACTTTAAGACCTTGTTGTGCACGAGCTTCACCATCAATATCAGTATCAATACCAGCCATGATACGTAGTAGGGTAGATTTACCTGAACCATTTAGACCCAAAACACCGATTTTAGCGCCAGGAAAAAAGCTAAGAGAAATGTCTTTAAGAATTTGACGCTTAGGTGGAACAGTTTTGCTCACCCGAGACATGGTATATACGTATTCAGCCATTGCCGATCGATCCTAATTATTGTTCAAAATTGTTTGCTATTTTATACCAATATCCTCAAAGATGTTACTCCTAGGACAGAAAAGCCATTCTTGAACTAATCCTCACCTATTATTGTCACATTGGTCATTAAAACTATATTTAATAAGCTTTCGAGGCGATGTGTTAAATATTAACAATATTTACACTCAAACTCTTTACATTTGATGTGATGTCGGGCGTAAATAGACTTCACGTATTCATACACGCACTAAGGAAAGAGCGAATGTTTTTCCGCATTGGTAATACGAAAATTGCTGTCGCTGCATCGGCAATTTTGTTTTCATTTTCACAGGCTCCAATGGCTATGGCCAGCAATGCTTCCGAGCTTGAAATGCAGCGTGATGTTTATGACAGAGCGCAAGAGGTTTTAGACAACCGTGATCTAAAAGCTTATTTAGCACTCCGTAACAAAATTCAAACATACCCGTTAACACCTTACACTGACTATCGCGCCTTTTTATTGGGCTTAGGTGATCGAACGCCAAGCGAGGTGGATGCTTTTATTGAAGAGAACAAAGCACTGCCGTTTTCCAATCGTATACGAGCGCCTTATTTAGATTTATTGGCGGCTCAAAAACAGTGGAAGACGAGCCTTGAGTTTCAAACCCAAGAGCCTGTTGGTGAAAAATATCAATGTATCTATTACCGCGCTAATTATGAACAAGGTAATCAAGATCTCGCCTTTAAAGGTGCGAAACAACTTTGGTTAAGTGGCAGTGGTGTTGATGATAGCTGTGATTCACTTTTCGAAAGCTGGGATGAAGCGGGCTTAAGAACGGATCAGTTGGTTCTGGACAGAATGCTTTTAGCGTTCGAGAGTCGAAACGGTAAGTTAATGAGCTACTTGGTTAAGCAATTAGATCATGATGAGTCAATTACTCAAGCGAAGCAGATGAAGGCGTTGTACAACAAGCCTGAAAATGTACTCGCGTTTGCTAAGAAGCACCCAGCGAATGAATTCTACCAAGCTCAAACTGAATTTGGTTTCGAGAAGCTAGTAAGGAAATCCGCAAGCAGCGCTCAAGAGGTTTTTGATGATGTTGTGAAAGCTCAAAAATTTTCGAAAGAAAAATCCCAAGAGCTAGCGGATTACTTAACGTTCCGCTTGATCAATACCGACTCTGAAGAGTTGATGGCGTGGCGAGACAAAATGCTCGCGAGTTCATCAAAGCAAGTCTTGTTGGAAAGACGTGCTCGCTTAGCGATTCAGCATGCCGATTGGACTGGCTTGAAAGAGTGGATTGCGCGCTTAGATGGTAAACATCAAGCTTCGCTTCGCTGGCAGTATTGGCAGGGTAGAGCTGAGATTGCGCTAGGCGATACTGCTGAAGGTAATAAGCGATTGTCAGACATTTTGGGTCAGCGTAATTTCTATAGTGTGGCTGCCGCTAAGCAATTAAATAAGCCTGTTAGCTATCCAACGTCGACCCTTAAATACAGTGCAGAAATGGTGAAACCATTCGACACTTCTTTGGTTCGCATAGGTGAGCTGATTGAGCGAGATAAAATAGCGGCTGCAAAGAGTGAGTGGCGCTGGTTATTAAGTCATGCAGATAAAGAGCAAAAAGCGATGCTTGCTGCTCATGCTGCGACACAGCGATGGAATCACTTTACGGTAACGGCGAGTATTTCTGCGAAGATGTGGGATAACATTGCGTTACGTTTCCCTGTCGCTCATAAGTGGTGGTTTAATTTCTATGCCGAGAAGCACGATCTCGATCCCATTACTTTGATGTCTTTAGCAAGACAAGAGAGTGCGATGGATTCAGAGGCTCGCTCTCCAGTTGGCGCGCGTGGCATCATGCAAATTATGCCAAAGACGGCGCAATACACGGCTAACAAACATAAGATTAAGTACCAGGGCAGCGATGATCTTTATGATGTAGGTAAGAATATTGAGATAGGCAGTCATTATTTAGATGGCCTACTCGCTCAATATGATGATAACCGCATCTTCGCATTTGCCGCGTATAATGCTGGCCCTAGTCGTGTGAAACAGTGGCGATCTCGCAGCGATGAAAAGCTCGATGCATTTGCTTTTATCGAGATGATCCCATTCAAAGAGACTCGTGGTTACGTTCAGAATATCTTGATGTTTGAGACTTACTATCGAGATATCCTGGGTGAGAAAGGGACGTTTTTAGCACCTCACGAGGCAAAAACGAAATACTAAGCTTTCTGTATTTTTCTCCAAGCTGAGTAATATTAAAGGCAGTGAGTGCGAACCATTTCCACTTACTGCCTTTTTACATTGGATCACATCAAGTGTTTCGGTATAAAGTGTTCGACGCTTTCAATCGTTAAGCGACTCTTTAAAGTCAGAATTTAAAAGTAAGTGTAGAGATATGGCATCACAACCTGAATATGAGAATTGGCAACAACTGATGGACTTGGTAAAGACGGCTGTCGAAAAAGATCAGCATGAACTATTGTTGACCATGATGATGACACCAGACGAGCGAGATGCTTTAGTTGCTCGAATTAACATCTTTTGTGAGTTGATGAAAGGTGAGATGTCTCAACGACAGGTTAGCCAAATGCTGGGAGTAGGCGTCGCGACGATAACCAGAGGCTCAAATGAGCTAAAGGCCAAATCTGAACAAGAGAAAGCCGTGATCGCCGACCTTTTGCTCAAACAATAACTGAGTTAAGCAACCTCTGAGTAGTGTGTCTATTAATTCGATAAAAACGCTAACTGAATGTTAGCGTTTTTTAATTCTGGTGATTGTTCTCTGAGGCTTTCGAAGTTTAGCGAAGATCTAGATAGGAAAGTGCTCTGGATTCACAAATGGGATCAGCGCTAAAATTAAAGCCTGATGATAGACAGAGCTGCGTGTTAGTTGGTTATGCGTTAGTAGGCCAATCGCACCGCCTTTTTGTTTGATATTATCGGTGCCAAACACTTCATCCATCACATCCCCTAGCTCGTTCGCATGTTCTAACTTTTCAAGTACTGCAGGTGGCAACATCAAACTTGCTGAACGCGATTCTCCACGTAGGCCATTTGCTTCGATCACCATCCATGCAAAGGTAACGTTTTTTTCTATTCCAGCTTCTAATCCCACATAAAAATCTGCATTAGGCTGAGCTTGGATCGTGTTGTAAACACGATTTACCGCACCTTGATAGGTTTCGTCGTTGCTCATGGGTTGATCGGCGACGCCACTAGGGACACTGATGCCTTTGAAATCAAATTCAGTATCAGGAAAAGCCGATAAGAATGCACTTTTAACGGCGCTAATTTTAGCTGGATTCAGCGATGCGATGATTACAGATTTCATGTGGTTGATTCTTTTTATTATCGATAAAATTGAGTTGATGCTGTCGGTACCATTCCGTCAGCTCTTCTAATGGCATTGGCTTACCAAAATAATAGCCTTGTAGCATATCGCACTGCGCATCTTGTAACCACTGATGCATGCATTGAGTTTCAATTCCTTCGGCTGTGACCTTTTTCCCTTGAGCATGGCATAGCCCGATAATGGGTTTCACTATGTTCTGGTTATCTGTCTCAATCAAGGTGTCCAAAAAGGTTTTATCCAATTTAATCTTCTGAGTTGGATATTGAACCAGTTGAGTGATCGAGGTGTAACCAGAACCAAAGTCGTCGATTGCTAATCTATAGCCCATGTATGATAACTGGTTAAGTAATGGGAACCCCTGAGAGTTTGAGTAAAAGGTTTCTGTGATTTCAAAATCGATCAAATTGGGCGGAATCTGATTGATTTTCGCATGCTCTTTGATGAAATCAGCAAGGTGAGTGGTTTTAATCCCGGCTGAAGATAAGTTAATCGATAGCTGAATAGAGTGATCGAATTGAGCTTGAAGTTGATGGAATGAAGCAAATGCATTCTGGATAACCCAGCGATCAATTATTTCAAATAATCCGGTTTGTTCGGCGATAGGAATGAATTCATCGGGTGGCACTAAACCAAGGTGTTTTGAGTGCCAACGTAATAGCACTTCTACACCAATAATATAACTTCCTGTTGAGTCCATATAAGGCATGTAAACGAGCTTAAACTCTTCATCAAAATTATTTTCTCTGAGGGCGCTCTCAATACTGGCTTGACGCTGAATGGTTTTATCTAAGTCTAACGAGTAATCTGCGAATTGGTTTTTACCTGCACGTTTGGCTTGATACATCGCGGTATCAGCATTCGAAAGAAGCTTCTCGATTGTATCGCCATCATTAGGGTGGGTCGCAATACCAATACTGACCGTAATCGGGAAATTACCTGACTCGGTGACAAACCCCTTTTGTAGTGGGGTGAGTAAATCATTCGAAAATCGATGTGCGATATTTTCTTGGTGATTTGGAGCATTAATGTATACAACGAACTCGTCCCCAGAAAGTCGGGCTGGCAGACAGTGGGCATTTAATTCTGTTTTGTAGTGGTTACAAATATTGGAGATACGCTGAGCAAAACTGACGAGAATCGAGTCGCCGATCTGATGCCCGTATTTGTCGTTCACAAATTTGAAGTTATCTAAATCAAAGTAGAGAACCCAGGTTTCGGTGTTCGAACTAGGTTTTGACAACGACTGCTGCACGAAGGTTTGAAACTGGTGCCTATTGGCTATTTGGGTCAACTGATCATTTTCTGCCAACAACTTAGTCTGTTGGTACGTGTCATCCAACTCTTGGTACATATCATAAAAGCGTTGGGATAAGCGCCCCAACTCATCATTTGTTCCTAGGCGCTCAATGTTTTTTCTCTGTTTTTTCTCAACCTCTTGAAGCTGCCTATCTAAACGGGTGATCGGGTTTATCACCCAGCGAGATAGCAGGATCAGCAGTAAGGTAACACTGACAAATGCAGATAGGGCAAAGGATAGGCTCAGTTCATTCCAGATAGATTTGAGTTTGTTGTCTAATAAGAATGGTGCAGGATCGAGCGTGGCGTAGAGGCCAGGTGCTAGCTTTATAGATTGTGTTAACTCACGCCCCTGTGTCACTAACGTAGGGGTAAAAAACAAACTAGTTTGATAGTCGAACTCTATCTGTTTTCGTAGTGAATTAAACTTATCAAGAGAGACAGATACAACCACAAAAAACACATTGTTGGGTGGATCGTTTATTGGTGTCGAAACTGCTTTTTTATCAATAACATCATAATGAACTAATACCCCTTCACCTTGGGAATTCTGTATGTAGTCCGTACTCGAAGTTGCTAACGTTTTTTGATATTGATGCTCAATGAACTCTAATATCTTGGGATCCATTTTTGCGAAAGGATCATTGGTATTGTCAGCGTAATATTTAAGAGCTCGATCGCTATCAAGCAACGCGACCCTTGTAAAACTGTCGTTACCATCTTGCAGTAACTTAATCGTTTCGTTTAGGTTATCAGTCAGTTCACGTTGGTGGTCGACATTTTCATCAACCATAAAATAACGCTTAACCAGGTCACTATTGGTGAGGGTGTAGGAGTAATTGTTGAGGAAAGAACGAGACTGTTGAAAATAGCCTGCTAATTTTTCCATGCTTAATTGCAGTGCATTGTCTTCACGTTTGATAAAGCTGTTTTTTTGCGTGGAATAGATGATATAGCTAGAAGCCGCTGTACTGAACAGTATTACGGGGGCAATCACAAGTAATATTTTAGTACTTAGCTTCATGGTTATTCACAACATGGTTTATAAATTTTAGCGCGCAAGTTTATGTTATTTCGAGAGTTCTTGCCATCGATTATATTGTGTTTGAAGAGTTTTGTTTGGGTTTTAAGTTTTTGTATTTAATGATTAAATTATCAGTAATGAGTGTTTAAGTAAGTACGGTGGGGATGATTGAAGTGGATAGGAGTGAGAATCAGTAACACAACCAATTCCTTTTTAAGTATACAGACTTTGCGTATTCCTTAGTTCGAGTTTTATTCCATTAGTTACTTTCTTTTAGCATTTGGCCTGCAGTAGGCCAAATGCTTGTATTAGTGAAAAGCTTATAGCAGTTAAAATGGGGGAACAGATAATAAAAAGTTAAGACAACTTAACCTGAGTAGCCTTAATGTTCTCACTTGGGTAACAACCTAACACTTTTAGGTGACGAGTTATGGCTGTTAGTTCCGTTATCGCTTGCTGCATATTATCTGAATCTAAGTGTGCTTCTAAATCCACATAGAACATCTCTTCCCAAGGGTTACCCATGATAGGACGAGATTCCAGCTTGGTCATGTTAATACCTAAGCGTTGCAGAATCAGCAGTGTTTCAACCAAAGAACCGGCTTCTTGAGAAGTCGACATGATGAGTGTCGTCTTAGCTGGGATCTGAGTCGATACTTCAACAGGCTTACGAGCGACCACGATGAAACGAGTGTGGTTCTCAGTTTGATTTGCAATGTTGCCTTGGATTGGTTGAAGTCCATAAAGCTTGCCGCTCGATGCATTACCAATCGCTGCCACATCATCACCGTCTAGATCTTTTACCTTTTTCATAGCATCAGCTGTGCTTGCACAAGATTCAAGGCTGACATCTTTAAGGCGGCTTAAAAACTCACTGCATTGTTGATGAGGTTGTGGGTGCGAATAGAGCGTTTTAATGTCTTCTAAACGAATATCATTTTTCGCGACAAGGCAGTGTTCAATCGGTTGAGAAAGTTCACCAACGATGTAAAGCGTTGTGTGTTGTAGCAGATCGTAGACTTCGTTAATTGACCCTGAACTGGTATTTTCAATCGGCAGTACACCGTAGTCGGCATGGCCCGATTCTACAGTCGATGCGACTTCTTTGAAGTGATTACAGTTCAGCTCAATCAATTCCATATTCTTGCGGCTGAAGTATTCACGGCTCGCAAGGTGAGAATACGATCCCTTAGAACCTAAGAATGCAACGCGAGCTAGTGGTTTACGGCTTTGTGGATTCGCAAGGTTTTGCAGGTATGACTGTTGCAGCAGAACCGAATCTTCAATGATGGTATGAAACAACTTAGTAATGTACTGCGCATCAAGCTCGTATTTATCTTTACCGTTGTTGATCAATTTGACTAGTAGTTGTTGCTCTCGTACTGCATCACGAACGGGTTTTGACGTTTCTACCTTGCTTTTAGCGACTTCGATACTCAGCTTACGACGCTCTGAAAGTAATTTTAGGAGTTCGTCGTCTAAATCATTGAGACGAAGGCGGATATCATCTAGTGAAATTGTTCGGTCAGTCATAAATGTGTCCTTATAAAAAAGCCCCCCTAGTGTGGGAGGCTTCTTGTTCGTTTTTGACTTGTTTTTCTAAAACGACTTAGCCTCCGATTTACGGAAGAAAAAAGAAGTCAAAAATAAACAAAGAGTGAGAGTGCATAAAAAGTGATTGTTTTATGAATGTTTAAACACAATAAGCAAGCGAGCTACGAGCGTCAAGCAAAAAAATAGCGCCCTGAGGCGCTATTTTTTAATCTGTCATATTTCCTTATTCTACTTCAGCTTCTAGCTCTTCGATTTCAGGCTTTTCAGCGCGGCGCGCTTCTGGTTTATGGCGCAGCTTGTTGAGTTGACGCTCTAGTTTTTGTTCTACTTCGTTAATAGCTACGTAGAGGTCGTCATGAATTGATGAAGCAACAAGTTGGCCTTTTGGTACCGTTAGAACGGCTTCAAATTTTTTCTTTTTATTTGGTTCTTCGCTAAAGCTCGCTTGGCAGCCAATGATGTCTACTTGCCATTTATCCAGCTTCTTAAATTTGCTTTCTATGTGATCACGGATTGCAGAGGTAATGTCGATATTTTTACCAGTGATGTTCATTTTCATAGAAGTTTTCCTCTGTTGTATCCCTCATGGGTTAACTTCAGATTACGACTTTTAGGAATAAAGAATGTGATTTAGATCTTGTTTTGGTTGGGTGGGATAAGCATTAAAATCAAATGTGATCTCACGCAAGTCTTGATATCTTTTTGTCGAAAAATACTTGTTATCCCTATGAAAAACGATAAGTTGGAGGCAAGGCTTCGCTAAAAATTAAACCAGTTTTTAGGGGCGGACTACAGCCTATAGAAAGTGCTTGATTGAAATTTACTCAATAGTGTTTTGTGATATAGGTATCATGATGTAGCTCTCTGCGTAAGCTTCTTCAGAATTAGATAAACAAAAGCCGCATAAGTTTTCTTATGCGGCTTTTATGTTTTTAACCTTATGTAACACCTTTGTTCCTCAAGCTCTGATGTTAAGGGCGAAGTTAATCGTTAGTGTTCAGTAATCTTGCTGTACCGTCCTCTCGGATGGCATTGATTGCTTGCAATTGTTTGTAAATGACGAAGTAACGATTGATGTTGGCGACATAGGTTACGGGTTCTTTACTCACGTACTTACGAGTGATGATTTCCACGTTTTTAAACCAGATATTTGGGTTATAACCCTTTTTTTTAGCAATGTTCCGCATCTTTCTTATCTTAGCGGGGCCTGCATTGTAAGAAGCTAAAGTGAAGTAGATTTGATTGTCAGGCGATATCGCTGGATCGTCAAAATATCGGTCTTTGATAAAGCGCATATATTTCACACCAGCATGGATGTTGTTATCCACCTTATGTATGTTTTTTATATTGACGTTTTTGTCTTTGGCGGTACTTGGCAACACCTGCATTACACCGATGGCGCCTCGGTGAGAAACCCTGCTTTGATCAAGTCCAGACTCTTGGAAACCTTGAGCTGACATCATCAAAGGGTCGAATTCGTATTCATTCGAATATTTTTCAAAGACATCTGCCAGTTTTGCCACTCGGTCTACTTTATTTGGGTTGAGTGCTCGTCCTAACCAACGAGTGTTGTCGATGTATTTATTATAGATAACGTTCCCAAGTAGAGTTCCTGTTCGTGCGGTCTTTACGTATTTGTTGATCTCTTTCTTTAGCTGAGGGCTGTCTTTTCTCAGTGCCCAAGCAATTTGACCATTTTCACGCAGCGGCAACTCAGTGTGTACCTGAATGTTTTCCATAACATCGAGCCAGAGCTTAGCTTTGTGGCTATCTAGAACTGTACCTTGTATATAACCCTGATTAACCAGTTCTATCAGCTCGTAGTCTTGCAATGATTCTTCGATAAAGTGGACATGCAGTGGTGGTAAACCTAGTGCGTTAAGCTCTTTGTTGACTCTTTGAACACTCTCGAAGTAACTTGAGCTAGCTCGGATCCAGACCTCTTGACCACTCAATTGCTTGATTTCGGTGATAGGGGCAGAATTTTTTCCGGTGATAATCAGTTCTTTCCCATCTTTGATCATTGGATCGGAAAAATCGATGACACTTAACCGCTTGTCGGTGATCGTTAGGTTGGCGACAGCGACATCACCGTAACCAGATTCTAACGAGGGGAGTAGATCATCTCGTTGCACGGGGATGATTTGAACGTTGAGATAGGGGTGCTTCTTACGAAGACTTTTCTCAAAGTGGTAGAGCATTTCTGCCACAATACCTTTTGGCTTGCCATCTTCTATGTAGTAAAAGCCCAGATCAGCCGAAACCAATACTCTCACTGTTCCTTTTGTTTTGAGTACATCTAAGTCTCCCATGTAAGGTTGATTGCTCAATGGGGACAGTTCTAATGCGTTGGAAAGTTGGCTAAATAACCCGATCCAGATAAATAATAACATCCTGCTCACATCCACACTCCATGTTGATGTTTTGTTAAAAGTTATCTATTGAAGATACTGCTTATGTTGCCATTCATCAAGTTTACCAGACGAAGTTCAAAAAAAATCGCGCTAACAAATTAGCGCGATTTTGAAGTGATTGTTTTAGTTAACGACGAGTGTGATTCGCTGACTAAGGCAGTGGATTGAGCTCGATTAACTTTTCTGTTCGTAACACTGCGTCTTCTAAGCCTAGTTGTTCATAAGCTTCTAATTGAATGTCTAAAGACTTACGTGCAGCAATGGTGTCAGGGTAAGTCTTCTGCAACTCTTGTGTTCTGTTTATAGCTGCAATCCAAGCTTCACGACGCAGGTAGAAATCAGCGGTTGCTAAGTCATACTCCGCGAGGCGGTTTTTCAGTGCGAACATGCGTTTTTGTGCATCTTCAGCGTATGGGCTTGCTGGGAAACGTTCTAACAGTCGTTTGAAATCAGCAAATGCAAGTTTCACAGGTTCTGGGTCTCGGTCGCTACGATCGATATTAAAAATATCATGCATGAAGTTTCGGTCTTGTGCCATATGCGTTAAACCGCGCATGTAAAGAACCCAATCCTGTTTTTCATGAGTAGGGTTTAAGCGTAGGAATCGCGAAATAGTCGCAAGGCCAAGCGCCAAGTCATCATTTTTGTAGTAAGCGTAAATCAGATCCAGTTGTACTTGTTCAGAATAGGCGCCGAATGGGTAACGTGAGTCTAAGGCTTCTAGCTTTTCGATTGCAGAAAGCCAGCTACCACTCTGCAGTGATTCTTGGGCGTCAGAGTAAAGAACCGATGGCGGTACATCCGGTACTATTTCTTCACTACTTGAACAACCAACTAAGAGTGATACGGCTAATAGACCCGTTAAAGTAAGGTGTTTCATGTCAGGCGTCGATTCCTTGAATTAAATATTTCGTAAGCTTCCGTTACTTTCTAACCAGTAACAGATACAATGATGCAATTATTCTATTTTATCCATACTAATGGGTATTAGTCTCACGGTTTTTAAAAAAGTTCGATATGGCTCAGCAGATAACATTAACAGACACAGTAAAAAGCAGCCAGTTAGGTCAACGTTTAGACCAAGCTGTCGCTGAACTATTTACCGATTTTTCTCGCTCTCGTATTAAAGAGTGGCTTCTTGACGGCAAAATCCAAGTGGATGGCGAAGTTATCACTAAACCGCGCACCATAGTTTTGGGCGGTGAAGCGATCATCTTACAAGCAGAGCTTGCGGATGAAGAGCGCTGGGAAGCACAAGATATTCCGTTAGACATTGTCTATGAAGATGATGATTTATTGGTTATCAATAAACCTCGCGATCTGGTTGTACACCCAGGTGCAGGTACGCCGGATGGAACCATACTAAACGCATTGCTTTTCCATTACCCTCAGATTGCTGAAGTACCTCGTGCGGGTATTGTGCACCGTCTTGATAAAGACACAACTGGTCTTATGGTTGTGGCTAAAACGGTTCCAGCTCAAACTCGCCTTGTACGAGCTCTTGCTAAACGTCGTATTACTCGTGAATATGAAGCAATTGCTATTGGTAAAATGACAGCGGGTGGTGTGGTTGAGAAAGGCATTAGCCGTCATGCAACTAAGCGTACGTTAATGGACGTTAATGAATTGGGTAAGCCTGCGGTAACTCACTACCGTGTTGCTGAGCACTTCCGCGAACATACTCGTATTCGTCTGCGCCTAGAAACGGGTCGTACTCACCAAATCCGTGTTCACATGTCATACCTTCAGCACCCGCTGTTAGGTGATATTGCGTACGGTGGTCGTGCTCGTATTCCAAAAGGTGCATCTGAAGAGCTAACAACAATGATTCGTTCTTTTGATCGCCAAGCGTTACACGCGGTTATGCTGAAGTTTGTTCACCCGATTACTGGTGAAGAGGTAGAGTTCCACGCACCTGTGCCAAATGACATGGTTGTAATGGCTGAAGCGTTGCGTGTTGATGCTCGCGAAAACATAGAAGACGACATTTAATCGTGTCAATGATCATCCCTGACTGGAATGCACCAAAAAACGTGAAAGCATTTGCTTCGACTCGTTTTGATGGTTGTTCTACAGGTGCTTATCAAGGGTTAAACCTTGGTATGCATGTTGGGGATGATGCTTTACTTGTTGAAAGTAATCGAACATGGCTAAAGCAACAATCTAAGATGCCCACGGCTCCAGTATGGCTAAATCAAACTCACTCAACGGATGTCGTTACGGTTTTAGAACCTGTGGCGAATGTGCTTGATGCGGATGGTGCATTTACCACTGCAAAGGGTGTTGTGTGTTCTGCGATGACAGCCGATTGCTTACCGGTCATCCTTACCGATACCAAAGGCACTCAAGTTGCTGCCGTTCATGCGGGTTGGCGTGGTCTTGCTGGTGGCATTCTTGAAAATGCCGTCGCAAAGTTTTCAAACCTAGATTCAGATAATCAGATCATTGCTTGGCTTGGTCCTGCTATTGGTAAAGATGCGTTTGAGGTTGGCAACGATGTGTTGGACGCTTTTGCTCGTTTTGACCCTCAAGCGAAATTAGCATTTAAAGCTAAATCTGAACCCGGCAAGTGGTTAGCAAATATGTCTCAACTTGCGACTCAACGATTAATGAAAGTTGGCGTGACTTCGGTGACAGATTCGAATCTATGTACATACGCAGATTCAGATGCTTTCTATTCTTATCGTCGTGATGGTATTACTGGGCGTCAGGCAACATTTATTTGGTTAGAGTAATCTCTGACTAGCATAACCACTCATCCAGTTCATTTATATTTTCATATCAGCTCTATTCTTCATCCTTATCCCTTGAAAATCTGCGTTACCGTATCCATCTTCTAACCATAAGATAAACATATCTAAAGAGTAGGAAGGTTGGCATGCGTCTCGATCGATTCACTAGTAAATTCCAAATTGCGATATCTGATGCTCAGTCGCTCGCATTAGGTCGTGATCACCAATATATAGAACCTGTACACCTAATGGTGTCTTTGCTTAATCAAGATGGCAGTGCGATTCGTCCATTGCTCACTATGTTGAATATTGACGTTGTTCAATTGCGTTCTAAATTGAGCGAAATATTAGACCGAGTGCCGAAAGTAAGCGGTATCGGTGGTGATGTTCAGCTTTCTAACGCAATGGGAACGCTATTCAACCTATGTGACAAGGTCGCACAAAAGCGGCAAGACAGTTACATATCTTCAGAAGTATTCCTACTCGCTGCCATTGAAGACAAAGGGCCTTTGGGTAACTTACTTAAAGAACTAGGCCTGACCGAGCAAAAACTATCTCAAGCTATCGAGCAAGTTCGTGGTGGTCAAAAGGTTGATGACCCGAATGCGGAAGATAGACGCCAAGCTTTAGAGAAGTTCACCATTGATCTGACCGAGCGAGCTGAGCAAGGCAAGCTAGATCCTGTGATTGGTCGTGATGATGAAATTCGTCGCACGATCCAAGTCCTTCAACGTCGTACTAAGAACAACCCTGTCATTATCGGTCAACCCGGTGTGGGTAAAACTGCGATTGTCGAAGGTTTGGCTCAGCGTATTATCAATAATGAAGTTCCTGAAGGCTTAAGAGGCCGACGAGTTCTTTCATTGGATATGGGTTCATTGGTCGCAGGTGCTAAGTATCGTGGTGAATTCGAAGAGCGTCTAAAATCAGTGCTTAATGAATTATCGAAAGAAGAAGGCAATGTCATTCTCTTTATCGATGAAATTCATACTATGGTCGGCGCAGGTAAAGGCGAAGGTTCTATGGATGCGGGTAACATGCTGAAACCAGCATTAGCTCGTGGTGAACTGCATTGTGTCGGCGCAACAACGCTCGATGAATACCGACAATATATAGAGAAAGACCCGGCTTTGGAGCGTCGATTCCAAAAAGTGATCGTGGATGAACCCACTGTTGAAGACACGGTAGCGATTCTTCGTGGTTTGAAAGAGCGCTATGAACTCCACCATCATGTAGAAATTACCGATCCTGCTATCGTAGCGGCGGCAACGTTATCTCACCGGTACGTTTCAGATCGTCAGTTACCAGATAAGGCGATTGATCTCATTGATGAAGCGGCTTCGAGTATTCGAATGCAGATAGATTCAAAGCCCGAGTCATTGGATAAGTTAGAGCGCAAAATCATTCAATTGAAGATCGAACAGCAAGCTTTGACGAATGAAAATGATGAGGCCAGTGAAAAACGCCTGCGCACGCTACAAAGCGAACTTTCTGAGAAAGAACGAGATTTCGCAGAACTTGAAGAAGTTTGGAACGCTGAAAAAGCGGCGCTGTCTGGTACGCAACATATTAAATCAGAGCTAGAACAAGCTCGAATGGATATGGATTTTGCACGACGCGCTGGTGACCTTAACCGTATGTCTGAATTGCAATATGGTCGAATCCCAGAATTGGAGAAGCAGTTAGATCTCGCGACTCAAGCTGAAATGCAAGAAATGACCTTATTACGTAATAAGGTGACCGACGCTGAGATCGCCGATGTCCTTTCAAAGCAAACCGGTATTCCTGTTTCTAAAATGCTAGAAGCAGAAAAGGAGAAGCTTCTGAAAATGGAAGGTGTTCTGCATAAGCGGGTTATCGGTCAAGCGGAAGCGGTCGAAGTGGTATCGAATGCGATTCGTCGTAGCCGTGCTGGTTTGTCTGATCCGAATAAGCCGATTGGTTCGTTCTTGTTCTTAGGGCCAACAGGTGTCGGTAAAACGGAACTGTGTAAAACATTAGCTAACTTTATGTTCGATAGTGAAGATGCGATGGTTCGTATCGATATGTCTGAGTTTATGGAAAAACACTCTGTTGCTCGTTTAGTTGGTGCGCCCCCTGGTTATGTGGGTTATGAAGAAGGTGGGTACTTAACCGAAGCTGTTCGTCGAAAACCTTATTCTGTCATTCTGCTTGATGAGGTAGAGAAAGCTCACCCAGATGTTTTCAATATTCTATTGCAAGTTTTAGATGATGGGCGATTAACTGACGGACAAGGTCGTACGGTTGATTTTAGAAATACCGTGGTAATCATGACATCGAACTTAGGTTCAACTCGTATTCAAGAGAACTTTAATACATTGGATTACCAAGGGATTAAAAATGAGGTTATGGAAGTGGTGGGTAAACATTTCCGACCTGAGTTTTTGAATCGAGTTGATGAAAGTGTCGTGTTTCATCCATTAGGCCAAGAGCACATCGAGTCAATTGCCGCTATTCAGCTTGATCATTTGAAAAAGCGAATGGAAGACAATGGTTATGAACTCGAAGTTTCAGAAAAAGCGCTCAAGCTAATCTCTCAAGTTGGTTTTGACCCTGTATATGGTGCAAGGCCTCTTAAAAGAGCAATTCAACAAACAGTAGAGAACCCATTAGCGAAAGCGATACTTGCAGGGAAAATCAATCCGGATAAGAAAGTGCAGCTATTAGTGAATAACGACCGAATTATTGCTCACCAATAATAAAGGTAAGAACGATAGGTACGATTAGTCGAAATTAAGACGTAATCGTACCTATTTTGAACGCTTTGTGTGAATAGTGTCCGAACGATCGCCTGTGGCGATTTTTTTCCGTTTTTGGTCTTGTGCAAAGGGGGATTCTCTCTATAATGCGCCTCCGTTGCTAGGGATAACCAAGCGGTTTGAACTAAGTAACGAGACGACATTAAGCATTTAAGATGCTTTGAAAATTAGCTGGAAAAAGTGTTTGACTCTGGAACCCAATTCGCTAGAATGGCCGTCCACTTAGAGAGGCTCCTTACTAAAAGGAACGCTCAACAAGTGAAGCTCTTTAACAATTTAAACCTATCAATCTGTGTGGGCACTCGTTGATGAATATCAAAACGTTTTATCTTCCCTTTTTATTAAGAGAAGTAAAACAGATTCTTCGGAATCAACTTTGGTTTCAATGAACTGAGTGACCAATCAAGTCTTAGGGCTTGGCACAGTCAATTCATTATC
>NZ_JBFRKT010000028.1:0-90981 GCF_041469545.1 Vibrio sp. 10N.286.49.C3
CTCGTATCTCGTATCTCGTAGAAGCATAAAAAAGCCCCAACACGAATGTCGAGGCTCAAAGTATCTTTATCTATGTTGTAACTGGACGTCCCTAGTTCACTGCTCTTCGTTGTTTTCAGCAAACTTAGATGGCGACATGCCAAAGTGATGTTTAAACCTTTGACTGAAATAGGAAGGGTCATTGAAACCAGAATCAAACGCGACGTCTGAAATCCTCTCTCCCGCAAGTAGCCGCTCGCACGCATGCTCTAAACGCACTTCATTCAAATGCTCTTTAAAGGTCTTGTTGTAAGCCGATTTAAAACGTCTCTGTAAGCTTCTCTCAGACATAAACAAATACTTAGCAGCAGTTGCAGTACTGAACTCGGCATCAGCGTAGTTTTCACTCACAAGCTGCGACACTCTGTTCTTCCACTCTTGTTCCGCTGTCAGTTTTTGCTGCTCTGGCGTTGAAGCGGCAAGCTTAATGGTTTCAATCTGTTCAATTGTGCTGGCTTCAAGATTATCGAGCACTTGGTACTCAATTGGCCACGAAAGCTGAACCTTATTTTGAGAGTCCGAGACAAAAGCATTCAGTTCACCACCGCTCTGGTTCATCAATAATGGCAACTTTTCGATGTTTAGGTCGGTCGACTTTCCAGTATTGTCATTAATGCTTGAAGTCAATTTTGGGAAAGGCATTCCATGGTCTCGAATCGTCACAACAAGGTGCTCTTTAACCTCTTCAACCAATACCACCATACTCTGTGACTTAAAATTTCTCTTAATGATGCTAGCGACTAGACTGTTGAAAATAATATCAAGATTAAAATACAGCAAGGATACATGTCGTTGTTTAGTTTCAACTTTAATATCCAGTTCAATACCGGCTTTGGCTAAATCGTCCTGCCAAGCTTTGAGTACAGCTTCTAAGATTAAAATTATATCGTAACAAACCTTTCCCTTCCCTTGTGGCGTGTTACTCAACTGAGCCAAGCCATTTTTCAATGTCAATATTGGCGACTTACCTTGTTCATCATTCCAATTTGGGATCATAGCTGCGATATGATTAACTTCAGAAGAGAGTTCATTAGCAGTATGTGTGACAAGAGCACTCTTAACTGACAACTGTTTTTTAAGCTGTTGATTAGTCGTTAGTAGTATTCGGCTTTGATGCCTCAGTTGATCTGTCTTTAATGCAACTTGCGCCTTTAAGTGCCTGTTGGCGAAAGTAACGTAACGTGATCGCCAAAAAACCAAAGCAGTCACTACACAGATAAGTAATATAAGAGAGCTTGCTGCTGCCCAATTACTCAGATACCAAGGTTCCGCAATAGAGAAGCTTTGGTTCGTTGACGTAAAGCGATAATGGGAGTCCTTAACGGGTTTCACTTCCAACGTATAGTCCCCAGGAAGAAGGTGATCGAGTGTTAGTACCCCCCCTTCAAACTCACTCCAAGGTTCATTGTCGCTTAGTCGATACTCCATTGCAGGCGTGTATGTCGCTGGTAAAATTCCAATCTTAAAACCGATTGATGAGCCATAAGGAATTTCATCTAAATCAGCCGTCTTGCCACCAAGTGATACTATCTGATGGTCGACACTTATCTTGCTCAGCAATGCACGGCTATGAGGTGTTGTTGATACCAATAGCTCATTAGCTAATGCACTCACCACGCCATATCTTGAGCCGAAGATAAGCCTAGTAGACTGGCTACCTTCGCTGTAAAACAGAGCACACGCACCTGCAGCCAATTCATTGGTGATCAAGCCAAATGGTGAGCCGATATGTTTATGCAGTTGACCATCCAATCCGTAATAGCTAATACCTTTCGAAGAGCCTAACCACATCCCATTATCATCGCTAATTAAACATTTAGGACTGATATTTTCCTCAACAAGAGTGACCTCTTGAATAATAGAACTGTTATTAGGGATTCGATACACACCATAGCTACTCGCAAACCACTGGGATCCATCTTTTGCTTTTTCAATATCGACCACTTTGCCAAGCCGTTCGCTTGAATGACTAAAGCTAATTCTCTCATCAAGAAAAGAGTAGAATCCGTGATCAGTACCAACATAAATACGACCTTGTAAACCTATATTGAGAGCGGTGATCTTTGCTGGCAAAAATTTATCAACTAACCAGTCGGTGCCATAACTGGTCAACTTATTGGTTTCGATAGATAACGAATAAAGGTTTTGTCCCGAGGTCATCCAAAGCATGTTATCCGCTTCAAATGCAAAGTTTTCAACGGGTACACCTTCAATCGCTCTTGGTAGATCGACCTTTTCAGCCTCTAACGTATCAGTATTGAAACTAAGAATACCTTCTGCAGTCGCCAACCAAATTGAAGAACCAAAGATCTCAAAATCCTGTACTGGGTTAGAGTAAACACGAACGGGGTTATCTTCACTTTGAGAATCAACCAAATAGAGCCCCCTGGAAGAAGCAACCCAAGACAGTTGATCGCGAACAAGCTGTACTTTGTTTATCACCACACTACTCGAATGCATCCCCATTCCCGTTAATGGCGTTCTTGAGAATGTCCTGCTGAACAGTGAAAAGTATCGAATTCCGTTATTGGTCGCGACCCACATTCCACCAGCATGGTCGTTAATTAACGAATATATTTTTTCACCCGGTAACGAAAAGTCTTGATTATCGGCTTGTTCAAATCGTGTAATTTTCCCTGTAATAAAGTTGTAGCTGATAAGACCATGCTCAGTCCCAATCCAGTATTGATCGGTTGTTTCAGCGAGAGAAAGAACATGCGAACCACGCACCCACCTTTCTTTCTTAGGATTTGCAAGATCTATAATCACTGCACCATTCAATGTACCAATGACTAACTCACGTCTTGCCATCGAAAAATACAGCGTCTCTATATGATTTTTTTCTGATGCACCGATATGAGTAAATTCTTGGCTATCAGAAAGGTACACTCCGGAACTGGTCGCAAGCACCCATTTTGACAGCACCCGCTCAGCATCGTTAATCGCAATATCGCTGCTATTGTTATGCCGATACAATTTTAGAAGCGAGTAAGTGCTAAATTCTAAAGATTGAGTATTGTACGTATAGAAATTACTGCCATCTGTAACCCAAATATAATCACCGGAAGCACCGATATTCGCGATCTCAGCCCCTGGGCTTAAACTAAATGCAAGTGCGTTGCCGATTCCTGGGCTATGTCGGTACACCTCATTATCAAAGAAAGTCCAAAACTCATCGTTAAGAAACGCGACTTTCTCTGAAGAAAATTGCAAAAGGCTACCTTTTCGAGGGAATAGGGTTCTGCCATCATAAAAAAGTATTTTTCCATGCACATCATGAACCCAGAGTCCGCCACCTTCACCTAAGTACAGATTTTTTGCCGCAAGGAAGTTCCCTTGTGCTTGAACGGGCAAAGGGTAGAAAACGGAGGGTGATGTATTTACCGCAAGAACGCTAAATGAAATGCTCATTAAGATGAACATTTTGAAAATAATTCGATACAACTTTTAATCCTGAACAGCAACAACACATGAAATATTGGTTCTCACAACGCTTGTTGCTGATTAACCAAAAAGTGAGTTTTTTTGTGCTTATTATTATCTTTCTATTTTAGCTGAAATTGACAAAGGAGAAAGGAGGTTTGATATTTGTTGGAAGGTTTTATCTTAGCGGTCACGAAAATGCCGCAAAAAGCGGCATGATTCATCAATTAACGAGAACAAAGTGTCGTAAAGAATACTCGATATTGATTACATTCCACTCAAGCAACTTGTGTAACTATCTGTAAGCTGCTGAAGAAAATCAAAATAGCTTCCACTCTTCACTTCAACCTGCGAACCGACAGGATCAAGTTGTCCTTGTTTAGCGTTACTTCCACGAGTCACTGATTCAATCACCGCTGGTGTAAATTGAGGCTCTGAAAATACGCATTGAACATTTTCACGCACCAAAGTCTTCTTGATAGCTATCAGACTTTTTGCGCCAGGTTTACGCTCAGGGCTAACCGTAAAGTGACCTAGATTATTCAACTTAAATTCTTGTTCGAAGTAGCCATACGCGTCATGGAATACGTAGTAGCCTTTGTCTTTCACTGGCGCGAGTTGTTCATGAATCGCCTGCTGTTTCTCTTTCAAAGCAATCAAGAATGAATCTAGATTCTCTTGATACGCCATGGCGTTATCAGAGTCTGACTCAATTAGCTTAGCTGAGATATATTTTGCCGCGACCTCGACTTGATCGATACCCAACCAAAAATGCGGGTCATGACTACCATGGTTGTGCCCTTCATGAGCATCGTGGTCTTCATGTCCAAACTCTCTCAAGTTAATCCCCGGAATCTCACTGATCTTGATAACGTTTTCTTTAGAACCAATCACCTTGGTCAAAAAAGCTTCTAGGTCAGGGCCAAACCAGATCACCATATCGGCACTATGAACTTTTTTGACATCCGATGGCTTAAGCGCATAATCGTGCGGCGAAGCATTGCTGTTCATCAACACATCAGGTTCACTAACGCCCTGCGTTAATTCTGTCACAATCATTTGAATTGGTTTGAAGCTTGTTAGAATAGTATTGGCACTTGCAACACTTGGCGCTAAAAGCAAAGTAGCAAGTATAAAAGATGAACGTGACATAATTCCTCGTTAATAGAAAAGTAGCTTAGGCTTGAGGTAAATGTTACATTATAACATTAGCGAATTGCAAATGAGTTCTATTCATGGATAATTTAATCCAACTAGATTCTGTGAGCGTCGAATTTGACGGTCGAAAAGTTCTAGATAACATATCTCTAAATTTAGAGCGCGGCAGAATCACCACCCTGATTGGGCCAAACGGTGCAGGAAAGTCGACATTAGTAAAAGTGGTATTAGGTTTACAGACCAAATTTTCAGGCACAATAACAAAAGCTAAAAAACTGAAAATTGGCTATGTACCACAAAAATTAAAGCTCAATGATTCACTACCGCTCAATGTAGAACGTTTTCTAAAGCTCACTGGTAAGTTCAGTCAGCAAGAGATCCTTGAAGCATTGAAGCTCGTTGGTGCTGAACATCTACAAAAGAGCAACATGCACCAACTATCTGGCGGTGAAAACCAACGTGTGCTAATTGCTCGTTCATTGCTAAGAAGACCCGATCTACTGGTTCTTGATGAACCCGCACAAGGTGTTGATGTACAAGGCCAAATAGACCTGTACGACCTGATCGATACCATTCGCCACCGTTTTGGTTGTGCCGTATTTATGGTTTCACACGATCTGCATTTAGTGATGGCAAAAACAGACGATGTTATCTGTTTGCATCACCATATCTGCTGTTCAGGCGCACCGGCAGACATCAAACACCACCCCTCTTATATCGCACTTTTTGGCACCGCGACCCAAGAGACCTTAGCCTTTTATCACCACCAACACGAACATCACCATCATGATCTCGCAGGACAGCCTGTCGAAGGCGACGTGCATGAATGTTCAAACCATAAACACGGACACCACTAATGCTTGAGTTTCTTCTTCCCTCTATTTTAGCTGGCTTGGGCATTGCTCTAATCGCGGGGCCACTAGGTTCATTCGTGGTGTGGCGCAAGATGGCTTACTTTGGTGACACGCTTGCTCACGCTTCTTTGATGGGCTTAGCACTTGGCTTTCTGTTCAACATTAACTTGTATTTCGCGCTGCTGATTTGTTGTTTGATGCTAGCTGTGTTGCTAGTGACTTTACAAAAACAAAAGCTGGTCGCGACCGATACCCTACTCGGTATTTTGGCGCACAGCGCTCTGTCTTTGGGTCTTGTCGCCGTGAGTTTCTTAGATAACGTTCGCGTTGACCTAATGAGCTACCTATTTGGTGACTTGCTTGCAGTGTCTCCGACAGATTTGGTATTCATCTATGCGGGTGCTGCCGTGATTGGAGTGGTACTTGCTATCTTTTGGCGACCACTATTGTCGACGACCGTTAACGAAGATCTCGCAGCGGTTGATGGCATCAACATTGATTTAATGCGTCTTATTTTGATGCTATTGGTTGGGATCGTGATTGCGGTAGGTATGAAGTTTGTTGGTGCGTTAATCATGACCTCACTACTTATCATTCCGGCAGCAACGGCAAGAAAATTCGCCAATACACCCGAACAAATGGCATTCCTTGCATCGGTAATTGGTTCTATCGCTGTGTTCGGAGGATTGAGCTTGTCTTGGTTCTATGACACACCGGCCGGCCCTTCTGTTGTTATCAGTGCTGCGGCAATGTTTATGTTATCTCAAATGGTTAGAAGCCGAGCTTAACACTTATCAGTACGATCTCGTATCTCGTATCATTGAAAACATATTAAAAAGGCTTGGTCAGTGACCAAGCCTTTTTAATATCATTCAGTTAACTTCTATCTCATCGATAAAAGCCTGCTGATTACCAACCCGTGATTTCACGTAGGCCTTTACCGATGTCAGCAAGAGACTTAACAGTCTTAACGCCTGCTGCTTCCAGTGCTGCGAATTTATCTTCAGCAGTACCTTTACCGCCAGAGATGATTGCGCCTGCGTGGCCCATACGTTTACCCGGAGGAGCAGTAACACCAGCGATGTAAGATACAACTGGCTTAGTTACGTTTGCTTTGATGAACTCAGCCGCTTCTTCTTCCGCAGTACCACCGATCTCACCAATCATTACGATTGCTTCAGTCTCTGGGTCTTCTTGGAAAAGTTTTAGGATATCAATGAAGTTTGAACCTGGAATAGGGTCACCACCGATACCAACACATGTAGACTGACCAAAGCCTTCATCTGTTGTTTGTTTAACTGCTTCGTACGTCAGAGTTCCTGAACGAGATACGATACCTACTTTACCCTTCTTGTGGATATGGCCAGGCATGATACCAATCTTACACTCGTCTGGAGTGATAAGACCTGGACAGTTAGGACCGATCATGCGAACGCCAGTTTCTTCTAGCTTCACTTTAACGTCGATCATGTCTGTAGTAGGGATACCTTCAGTGATTGTTACGATCAGTTCGATACCTGCATCAATCGCTTCTAGGATTGCATCTTTACAGAAAGGTGCTGGTACGTAGATAACTGTTGCTGTTGCACCAGTCGCTTCTACTGCTTCACGTACTGTGTTGAATACTGGAAGGCCTAGGTGAGTTTGACCACCTTTACCAGGTGAAACACCACCAACCATTTGCGTACCGTATGCGATAGCTTGGTCTGAGTGGAATGTACCTTGACCGCCAGTGAAACCCTGACAGATTACTTTAGTGTCTTTGTTAATTAATACAGACATTATTTAGCCTCCGCAGCAGCAACAACTTTCTGAGCAGCATCTGTTAGAGATACAGCAGCAATGATATCAACATCAGAATTAGCAAGTACTTCGCGACCTAGGTCTGCGTTTGTACCTTCTAGACGAACAACTACTGGAACTGTTACGCCTACTTCTTTAACTGCACCGATAATACCTTCAGCGATCATGTCACAACGAACGATGCCACCGAAAATGTTTACGAGTACTGCTTTAACATTGTCATCAGAAAGGATGATCTTGAATGCTTCAGCTACACGCTCTTTTGTCGCGCCGCCGCCTACATCAAGGAAGTTTGCTGGTTTGCCGCCGTGTAGGTTTACGATATCCATCGTACCCATCGCAAGGCCTGCACCGTTAACCATACAGCCAACGTTGCCATCAAGTGCTACGTAGTTCAGTTCCCACTGAGCTGCGTGCGCTTCACGCTCGTCTTCTTGTGAAGGATCGTGCATTTCACGAAGCTTTGGCTGACGGTACATTGCGTTTGAGTCAATGTTGATCTTGCCGTCTAGACAAAGCAGGTTGCCTTCGCCGGTAATTACAAGCGGGTTGATTTCTAGTAGAGCTAGGTCGTACTGAGAGAACATTTGGCCAAGACCCATGAAGATCTTAACGAACTGTTTAATTTGATCGCCAACTAGACCAAGTTTGAACGCAAGTTCACGGCCTTGGTAAGCTTGAGGGCCCACTAGAGGATCGATCGCTGATTGGTGAATCAACTCTGGAGTTTCTTCAGCGATTTTCTCAATGTCCACGCCGCCTTCAGTTGACGCCATGAATACAATTTTGCGCGTTGCACGGTCAACAACAGCACCTAGGTAAAGTTCGTTAGCAATGTTCGATGCTTCTTCAACTAGGATCTTTGTTACAGGTTGACCATTAGCGTCTGTTTGGTAAGTCACTAGGTTTTTACCTAGCCACTTTTGTGCAAACTCTTTAACGCCTTCTTTGGTGTCATGTAGCTCTACGCCGCCCGCTTTACCGCGACCACCAGCGTGTACTTGACACTTAACGACTTTCTTGGCTGTACTGATACGACCTGCAGCTTCGAAAGCTTCTTGTGCAGTATCACATGCGAAACCTTCTGGTACAGGCAAACCGAATTCTGCAAACAGCTGTTTGGCTTGGTATTCATGCAAATTCATTTTGATATTCCGTTTATTTTCCCTTAAGGGATTATTATTTCCATAACGACACAGTTTCCTGTGGTACGTCTGTAGGGTCTTCTCAAATCAACTGCTGTCCATTTTCTAATGGCTTTACAGTTCAAGTGAAGGCCAGACGTTGAGCAGCCTAGCCTTTGAAACTTTTTACGTCTAGCTAACCGGGTTAACTAGACGTTTTAGAGATACTAAACGTCTAATAGCAGACGCGCTGGATCTTCTAGAAGCTCTTTGATGGTTACTAGGAAGCCAACGGATTCACGGCCGTCGATTAGGCGGTGATCGTAAGAAAGCGCTAGGTACATCATTGGTAAGATCTCAACCTTGCCATCAACAGCCATTGGACGATCTTGGATTTTGTGCATACCCAAAATTGCCGCTTGAGGCGGGTTGATGATTGGCGTAGACATTAGAGAGCCAAATACACCACCGTTCGTGATAGTGAAGTTACCGCCCATCAACTCATCAACAGTTAGCTTGCCGTCACGGCCTTTGATTGCTAGCTCTTTGATGCCTTTTTCGATGTCAGCGAAACCTAGTGTGTCACAGTCTTTCAGTACTGGAGTTACTAGACCACGTGGCGTTGATACTGCCATGCTGATGTCGAAGTAGTTGTGGTAAACGATATCTGTACCGTCGATAGAAGCGTTCACTTCTGGGAAACGCTTCAGTGCTTCTGTTACTGCTTTCACGTAGAAAGACATGAAACCAAGACGCGTATCGTGACGCTTCTCGAATTGGTCTTTGTACTGCTTACGAAGATCCATGATTGGCTTCATGTTCACTTCGTTGAAAGTAGTCAGCATCGCTGTGCTGTTCTTCGCTTCTAGAAGACGGTTTGCAACTGTCTTACGTAGGCGAGTCATAGGCACGCGTTTTTGGCTACGAGCCGCTGCTGGCGCTTCAACTGCTGGTGCAGATGCTGCTGCCGGAGCCGCTTTCGCTGCTGCTAGGTGTGCATCGATGTCTTCACGAGTAATACGACCACCAACACCAGTGCCTTTAACGTCAGCTGGTTGTAGGTTGTGTTCAGCAAGAAGACGACGAACAGCAGGGCTTAGTGCGTCGTTGCTTTCTTCTGTCAGTGCCGCTTTGTGGCGTTTATCAGGAGAAGCTTCTGTATCTTCAGTCGTGTCTTTCGTTGGTTCACCAGCGACAGCACCAGGCTTAATTTTAGCCAGAAGCTGCTTAGAAAGTACCGTAGCACCCTCTTCTTCGATGATAGCTTCCAGAACACCCGCTTCAGGAGCCGGTACTTCTAGAACTACTTTATCTGTTTCGATGTCTACAATGACTTCATCACGTGCAACGGCTTCGCCTGGTTTTTTGTGCCAAGTCGCTACTGTTGCATCAGCCACAGATTCAGGTAAATCTGGAACCAGAATTTCAATTGTCATGTGCGTATTTTCCTTTTACTTCTAGTTCTTAAGTAGGGTCAAAGCGTCGTCAACTAACGCCTTTTGTTGTTTCAAGTGTACCGACATATAGCCAACAGCTGGTGACGCTGATGCAGGACGACCTGCGTATTGAATATCAGCACCCACTGGGATAGCAGCTCGGAAATTATGTTGGCTACTGTACCAAGCACCTTGGTTTTGTGGCTCTTCTTGACACCAAACGTAATCGACTACATTTGTGTATTGTGCGATGGCAGCTCTCACGTCCTCATAAGGGAACGGGTAAAGTTGCTCAATACGTACAATAGCGACATCGTCTTGCTCGTTCTTACGTCTTTGGTCAAGCAGGTCAAAGTAAACCTTACCTGAACAGAACACGACGCGTTTTACGTTCTCAGGAGACAGATCATCAATTTCTGCGATAGCTGGTTGGAACGTGCCTTCTGCCAAATCTTCAAGAGAAGATGTACACAGAGGGTGACGAAGCAATGACTTAGGTGACATTACGATCAGTGGACGACGCATTGGTCGAACAACCTGACGGCGAATCATGTGGTAAACCTGAGCTGGTGTTGAAGGAACAACAACCTGCATGTTTTGTTCAGCACATAACTGAAGGTAACGCTCTAGACGCGCAGAAGAGTGCTCCGGGCCTTGGCCTTCATAACCGTGAGGAAGCAACATAGTTAGACCACATAGACGTGCCCACTTTTGCTCACCTGATGAAATGAATTGGTCGATAACAACTTGTGCACCGTTTGCGAAATCACCAAATTGTGCTTCCCAAAGGGTGAGACCGCTTGGCTCTGCTGTCGCATAACCATACTCAAATGCGAGTACCGCTTCTTCAGATAACACAGAGTCAAACACTTGGAATGGCCCTTGTTTATCATGAATGTTCGCAAGAGGAACATACGTGCTTGCATCTGATTGATTGTGCAGGACTGAGTGACGGTGGAAGAACGTACCACGACCTGAATCTTGGCCAGAGATACGAATACGCTTACCGTCGTCAACAAGTGTTGCGTAAGCCAGAGTTTCAGCCATACCCCAATCGACTTGTTTCTCACCATTCACCATGGCAGTTCGATCGTTGTACAGTTTATTTACTCGGCTTTGCAGCTTGTGGCTGTCTGGGTATTGGCAAAGTTTAGTACCAAGCTCTTTCAGGCGCTCGATATCAATCTTATTGTCCCACTCGATGTTCCAGTCGTGACCTAGGTAAGGAGACCAGTCCACAGAGTGAAGTGCCATTGGGCGCCACTCTTTAACCACAACTTCACCGTGATCAAGTGCATCACGATATTCGTTAACCAGTTGAGTTGCCGTATCAATACCAAACTCTCCACGCTCCATTAGCACGTCAGCGTAAAGCTTACGTGGTGTTGGATGCTTCTTGATTTTTTGGTACATCAAAGGCTGTGTTGCATTCGGCTCATCGGCTTCGTTGTGACCGTGGCGACGGTAACAAACCAAATCAATAACAACATCACGCTTGAAGGTATTACGGTAATCCAATGCAAGACGCGCTACGAACGCAACCGCTTCTGGATCATCAGAATTAACGTGGAAAATCGGAGCCTGAACCATCTTCGCGATATCTGTACAGTACATCGTAGAACGTGTATCGCGAGGGTTAGACGTCGTAAAACCAACTTGGTTGTTTACAACGATACGAACCGTACCACCGACACAGAAACCACGCGCTTGAGACATGTTAAACGTCTCTTGCACTACACCCTGACCAGCGATAGCTGAATCACCGTGGATAGTAATTGGAAGTACACGGCTGCCGTCTTTATCGTCTAGACGATCTTGTCGAGCACGTACTGAACCGATAACTACCGGGTTTACGATTTCTAAGTGAGATGGGTTAAATGCAAGTGCTAAGTGAACGTTGCCGCCTGGGGTTGCGAAATCCGCAGAGAAACCTTGGTGGTATTTCACATCACCAGTACCCCATGAATCATCGCTGTGCTTGCCCGCAAATTCGTCAAACAGGTCTTGTGGCTTTTTACCAAGCACATTGACCAGCATGTTTAGACGACCACGGTGAGCCATACCAACAACAACTTCACGCATGCCTTGTCCACCGGCATGACGAATGATTTCTTTCGTCATTGGGATAAGAGCATCACCACCTTCCAAAGAGAAGCGTTTTGCGCCTGGGAATTTCGCACCAAGATAGCGCTCAAGACCTTCAGCAGCCGTTAGCTCTTCTAGGAAAGCTTGCTTTTCTTCTTTATTGAAAGAGGGTTGACCAGATACAGACTCTAAACGTTGTTGGATCCAACGCTTTTGTTCTGTATTAGTCATGTGCATGTATTCAGCACCAATCGAACCACAATACGTTTGCTTTAGAGATTTGTAGAGATCTTTAAGCACCATCGTCTCTTGGCCAATGGCGTAAGAGCCGACGTTAAACGTCTCGTTGAGGTCTTCTTCGGTAAGAGTGTGGAAAGAAGGGTCCAGTTCAGCGACTGTATCTCTTTCCCATAAACCTAGGGGGTCTAGATTTGCTGATTGATGCCCTCGGAATCGATAGGCATTAATAAGTTGCAGAACCTTTACTTGTTTCGCATCGACATCTGGATCACTAACTTGGACACTGTAATGCTTTGTTTCTTGAGCGAGTCGACGGAAGTATTCACGAACACGAGAGTGTGGTTGTTCCACCGCTTCTGAAGCTTGCACAGGCAGTTCTTCAAAAACGCTTCTCCATTCGTCACTTACCGAATCGGGGTCACTAAGATACAGTTCATAGAGTTCTTCTACGTACGTTGCATTGGCGCCAGCCAAGTGTGAAGACTCGAGCCATGCCTTCATCACGCCGTTGTGCATATTTTCCCTTAACCAGTAGTTTTCACGTTTGCTGCGGTCTATGCCGAGCTATTAAAAGGCCGCCCCAAAACTTCTAGGGCGGCAATTTTTATATAACTTAAACCGAACGATTCACAAGCATGGTCTTGATGTGACCAATCGCTTTCGTCGGATTTAATCCCTTAGGACAAACACTTACACAATTCATTATGCCATGGCAACGAAAAACGCTAAATGCATCATCAAGATCGGACAGACGTTCGTCTGTCGCCGTATCTCGGCTATCTATTAGCCAACGGTATGCTGCAAGTAGGCCAGCTGGTCCGATGAACTTATCTGGATTCCACCAGAATGATGGGCATGAAGTCGTACAACATGCACACATAATACATTCATACAAACCATCTAAATGAGCACGCTCATCAGGGCTTTGTAGGTTTTCACGAGCCGGTGGCACATTGCCATCAGACACTAAGAACGGCTTAACTTTTTCGTAGTTATCGTAGAACTGAGTCATGTCTACGATTAAGTCACGCACAACAGGCAAACCTGGAAGTGGGCGAATTACGATCTTATCTTGGCCAGAAAGTGCAGACAGTGGCGTGATACACGCCAATCCATTTTTACCATTCATGTTCAAACCATCAGAACCACATACACCTTCACGGCATGAGCGACGGAATGAAATCGTTGGATCTTGCTCTTTCAAAAGAATAAGCGCGTCCAAAAGCATCATGTCAGAACCTTCTTCCACCTCTAGGGTGTACTCTTTCATGTAAGGTTTCTGGTCCACATCTGGGTTGTAACGGTATAAAGAGAAATTCAGTTTCATGGTCATGTCTCCTTAGTACGTACGTGCTTTCGGCGGGAATGCTTCACGATGGATAGGTTCCATGTTCACGCCACGCTTAGTCATACTTTCTGATTCAGGGTTGTACAGAGAATGGCATAGCCATTGCTCATCATCACGATCTGGGAAGTCGAAACGAGCATGCGCTCCACGACTCTCTGTACGGAAGTTTGCTGCAACCGCGGTTGCGAATGCCGTTTCCATCAAGTTTTCAAGCTCTAAACACTCAATACGTTGCGTGTTGAACTCAGTCGACTTGTCTGAAAGGTGTGCATTTTTAAGACGCTCACGAATCACTTTCAGCTCTTCTAAGCCGTCAGCCATCGCTTTACCTTCACGGAATACAGAGAAGTTGTTCTGCATACATTGCTGAAGGTCTTTACGAATTACCGCAGGATCTTCACCGTCAGTACTGTTTTCCCAACGATTGTAGCGCTCTAGTGAACGTTCAATGTCAGCTTCAGTTGCAGGTTTTGCTTCAGCTTGTTTGTTCAAAGTCTCACCAAGGTGAAGACCTGTCGCACGACCGAACACAACCAAATCAAGTAGCGAATTGCCACCTAGACGGTTTGCACCGTGTACTGATACTGAAGCGATTTCGCCACAAGCGAATAGACCTTGAATTTCAACGTCTGTACCGTCTTCAGTTTGTTTAATTGCTTGACCAGAAACCTGTGTAGGAACACCACCCATCATGTAGTGACACGTTGGGATTACAGGAATTGGTTCTTTAACAGGATCAACGTGAGCGAACGTACGAGAAAGCTCACATACACCCGGTAGACGAGATTCAAGCGTCTCTTTACCTAGGTGATCGAGTTTCAGCTTGATGTGTGGACCCCATGGACCATCACAACCACGACCTTCACGAATCTCAACCATCATCGAACGAGCTACAACATCACGACCTGCTAAATCTTTAGCATTCGGAGCATAACGTTCCATGAAGCGCTCGCCGTCTTTATTGAGAAGGTAACCACCTTCACCACGACAACCTTCTGTTACCAAAACACCTGCGCCAGCGATACCCGTTGGGTGGAACTGCCACATTTCGATGTCTTGCATTGGAACGCCAGCACGAATCGCCATGCCAACACCGTCACCAGTGTTAATGTGAGCATTGGTTGTTGATGCGTAAATACGACCAGCACCACCAGTAGCAAGGATTGTTGCCTTCGCTTTGAAGTAGCAAACCTCACCCGTCTCCATACAAAGCGCGGTAGTACCTAAGATTGCACCATCTTCGTTTTTAACAAGATCCAGTGCATACCACTCAGAGAAAACCGTCGTTTTATGTTTAATGTTTTGTTGGTAAAGCGTGTGTAGCAGTGCGTGACCAGTACGGTCGGCAGCTGCTGCGGTACGAGCCGCTTGCTCACCACCAAAATTCTTAGATTGGCCACCAAACGGACGTTGGTAAATACTGCCGTTATCAAAACGAGAAAATGGAAGACCCATTTTTTCTAGTTCGATAACCGACTCAGGACCATTTTTACACATGTATTCGATAGCATCTTGGTCGCCGATGTAATCGGAACCTTTTACCGTATCGTACATGTGTTGTTCCCAGTGATCTTCATGCGCATTACCAAGAGCAACGGTGATACCACCTTGCGCTGATACAGTATGAGAACGAGTTGGGAAAACTTTAGAAAGCAACGCACAAGATAGGCCTTGCTCAGAAATTTGTAGCGCGGCGCGCATACCAGCACCACCAGCGCCAATTACTACAGCATCAAACTCACGAACAGGAATAGTCACTTACGCACCCCACAAAATAAACAGACCAGAGAAGAAATATCCTAGAAGAACCGCAACAACACCGACTTGAAGACCAACGCGCAATTTTGCACATTTGATGTAGTCAGTTAGTACTTGCCACAAGCCGATCCACGCGTGAACCAAAATTGAAGTAAGCGCTAACATGGTGAAGACTTTAGTGAAAGTACCACCAAAGAATTGCGTCCAAGATGCGTAAGAAATATCACCAGAGAAAGCACAGAAGCTCACTAGGTAGATAGTGTAAAGTGTCATAATGATGGCTGTTGCACGAATTAATAGATAATCATGCACACCATTACGACCAAAAGTAGAAACGTTGTTTACCATACTAAGATCCCCGCTAGTAGAGACAATACCGCTGTTGCTGCGAATGCAACCTTCGCGCTCTTAGCGCCAGATTCCAGCTCTTCAAAGTGACCAAGGTCCATAAGAAGGTGACGAATACCACCAGCAATGTGGTAAGCCAAAGCGGTTAAAATGCCCCACAGAATAAACTTCACGAAGAAACCGTCGACAATGTCGCTAGCTTCCATAAAGCCTACAGGGGAAGAGAGGGAAATGGATAGTAACCAAAGCAGAATTCCGATCGCAACAAAAGTAATCACCCCAGACACACGGTGTAGGATGGAAGCTATTGCTGTGATAGGAAAGTGGATGGTCTGTAAATCTAAATTAACAGGTCTTGTCTTTCTTTCTTTCACGGGCTCGCTCACTCAGCTCCATTGAGCATGATGGTCATTAAATAACCTTATGTATTGTTATGGACAAAATTTGATTGCAAACCCTCAAAATTTAACATTAACTTAACAAATAACGTAAGTTGAGCCTTAGATAATTGTAAAGTAATTGTTAATAGCTAGGTTTCCAAAGACACCTCACATTTCTTCTTAGCCTTGCATTTATAAGGTTTTAACCAAACTTTTCAGCGCCACTATACGGCTGGCAACATTCTAATACAATTGATGCAACAAATAATGCTACACAGCACAGACTTTTAACGAATTTAATGTAAAAAACACTAACAAGTGCACACAAAGCTGCAGAAAAATTGACTTTCTGACGTAAGACCAGTAAAAAAATGGCACATAAACATCCTGGACGGATTAATAATAACAAAGGAGATTGTTATGGCGGATAAGAAAGCTACCCTTCATATTGAAGGTCAAGCGCCGATCGAATTGCCGATTACAGAAGGTGTACTTGGTACTCCAGTCATCGACGTTCGTACACTGGGTTCTAATGGTTTTTTCACTTTTGATCCTGGTTTTCTTGCCACTGCATCTTGTGAATCGCAAATCACTTATATTGACGGTGGAAAAGGTATCCTTCTACACCGTGGTTATCCAATTGATCAACTGGCCAATAACGCTGATTACTTAGAAGTTTGTTACATTCTTTTATACGGCGAAGCTCCTTCTCGAGCTCAATACGAAGAGTTCAAGACGACTGTCACGCGTCACACCATGGTTCATGAGCAAATTGCTAGTTTCTTCCACGGCTTCCGCCGTGATGCTCACCCAATGGCTGTTATGTGTGGTGTGGTAGGTGCGCTTGCTGCGTTCTATCATGATTCATTAGATGTTAATAACGACACACACCGTGAAATTGCGGCATACCGCCTAATTTCAAAAATGCCAACACTGGCTGCAATGTGTTACAAATATTCTATCGGTCAACCGTTTATCTACCCACGCAATGACCTAGGCTACGCAGAAAACTTCCTGCACATGATGTATGCGAATCCATGTGAAGAATATGAAGTGAACCCTGTTGTTGCTCGCGCAATGGACAAAATCTTTACGTTACACGCAGATCACGAACAAAATGCTTCAACGTCAACAGTTCGTTTAGCTGGCTCTTCGGGCGCAAACCCATTTGCTTGTATTGCTGCTGGTATCGCTTCTTTGTGGGGTCCGGCTCACGGCGGTGCTAACGAAGCTTGTCTAATGATGCTTGAAGAGATCGGTAGCGTAGACAACATTGAAGAGTACGTAGCAAAAGCAAAAGACAAAGATGATCCATTCCGTTTAATGGGCTTCGGTCACCGTGTTTACAAGAACTACGATCCACGTGCAACGGTAATGCGCGAAGCGTGCCACGAAGTACTTAAAGAACTGAACATTCAAGATCCACTACTTGACGTAGCAATGGAACTTGAGCGCATCGCTCTTTCTGATGAGTACTTTGTATCGAAGAAACTATACCCGAACGTAGATTTCTACTCAGGTATCATTCTGAAAGCGATCGGTATTCCGGTATCAATGTTCACAGTAATCTTCGCGATGTCTCGTACTATCGGTTGGATTGCACACTGGAACGAAATGCACAGCGATCCGACAAACCGTATCGGTCGTCCTCGTCAGTTGTACACTGGTGAAGAACAGCGTGATTTCCAAGCTCTACACGAGCGCGAATAGTAAAGTTTCGACTTTTCTAATCGATTAAAATCAAAAAGGGTTGATGTATTAACATCAACCCTTTTCTTTTATATGCTCTCAACTCCGTCATCCTAAAGAGTGAGGGACGAGCGAGTTGGGGATCTCACTAATTGTATCGACAAGCTTTTAGAGATTCCCTACTCCTTCCTTCGTCAGTCTAGGGAATGACGAATTACTTGAGATCTCTCGAAATAAAATCCATTAGAGTTCTAACTAGCCAGTCTCATCGACGGGTACAAATTTATAGTGACTCGTATCCTACATCCCATATTTTCTTGTTATACCGGGTTGTCGATATCGATAAACTCAACAGCTAAGCCATGCTCTTTCGCTAGCCACTCACCTAATGCCTTCACACCATAACGTTCTGTTGCGTGGTGGCCTGCGGCAAAGTAATGAATGTCTTGTTCACGTGCTGAGTAAGTTGTGCGCTCTGAAATTTCACCAGAGATAAATGCATCAATACCTTGAGAAGCCGCTAACTCAATGTAATCTTGACCACCACCGGTGCACCAACCGACAGTCGTAATCATTTTGTCTTGGTTCTCTGGAGCAATGTGTAATGGCTTGCGGTTCAAAGCTTGGCCAATCTTTTCTGCGAACTCTGAACCGGTCATTGGCGCACTCAACTTGCCAAACATCGCAACAGATTGTGGGTGCCCTTCCAAACCGCCTTCGACTTCTATCTCAAGTAACTCCGCCAGTTTCGCGTTATTACCAAGCTCAGGGTGGATATCAAGCGGCAAGTGATAACCTAAAAGGTTGATGTCATTTTTAATCAAGGTACGAATACGCTTGCCCTTCATGCCACGAATCGCTTCTGACTCGCCTTTCCAGAAAAAGCCGTGATGGACTAACAAAGCGTCTGCGTTCAGTTCTACCGCTTTATCAATCAAGGCTTGAGAAGCTGTCACACCAGTAACGATTCGCTTCACTTCTGTTGCACCTTCAACTTGAAGACCATTAGGACAGTAATCTTTAATCTGCTGTGGCTGCAGTTTTTCGTTAAGTAGCTTTTCTAATTGTAAGTTATTCATTTTTCTTTCCAGCTTACCTTTATAATAACGTCGTTATATCAATTTACGGGTAGAATGTCGAAAGCCCCACGATGAGTTTATGAGGAAGAGATGACAGCACTGCAACGTTTTTACCAATGGGTCATCGACTCACCGCCATTACTAGAAATCAAGCCACCGGTTTCGGATCTCAGTGCATTCTCTAGCCACCATGCCATCGACTCATCACATACTTATGATGGTAATCCTAGATTAGGTTTCCTCTACCAGCATCTATGCGAACAAGTCATCGTTGCCTCACCGAATTACTCGATAAAGCACGACGAGATTCAGATCAATGTGGAAGGTAGAACTCTCGGTGCAATCGACTTTATTCTTGAAGAAGAGAGCAGCCAAAAACTGCAACATTGGGAAGTGGCGATTAAGTTTTACCTGCTCCATGAACAAACATGGTTTGGGCCAAACTCTCATGATCAATTGGATAAGAAGCTCGATCGTATGTTGAGCCACCAGCTGGGTATGTCGTCTTCAACGGCCTTTGTTGAGCAATATCCAGAGATTGATGTCGACTCAAAGCACCTCCTCATGCAGGGTCGCCTATATACCAACCCCTTCTTAGATCAAAAAGTACCTACTGAATGTTTGGGCTATGACATTAATTCCAGCCAAGTAAACGGTTTTTGGTGCTATCAAAACCAAGCTCATTTAATTACGGAAGTGCTCTACCCTCTCACCAAAGAGCAATGGGCAGCGGGCACTGATGATTTCACCTGCGAGCCTATCACCGAGTTTGGTGATCGCTTCGTTCATGGACAAACTAAATCAGGGCAGTTTTGGTTTGTGATGCCACAAAGTTGGCCACACGGATAATCTATTCAGTTATTCAACCACTTAGTCCTAGCCGCTTTATCCACAAACTATAAAAAAGGGCTGATGCTTTCACATCAACCCTTTCACTATTTACCTTGTAACTCTACTAATCTGTATTCGATTATAGGCCAGCGGCTGCAAATACTTGATTAACAATCTCTTGAGCTTCTGCTTCGATTGCTTTTAGGTGCTCTTCGCCTTTAAAGCTTTCACAGTAGATCTTATAGATGTCTTCAGTACCTGATGGACGAGCGGCAAACCAACCGTTCTCAGTCGTCACTTTTAGGCCGCCAATCGCAGCGCCATTACCTGGAGCATGCGTTAGGCGTGCAGTAATTGCATCACCAGCAAGCGTCTCAGCAGAAACCATCTCTGGAGACAGCTTCTTAAGTACGTCTTTTTGTGCACCATTTGCTACCGCTTGAATACGGTTATACTTAGACTCACCGTGTTTAGCAGCAAGCTCTTCGTAGTATTCTTGTGGGTTCTTACCCGTTACTGCTGTGATCTCAGCCGCAAGCAGGCAAAGAATTAGGCCATCTTTATCTGTTGACCAAGGCGTTCCGTCTTTACGTAAGAAAGATGCACCCGCACTCTCTTCACCACCGAAACCAAACTGACCGTTATATAGGCCATCAACGAACCATTTGAATCCCACTGGCACTTCGCAAAGTTCGCGACCTAAGTCAGCAACAACGCGGTCAATCAGAGCACTTGATACCAGTGTTTTACCCACTGCAACGTCTTTACCCCAACCTTCACGGTTGCGGTATAAGTAGTCAATACACACCGCTAGGAAGTGGTTGGGATTCATCAAGCCTTTTGGCGTAACAATGCCGTGGCGATCGTAGTCTGGGTCGTTGCCAAACGCTAATTGATAGTCGTCTTTAAGTGCCAGTAAACCTGCCATTGCGTATGGAGAAGAACAGTCCATACGAACCACACCATCTTTGTCTAGAGACATAAATTGGAACGAAGGATCAACCGCTTCACTGACCAGAGTCAGGTCTAGGTTGTACGCTTTGCCAATTTGACGCCAGTAATCAATACCGCTACCACCCAGTGGATCAACACCAATCTTGATGTTTGCTTTCTGGATTGCTTCCATATCAACCACGTTAACCAAGTCAGCAACGTAAGGAGCAACTAAATCAACTTCTTTCACTAGCTCAGACTGTTTAGCCTGTGCGATAGGAGTGCGCTTAACGCCTTGCATTTGCTCAGCAATGATCACATTCGCACGATCTTCAATCGCTTGAGTCAGTTCAGCTTCAGCAGGGCCACCGTGTGTCGGGTTGTATTTAATGCCCCCGTCTTGAGGTGGGTTATGTGAAGGCGTGATAACAATGCCGTCAGCTTTTTTATCATTCACTAGATTGTGCGTAAGAATCGCGTGCGAGATACCTGGAGTTGGAGTAAAGCCATTGTTTTTTTGAACGATAACCTCAACGCCGTTTGCAACTAGTACTTCAATAACCGTAGAAAAAGCAGGCTCAGATAGAGCGTGAGTATCTTTGCCTAAGAAAAGTGGGCCTGTTGTACCTTGATCGGCACGAACCTCAGCAACCGCTTGTGCGATCGCTAGAATGTGGTTTTCATTAAATGTTGATTTGTCTGCTGTACCGCGGTGACCTGAAGTACCGAACAGTACTTTATGATCTGGGTTAGTAGCATCCGGTTGCTGTAAGAAATAGTTTGCAACTAAAGCCGGGATATTATGAAGATCTTCCTGCAGAGCTTTCTGCCCGGCACGAGGGTGCATAGCCATTATCGACATCCTTATATATAAAATTTAAAAACAAAAAAACCTCATAATATCTTCTTAGCCATGGATATTATGAGGTTTAAATCAGATTTCGTTAAATTGAACCTGTTACTTTTTCTATCAATTCTGCTTGGAAACTCATGCGGCTCATAAGCTGTTCAACCATCTGTCTTTTTCGGCTTGTATTGTTATTCGTAATAACCCAAAAAGGACTTTGTGGAATAGCTTTAGGCTTAGTTGTGTTGCCGTTTGCTAACAATGTCGCTTCGTTGTCTGCAAAGTAAACACGCTTGCGGCCCTTTACTTGAGTTGCTTCTGAAAAGCTTAAAGGGTCGATTTTATGCAGTGTTGATAACACAAGCATGAAACGATCAATGGCTTTCTTTAGTGATGCAAACTCATCTGATATTAGTAGTGAGCGCATTTCTTTAACGCCATCGAACTTCTCTGGAGTAAAGCCTACCTCTTTGCTAACAACGATACCTTTTGGCTCAACGATCTCTTCGATCGGAACCGTGCCTTGGTTATCAACCAGTAACAAGCGGCGCAGAATATCTGAAGCGCTTTCGCCAATACGTTCTGTCTGACCCGCAATAAAACGGTATAGGTCCTCATCAACCTCAATTGTTTTCATTCGCTTTTCACAATCTCAATGTTTAAACTCTGAGGGATTATAGCGAGATCCGCGCGGATACTCTACGTCAAACCCACCATGAATAAGATAAAAATGTCAGTACAGCTCAACTATAAAATTGAAGGTGAGGGTCACACCATTGTTTTGATCCATGGATTATTCGGAAATTTGGACAACCTTGGCTTGCTCGCTAGGGATCTAAAAACCGATCATCAGGTACTTAGCATCGATCTACGTAACCACGGCCAATCTTTCCATAATGACACTCATAATTATCAAGCTATGGCACAAGATGTGGCTCAACTGCTGAATGATCTTGAGTTAGAAGGTGTCACTGTGATTGGTCACTCGATGGGTGGCAAGGTAGCGATGGCACTGACACAACATCTGACGCTGCATAAATTGATTGTCTTAGATATGGCACCAGTCGCGTACACCCAAAGTCGTCACGACAACGTATTCGCAGGCCTACAAGCTGTGATAGAAGAAAAACCGACATCACGCTCAGAGGCGCTTAAGGTCCTCGCAAAACATATCGAAATTGATGGGGTTCGCCAGTTCTTAACGAAATCTTTGTTCAAATCAGAACAAGGCATCATGGAATGGCGTTTCAATGTTGCCTCGCTCTTAAACAACTACCCACAGATTAATGGTTGGGAACCGATTGACAAAACCTCGGTCAAAACCTTGCTAATCAAGGGTGGTGACTCTGATTACCTGACGGCTGAACATCAAACCGCCGTTCAACAGCAGTTTTCCAACGCAAAGGCACATGTTATCGCCAACACTGGACATTGGCTACACGCGGAAAAGCCCGCTGAAGTGCTCCGTGCAATAAGGAAATTCATCACTTAGATAGGTTGATTAGTCGATATAAATGAGAGCTGTGTAATCACAGCAGATTAACTTTATCTCACAACAGTGATATAGTGCGCCCAAGCAAATTTGGTATATAAGGTTCCCATGCTTTACGACTACATGAACATCATTGAATCTGTTGGTTTAGATCTTCTGTTTGCCGCGATTTTCTTTCTAATCGGAATGGCAATTAAAGACGTTCTAAAGCAGGGAAATGTTCCTGCATTTGGTCGTCGTATCGTATGGTTAGTACTTTTCCTTGGCTGCGCAGGCTTTATCGCAAAAGGGATAATCCAACTAAGCTGGGAAGGAACTGGAATCTAACGATTTCCTCCGAACTTTATTACACCGACAACAGACAAAATGAAAGGTAATGATTCTATGGCAAGTGTAGGTCTCTTCTTTGGTAGCGATACAGGTAACACTGAAGCTGTTGCTAAGATGATTCAAAAGCAATTGGGCAAGCAGCTCGTTCAAGTTCAAGACATTGCAAAAAGCAGCAAAGAAGATATCGATAACTTCGATCTGCTGCTGCTTGGTATCCCTACGTGGTACTACGGCGAAGCACAATGTGATTGGGATGACTTTTTCCCTGAGCTAGAAGCTATTGATTTCTCAACTAAGCTTGTTGCGATTTTTGGTTGTGGCGACCAAGAAGATTACGCAGAATACTTCTGCGATGCTATGGGTACTATCCGTGATATCGTTGAAGCAAAAGGCGGTACTATCCTAGGTCACACGTCAACTGAAGGCTACGAATTCGAAGCATCGAAAGGTTTAGTTGAAGGCGATGACAGCCAATTCGTTGGTCTATGTATTGACGAAGACCGTCAACCTGAGCTGACTGATGAGCGCGTATCTAACTGGGTTAAACAAATCCACGAAGAGATGTGCCTAGCAGAGCTAGAAGACTAATTCATTAGCGGTTGTTAATTGTTACAATTAATGACCGTTATGTAGATATGAAAAAACCTCCTTATGGGAGGTTTTTTTCTATTCAATGTTTATCAATCAACACTCAGCTTCTAATGCTTCGTCATCCTCTCTAAATTGTGGCTTCTTTCTCACATAGAGAGTTCGCTGAATTTCCGAAACCACACTTCCCTGCTTATCTTTAACGTGGATGATAAATTCGGGGAAACACTTCTCACCAAGTTGTGTCTGACGATAGATATCCTCAAGTTGCCCTTGGCTTATCTCAAAGTCTGCATACAAGTCGGATTGACCAGGCTTGATAAAGTTAATACTCGCCTCTTTATCCCAAACATAATATCGCTCACCTAAAATCCCCATTAGCATTAACGAGTAAACGGGATCGGTAAGAGAAAAGATACTGCCGCCATATTGAGTCCGATTAGCGTTCTTATTCCACCACCGCAACTTGAGCACAGTCTTAACAACCCTAAAGTCAGCGCTAATGTGGGCTATTCGAATTCCCGAGCCCCAAAAGGGAGGCCAAATATTGAGTGCAAATTTTACAATATTAGGTTTATATATTTTTGCGAGTTGCTTATTCATAACAACAATCCATGTTCATATCAAAAAACACCGTCACCTGGCTGGTCGTACCTCCACTATAAGTGAGATACTTCCAATTTACAAAACAGATTGTGATGTCAGTGAGTAACCCTTTGAAGTTCGTGGTTTATTGTTATGCCTGACTAAACTATAATGGTATTAATATTGAATTCTGTTAATTGCTGCAGATCATCAACAGGAAAGTATATGTCAGACAATAATCAAGCGCTAAAAGATGCTGGTCTTAAAGTGACCCTCCCACGGCTCAAAATTTTAGAAGTATTACAACAACCAGACTGCCAACATATTAGTGCTGAAGATTTATATAAAAAGCTGATCGACTTAGGTGAAGAGATTGGTCTTGCGACCGTTTATCGCGTACTAAACCAATTCGATGATGCAGGCATTGTAACTCGTCACCACTTTGAAGGTGGTAAGTCTGTATTCGAACTTTCAACACAGCATCACCACGATCACCTAGTATGTTTAGACTGCGGTGAAGTTATCGAGTTCTCTGATGATCTTATCGAAGAAAGACAAAAAGAAATCGCTCAACGCTACAATGTACAGCTAACTAACCACAGTTTGTATCTGTATGGTAAAAGCATCACTGGGGATTGCAAAGGCAACCCAGACGCACATAAAGCGAAGAAGTAACACAGAACGCTGGCTTAGGCCGGCGTTTTTTATTTGGGCTGATATTGTATTAAGAATCACAGTAGCTTGGCCCACAATTTGGTTATTTCCCAGACACAAAAAAACCGGCTCTAAGCCGGTTTTTTATTAAGCGTCTCTTGAGAAACTAAGCTCCGAGAAACAGAGCTTGGAAAAATAGAGTAGAGAAAAACAAAGCCATTAAGCCTCAGTTTTACCCCAAGTGTCACGTAGACCAACCGTGCGGTTGAATACTAGCGCGTCTGCTTTAGAGTCTTTCGAATCTACACAGAAATAACCTGTACGTTCAAACTGGTACGCTTGCTCTGCCACACCTTCTCCTAGGCTAGGTTCAACAAAACCGTTTAGCGTAACAAGTGATTCAGGGTTTAGCGTTGCAGCGAAATCATCAGCAGCGGCAGGGTTTGGCACTGTGAATAGACGATCGTATAAACGAATCTCAGCAGGCAACGCTTTATCAGCCGATACCCAGTGAATAACGCCTTTCACTTTACGGCCATCTGCAGGGTTCTTACCCAATGTTTCATTGTCGTAAGAACAGAAGATAGTCGTAATGTTGCCTTCTGCATCTTTTTCGATACGTTCAGCTTTGATCACGTAAGCACCACGTAGACGAACTTCTTTACCTAGAACCAAACGCTTGTACTTTTTGTTTGCTTCTTCACGGAAGTCATCACGCTCAATCCAAACTTCACGTGTAAATGGTACTTCACGAGTACCCATTTCTGGCTTGTTCGGGTGGTTTGCTACCGTCAATGTTTCTACTGTATCAGCGTCGTAGTTTTCAATCACGACCTTGATAGGGTCAAGAACAGCCATTGCACGAGGTGCATTTTCGTTCAGATCATCACGGATACAAGATTCAAGTGAACCGAACTCAATCATGTTCTCTTGCTTAGTCACACCAATACGTTTACAGAATTCACGAATCGAGCTTGAAGTGAAGCCACGACGACGCAAACCAGAGATAGTTGGCATACGTGGATCGTCCCAGCCTTCAACTAGGTTTTCAACCACAAGTTGGTTCAGCTTACGCTTCGACATTACCGTGTATTCAAGATTCAGACGGCTAAACTCGTACTGACGAGGTTGGCAATCAATCGTGATGTTATCTAGAACCCAGTCATACAAACGACGGTTGTCTTGGAACTCAAGAGTACAGATAGAGTGCGTAATACCCTCTAGCGCATCAGAGATACAGTGAGTGAAGTCGTACATTGGGTAAATGCACCACTTGTCTGCAGTCTGATGGTGGTGAGCAAAACGAACACGGTAGATAACAGGATCGCGCATAACCATGAATGAAGAGCTCATGTCGATCTTAGCACGTAGACACGCTTTACCTTCTTCAAAGCCACCGTCACGCATTTTTTCGAACAACGCTAAGTTCTCTTCAGGGCTGCGATCACGGTATGGGCTCGCTTTACCTGGCTCTTTTAGCGTGCCACGGTACTCACGGATTTGATCAGGACTTAGCTCGTCAACGTACGCTAAGCCTTTATTAATTAATTCCACAGCATAAGCGTAAAGCGTATCGAAGTAGTTTGATGAGTAACAAATATCACCAGACCATTCAAAGCCTAACCAGCTTACATCATTCTTAATTGACTCAACGTATTCAACGTCTTCTTTTTCAGGGTTTGTATCATCGAAACGAAGATTACATTGTCCCTGGTAGTCCTGAGCAATACCAAAGTTCAAGCAAATAGATTTAGCGTGACCAATGTGCAGGTAGCCATTTGGCTCCGGCGGGAAACGAGTATGCACGCTACTGTGTGTACCATCCGCTAAATCTTTATCGATAATTTGGCGAATGAAATTCGATGGACGAGCCTCAGCTTCACTCATCTATAGCACCTCTATGTATTTAGTATTGTCAGAGAAAGTTATCTTTTGTACCAATGAAAATGGTCGCTTACAGCGCCTGTCAAAGATAGAAAGATCATTGTTGCTAATCATCCACAATTCTTCGCCTTTGCACAATAAGAACCGTCCGTTAATTGCGATTATTTCTGCTATTCGATGAAGAATAGAACGAACCGGGTTCATTGACCTTAAACAGTAGGCACAAAAAAGCCTCCCGTTTGGGAGGCTTTCAATTTGAAACTTACTTAAGAGTAACTTTACTTCTTAATTAAGCACTTCCGTCACTATGGAAGTTTTACATCAGATAGGTCTTCACCTGCACCGATAGCTTTCATTTCGCCAGCTACGATTTCAGCTAGTGGGCCTAGGATAACCTGTAGGTTGTTCTCACCTAGTTTAACCACACCTTTAGCGCCAAGCTTCTTAAGAACAGCTTCATCTGCGATAGAGCGGTCTTTAAGAGTTAGACGTAGACGAGTGATACAAGCGTCGATTGAAGTTAGGTTGTCGTGACCACCTAGTGCTTTCAGGTATTGACGTGCAACTTCACCTTTTGGTGCGTCGCCAGCAGGAGCTGCTACAGCTTCGTCATCATCTTCACGACCTGGCGATTTCAAGTTGAAAGCGCGGATTGCGAAAGAGAAAGTGAAGAAGTATAGAGCACCGAAACCAAGACCGATTAGTAGTAGTACGAATGGTTTAGTTGCTAGACCCCAGTTCAATACGAAGTCGATAAGACCAGCAGAGAAACCGAAACCGTGCAGAGTACCAAACATGTTTGCAACTACTAGAGACAGACCTGTAAATACAGCGTGCATTGCGTATAGAGCAGGAGCTAGGAATACGAACATGAATTCTAGCGGCTCTGTGATACCTGTTAGGAATGAACAGAATGCAACTGAGAACAGTGCGCCACCAACTTGGCTGCGTTTTTCAGCAGGAGCAGCTAGGTACATTGCAAGTGCAGCACCTGGTAGACCGAACATCATTACTGGGAAGAAACCGTTCATGAACACGCCAGCGCCTTTATCGCCACCGAAGAAACGGTGTAGGTCGCCAGATTTAACAGTTTCAGTCACTTCTTTAACTACAGTAGTGATTTCTGGAGTCACAGAGTTAGCGAATGTGAATGTGTGCTCTTGGCCAACAACTAGAGTTTTAGCTAGTGATGGGTCAACACAAAGTTGAGTGATGTTAGCGAATGCGCCTTGACCAGCAACGATGATTTCTTGACATGTACCCATACCGAACCAGAAGTATGAGTTCAATACGTGGTGTAGACCTACAGGGATAAGTGCACGGTTAAGAGTACCGTAAACGAATTGACCAATAGCGCCAGATGTTGATACTGCGTGAGCCAGTGCGTCTAGACCAGATTGAACACCAGGCCAAACCACACCAGACACAGCACCTGCAACAAGTGCAAATAGACCAGCCATGATAGGTACTAAACGTTTACCCGCAAAGAAAGCCAGCCACTCAGGAAGACGTGTTGCATGGAAAGCGTTGTAAGAGTGACCTGCGATGATACCAGCGAAGATACCGCCGAAGAATGACATGTTTACGTCAGCGTTAATTGTTGTTGCTGTCGCTGTTAGTACGAAGTAAGCAACTGCACCAGCAAGACCTGCTGCGCCGTTACCGTCTTTAGAAAGACCAATCGCGATACCTAGACCAAATAGCAATGGTAGGTTACCGAAGATAGCTCCACCAGCTTCTGCCATGAATGGAATATCAAGTAAATCGCCTTGACCTAAACGTAGTAGAAGCGCCGCAATCGGAAGTGTTGCGATAGGTAGCATTAATGCCTTACCTAGCTTCTGTGCATATCCTAGAATATTCACCAGTTGTTTCCCCCTATAGGATTTTTTAGAATTCATTTGAGAAACTTATTTTAGTCGCTCAATTTAGTCCTATTCAGTGTATTCAATTAATTTTGCCCCGCAAATTAAAACCTTACCATTTGTGATCCTAATCACCAGTTTTTACCAAATCCAGAGGTTTTTGCTAGCGAGATCATAAAACTTATTTTATCATTCAAAAAAATGAGCGTTTATAGATAAAATTCAAATCTAATCATTAGGCAAAAACATGATATTCCTAACTTTAGATTACCCTATGAATAATCATTAACAATGAACCTAAATGTATAATAAAGATCAATTGTTCATATGTTTTTCAACAACTTAAATAGCTTCCCATTTTGAAGCCGTTCGCCCATAAAAGATAAATCGTTACGTAAATGATGCTCGCAAACTAAGTCCACATTTAGGTAACGAACAAATTTAAAAGATCTCACGAAATAAGGATTAGCTGACTATGTACGCGCTAAGTAACTGTAAAATTTACACTGGTAGTGATGTTCTAACCGATCATGCCGTCGTAATAGAAAATGAACTGATCAAAAAAGTCTGTCCTATCTCTGAATTGCCAGAAGGAATCGAGGTTCGCGATCTAAACGGAGCAAACCTAAGCCCAGGTTTCATTGACTTACAACTGAATGGTTGTGGCGGTGTAATGCTTAACGATGAGATCACGGCAGAAACAATGCAGATCATGCACGAAGCAAACCTTAAATCAGGCTGTACTAGCTTCCTGCCAACGCTCATCACTTCTTCAGACGAAGATATGCGTGCAGTTATTACTGCAGCTCGTGAATATCACAACCAGTACCAAAACCAATCACTAGGTCTGCACCTTGAAGGTCCATACCTAAACGTTGCAAAAAAAGGCATCCACAGCGTCGATCACATTCGTAAATCAGACAGCGAAATGATTGAACTGATTTGCGAGAACAGCGACCTAGTTTCAAAAGTAACATTGGCACCAGAGCTTAATGATCCAGAACATATCGAGCGCCTACACAAAGCAGGCGTTGTCGTTTCTATCGGCCACACAAACGCGACTTACGCAGAAGCTCGACAAAGTTTCGAATCTGGTATCACTTTCGCTACCCACCTATTCAATGCAATGACCCCTATGGTTGGTCGTGAACCTGGCGTTGTTGGCGCGATTTACGACACGCCAGAAGTTTATGCAGGTATCATCGCCGACGGCTTCCACGTTGATTACGCAAACATCAGAATTGCGCACAAAATCAAGGGAGAAAAGTTAGTATTAGTGACGGATGCCACAGCTCCTGCAGGTGCTGACATGGAATACTTTATTTTTGTCGGTAAGAAAGTATATTACCGAGATGGTAAGTGTGTTGATGAAAACGGCACACTGGGCGGCTCAGCTCTGACTATGATTGAAGCAGTTCAGAATACAGTTGAGCACGCTGGTATCGCTTTAGACGAAGCTCTTCGCATGGCTACGCTATACCCAGCTACGGCTATCGGTGTAGAAAGCAAGCTAGGTCGAATCAAAAAAGGCATGGTTGCAAACCTAGCTGTATTTGACCGAGACTTTAACGTTAAAGCGACTGTTGTTAATGGACAATACGAGCACAATTAAGTATGAATGGCGGACAAATAGGTAACGTAGACTTAGTTAAACAACTAAACAGTGCGGCGGTATACCGACTAATAGACCAGCAAGGGCCTATCAGTCGTATACAAGTGGCTGATGTAAGCCAACTCGCACCGGCAAGTGTTACAAAAATTACCCGCCAACTTTTGGAGCGCGGCCTCATTAAAGAGGTTGCGCAACAAGCGTCTACTGGCGGTAGACGCGCGATCTCCCTAACCACAGAAGTCGACCCTTTTCATTCTGTCGCTGTACGCTTAGGTAGAGACTATATTCAAATAAGCCTTCATGACCTTGGCGGTCGTGAGTTGGCTTTCCAACAACAAGACCTGGATTATTCAGACCAATCAGACCTTACACAAGGCTTGGTCAATAACCTCAAGGCTTTCATTGCTGAGCATCAGCCAAAGATCGACCAACTGATTGCCATTGGTGTCACCCTTCCAGGCTTGGTTAACCCAACAACCGGTGTTGTTGAGTACATGCCAAACACGGACATCGATAACCTCGCATTGAGCGACATTATTCGCGACACTTTCCATGTGGCTTGTTTTGTTGGTAATGACGTTAGAGGAATGGCGCTTGCTGAGCACTACTTCGGTGCAAGTAAAGACAGTCAAGATTCTATTTTGGTCAGTGTGCACCGTGGTACGGGTGCTGGTATTATCGTTAATGGCCAGGTTTTCTTAGGCCATAACCGTAACGTGGGTGAAATTGGTCATATCCAAATTGATCCGCTAGGAGAACAGTGCCAGTGTGGTAACTTCGGTTGTCTTGAAACCGTAGCGGCAAACCCTGCCATTGTTGATCGAGTACAGAAGCTCATTAAGCAAGGCTATGAATCTTCTTTAACGGAACTTGAACATATTACGATTCAAGATGTTTGTGACCACGCAATCAATGGCGATGAACTCGCGAAACAAAGCTTAGTTCGAGTAGGAAACCAGTTAGGTAAGGCTATCGCGATGACGATTAACCTGTTTAACCCTCAGAAAGTTATCATTGCTGGTGATATTACGAAGGCACAAGAGATTGTTTTCCCTGCAATTAAGCGCAATGTAGAGAATCAGTCGTTAACGACTTTCCATAGCGGCCTGCCTATTGTAGCATCACAGATCGATAAACATCCTACGATGGGAGCCTTTGCCATGATTAAGCGCGCCATGCTCAACGGTGTGTTACTGCAAAAGCTTCTTGAAGACTAAAGAAAACAATTCTGATTTTCCGCGGGCCGTGTTTGTATAAACACGGCCCGTTTTTTTAAGCTAGGGAACTACAACAACAAGTTATGGAACTTATATTAATATCCACTGCGTTTATCGCAGGATTTATTGCTTTAAAATGCCACCTCCCCCCATTAGTTGGTTTTTTGGTTGCAGGTTTCGGGCTTTATGCCCTTGGCTTTGAAACCAATGACACCATCATTACTTTGGCTGACCTTGGTGTCACCCTTCTCTTATTTACTATTGGCTTAAAGCTGGACATCAAAACCCTACTCTCTAAAGAGATCTGGGCTGGCGCAACGATCCACAATCTTTTATCCACTCTGTTTTTTGCAGCCGCTCTATTTGGTTTTAAGTTCCTTGGTATTTCATCTCTAGCAGCCATGTCAATAGAGCAGATCGTTCTACTCGGTTTTGCTCTTTCATTTTCTAGTACTGTATTCGCGGTCAAGTCTCTACAAGAAAAAGGGGAAATGAATGCTACCTATGGCACACTAGCGATTGGCATTCTGGTCATGCAAGATATCTTTGCTGTCGTATTCTTGACTGCATCGACGGGCAAAATTCCAGAGTGGTATGCGATCGCACTGTTCGCTTTGCCTTTCTTTCGCCCATTGTTCTACAAAGTCCTCGATTGGGTTGGGCACGGTGAAATGTTGGTGCTATTCGGTATCTTCTTCGCATTAGTTGTAGGTGCTGGCTTGTTCCAGTTTGTAGGCGTAAAACCAGACTTAGGTGCCCTTATCCTAGGTATGCTGTTAGCCGGTCACCCAAAAGCTTCAGAGCTATCGAAGTCGCTGTTTAACCTTAAAGAGCTTTTCCTCGTCTGCTTCTTCTTGAATATTGGCTTGTCAGAACAGCCAACTATTCAGGGTTTTATGCTAGCAGTCTTGTTCTTATTGTTACTGCCAGTGAAAGGCGTTCTGTACTTCTTGGTACTAAACCGATTCAAGTTCCGTGTTCGAACCTCCCTACTCACTTCTTTGTCACTGTTTAACTACAGTGAATTTGGCCTCATCGTCGGTGGCCTTGCTTTTAAGATGGGTTGGATGTCTGGTGATATCTTGGTGGCAGTGGCTATAGCCGTTTCATTGTCGTTCTTAATCGCTGCACCTCTCAACAAAGCGGGTCACAAACTTTATCAACAATCAGGTCGCTGGTTAAAAGAGCACGCTGCTGAGAAGCTCCACCAACGTGACAAACGAATTGACCCAGGTCGGGCTCAGGTTCTAATTCTTGGCATGGGACGCATTGGTACTGGTGCCTACGACGAATTACGCTCACGCTACGGCAAAGTGAGTTTAGGTGTCGAAGTTCGTGAAGACGCGGCACATAACCACAGAAGCCATGGAAGAAACGTTATTTCTGGCGATGCAACTGACCCAGATTTCTGGGAGCGTATTCTAGATACAGCAAACGTGAAATTAGTGATCTTGGCTATGCCTCATCACCAAGGTAATCAAACCGCTTTAGAGCAATTGAAGTCACGTAACTTTAAAGGCCAAATTGCCGCGATTGCTGAATACCCAGATCAACTAGAAACATTAAAAGAAAATGGTGTCGATGCGGCATTCAACATTTACAGTGAAGCTGGTAGCGGTTTTGCTCGCCACGTTTGCGAACAGTTAAACCCAAACATCAATAAGATCTAGCCCTAAACATTGTCTAGTTAACCTCTCAAAATTGCTGTTCTTTTGCACTTTTGAGAGGTTTTTGTTTAAAAAACCAACCGCAATTAGACACCAATCACCAAAGTAAGTTTAAAATTAGATAATTTCTAACATAAACCCCTTTATATTATTTTTTTGCTCACATTCGGTTGCTTTTTTTAGCCAGAATGGCAAATTGAATACAGTTGATTTAGAAATTATTTAAAAGGAAGTTCTATGTGTTCAGTATTTGGCATTCTCGACATTAAAAGTGATGCCGCAGCACTTCGCCCTATTGCTTTAGAAATGTCTAAAAAGCTTCGTCACCGTGGCCCAGATTGGTCTGGTATCTATGCTGGTGAAAAAGCAATTCTTGCTCACGAGCGTTTGGCTATCGTTGGTCTTAACAGTGGTGCACAACCACTATACAGCCAAGATAAAAAGCACATTCTTGCAGTCAATGGTGAAATCTATAACCACAAAGAACTTCGCGCTCGCTATGAAGATAAATACCAGTTCCAAACTGACTCTGATTGTGAAGTCATTCTTGCGCTTTACCAAGAGATGGGTGCCGACCTTTTAGAAGAACTTAACGGTATTTTCGCTTTCGTTTTATATGACGAAGAGAAAGACGAATACCTAGTCGGCCGCGACCATATTGGCATCATCCCGCTTTACCAAGGCTACGATGAGCACGGCAACTATTACGTTGCTTCAGAGATGAAAGCACTGGTTCCAGTTTGTAAGACGATCAGTGAGTTCCCTCCTGGTAGCTTCTACTCTTCTAAAGATGCAGAACCTCAACGCTACTACATCCGCGATTGGAACGAATACGCAGCCGTTCAAGGTAACAGCACAAGCAAAGAAGAGCTAACTGAAGCGCTAGAAGCTGCTGTTAAGCGTCAACTAATGACTGACGTTCCTTACGGTGTACTTCTATCTGGTGGTCTTGATTCATCAATCACTTCTGCAGTCGCTAAACGTTTTGCAGCAATGCGTATCGAAGATGACGAGCAATCAGAAGCTTGGTGGCCACAACTACACTCATTTGCTGTTGGCCTAGAAAATGCTCCCGATCTGATTGCTGCACGTGAAGTTGCGGACAAAATCGGTACTGTACACCATGAGATGACCTACACCATTCAGGAAGGCTTAGATGCAATCCGTGATGTTATCTACCACATCGAAACTTACGATGTAACGACCATTCGTGCATCGACGCCAATGTACTTGCTTGCTCGTAAGATCAAAGCAATGGGTATCAAAATGGTACTTTCTGGTGAAGGTGCTGATGAAATCTTTGGTGGCTACCTGTACTTCCATAAAGCGCCAAACGCAAAAGAGTTCCACGAAGAGACGGTACGTAAACTTCTTGCTCTAAGCATGTTTGACTGTGCTCGTGCAAACAAATCACTTGCAGCATGGGGAGTCGAAGGTCGTGTACCATTCTTGGATAAAGAGTTCATCGATGTGGCTATGCGTTTAAACCCTGAAGACAAAATGTGCGGTAACGGTAAAATGGAGAAACACATCCTACGTGAGTGTTTTGAAGACTACTTACCAGATTCAATCGCATGGCGCCAAAAAGAACAGTTCTCTGATGGTGTTGGCTACGACTGGATTGATACATTGAAAGCAACGGCTGAAGAAAAAGTAACGGATCAACAAATGGAAGCTGCTCAGTTCCGTTTCCCTTACAACACACCAACAACCAAAGAAGGTTATGCTTACCGTGAAATCTTTGAGGAGCTATTCCCTCTAGAATCGGCGGCAGAGTGTGTACCTGGCGGCCCTTCAGTTGCCTGTTCATCAGCAAAAGCGATCGAGTGGGATGAGTCATTCAAAAACTGTGTAGACCCATCAGGCCGTGCGGTACAAGCCGTTCACAACGACGCCTACAACGCTTAAGCGTTTGAAAAATCAAATACTAAAAAAGGCGCATTATGCGCCTTTTTGTTTTAAGCCTAGTTTTTACTTTTTAATATTTAACTTATACGTGAGCTTGTAGTGCTTCGTTTTCAATACTGATCGGAACCACTTGGCTGATCATTTTTACGAGCATAATGGATCGAGCTTCGCCATCTTTCTGATGGTAAATAGCTTCAACACCCGCAAACTGGCCACTATTAATTTTGACAACTTGCCCAGTCTCAAATTCAACACAACAATCTTCAACTTCGCTACTACAACACTTCTCGAACTCTTTTAGCTCAAAAACCAAATCACCTTGGACTTCATACGGCCTTGCACCGAACTTAATAAAGTCGACAACACCACGAGTTGAACGAACGGTAGTAAAGCTTGGGCCTTGCTCATAATCAAAACGGACAAAGATATAGGATGGGAACAGCGGTTCTTGGACCAGCTTCTCTTTCCCTCTCACTACCTTTTCGACTTCTATTTGAGGGTAAAAGCACTCTACCCCCTGGTTTTCTAGGTGCTGTTGAGCGCGTTTTTGATCACCACGCTTACAGTAAAGTAAATACCAACGTTTCATTTAACTCGCCATCTTCGTTCTTTGGACATTTAACCACAGCCTAAAACAGTTTAGTCGCCGTTAATAAATGAGTCCTGATAAGCGAGAAATTACGCGGAATAGACAGACTTATCAACCAAAAAGTCATAGGTAAAAAATTTGGTCAGTCATTGTACAAGGAACATTTAGAGATCAAAAGACTCATTGCTGTAAGCATATGTATATCGCAGATAATATGAATAACATTCCCTATAAGATCATAACGATAGGCTAGGGCAATAGATCTAAACATTTTTATTGGATAGGGTTTTAAAAAAGGTTACTAACCAACCAGGTCAAATATGGAAAATTAGTTTGCAGCACAAGTAGAATGGGCCACATTAAAAGTAAATTTATTTAATATCAACACCTTAGCAAAACCAAGTTATCGTGACCACAAAATACGCCTATTGCAGACTTTTACCCTACTGTGTATACATGAATGACTATAAAATCTTTTAATACCTAAAATTAGTAAAACTTATGCCAAGCAATCACAACATCTTTGGCCACCCTAGAGGCCTATTTTTATTATTTAGCACAGAGCTATGGGAACGTTTCTCCTACTACGCGATGCGTGCCATCCTTGTTTTATTTTTGACTGACACGACCCTCAACGGTGGACTTGGTTGGTCAACGAAAGACGCACTTGATCTCTACGGTATTTACACTGGCTTAGTCTACATCACGCCATTGATCGGTGGCTGGATTGCCGATAACTACTTAGGACAACGTAAATCGATCCTAGTGGGTGGTGTATTAATGGCACTCGGCCAGTTTACACTCGCTCTTCCTAACGGCGCTATTGGCTTAGACCAAGTAAATGCTCTTTATCTAGGTTTAGCACTACTTATCAGTGGTAACGGTATGTTTAAGCCAAACATCTCGACCATGGTTGGCGACCTATACCAAGAAGGCGATAACCGCCGTGACGGTGCATTCACCATTTTCTACATGGGCATCAACTTAGGTGCATTATTAGGTGGCTTGATTTCAGGCGCTGCTGTCGACTCTTTCGGCTGGAAAGCAGGTTTCTTAGCCGCTGGTATTGGTATGGTTATTAGCTTAATCATGCAAATGACAATGGCTCAATCTTGGTTAGGTAACATTGGTTCAGTGCCCGCAGCTGCGCGAGCAAAAGCACTGAACAAATCAAAAGAAAAAACGCCACTAACCAAAGAAGAGTTCGATCGATTAAAAGTTATTCTGGTTATGGGTCTATTCGTCATAGTTTTCTGGGCGGGCTTTGAACAAGCTGGCGGTCTGATGAATATCTATACTCAACAATATACTGACCGCATGATTGGTGGCTTTGAAGTCCCAGCGGCGTGGTTCCAATCTCTGAACCCATTCTTCATCATTACACTTGCACCAATCATTGCTGCATTTTGGGTTAAGCTTGGTAAGCGTGAACCAAATTCTCCAGTGAAATTTGCAATGGCTTTGTTCTTCCTAGCTCTTGGTTTTGTGTGCATGATGGGCGCTGTAATGGAGCAAGGTGGCGACCTAACAGTGAAAACATCAATGCTGTGGCTAGTCGGTGCTTTCTTCTTCCATACCCTTGGCGAACTTTGTCTATCTCCTATTGGCCTGTCGTTGGTCACTAAATTAGCTCCGCTTCGTCTCGCATCGTTAATGATGGGTGCATGGTTTGGCTTCAACGCTGTCGCAAACTACGTAGCTGGCCTTGTGGGTTCTCACGTTGGTGAGCTTGGCGCAATGTCTATCTTCGGTGGTATCGCAATTACAGCGACAATAAGTGGCGTCTTACTTCTTCTTTGTGCTGGCAAGCTTGTATCATGGATGCATGGCGTAGAAAGCAACATGATGCTTGAAGCAGAGCCAAAAGCAGAAACTTCGGTTGCTTAATATCTAGACCTATTTCAAGAAGAAACATCCAGATCAAAAAGGGCTGCTCAATGAGCAGCCCTTTTGTTATTTTTAGATGTGCATGACAGTTTAGGCGAAGTCGTATTTAACGATACAGCGCCACTAACTCCGCCATCATATCGATGTGCGAGTCTCTATCATTCAGACACGTAATGTAGCTAAAGTCTGAGCCACCAGCGTCAATGAAGGTCTCTTTACACTGATCCGAAATCTCTTCTAACGTTTCTAAACAATCCACAGAAAATGCAGGCGCCATAATATCGATTTTTTTGATGCCTTTGCTTGGCAATGATTCAAGTGTCTCGTCAGTGTATGGCTTCAACCACTCTTCTCGACCAAATCGAGATTGGTATGTCATGGTGATATCGTCCGCTGATAAGCCTAACTCAGCAGCAAGGAGCTCTGTTGTCGCTTCACAATGCTGTGGGTAGATGTCGCCTTCATCAGCCAATCGTTTCGGAATACCGTGGAAAGAACAAACTAAATGATCGGCTCTACCATTTTTATCCCAATGGCTACGCACGCTTTCAGCCAATGCTTTTGCGTAGCTTGGGTGCGCGTAGTAGTCGCGAATAAAGCGATAGCTCGGAATCACTGGCATCTGCTTAAAGGCCTTGGTTAAGCCATCAGATACGGCCGCTGTGGTTGTGCCTGAGTATTGAGGATATAAAGGCAATACGATGATGTCTTCAACGCCCTGATCCATTAATTGCTCAACGCCCGTTTTAAGGCTTGGGTTACCATAGGTCATACCCAGCGCTACGGGTATCTGTAATTTTTTCTGGAGCTTTTCGGCTTGTCTTTGAGAGTACACAAGCAGTGGTGAGCCTTCATCCATCCAAACAGACTGATACAGCTTAGCCACTTTCGGCGCTCTAACCGGTAAGATCACCCCATGTAAAATAGGACACCAAAGCCAACGCGTTAGATTTACGACTCGCTTATCGTGTAAGAATTCACTCAAAAATCGACGAACGCCAGCCGGGGTCGCCGAATCTGGTGTTCCTAAGTTCACCAGTAAAACGCCCTGCTTTTTATTATTTTCCATAGATACCTGAGACCAATGTGTGATTTTCTGGAACGTAATATACTAATCGGCATAAGTTTAAGATCATTGTTGCGCCACTAAATTTAAGAATAATCGTTCTTAACCTGGGTTATCACAACATCACCTTGAGCATTAGCCTCGCGAATCTAAGCCGTACCGCGGAAACAGTGCACAATCGAGTTTATCTAGATTGGTATATTACTAAAAATTGAAACAAAAAAAGCGACCTTAACGGTCGCTTCCAATATATCAAATTCTAAAACTGGCTGTTAGCCAATTATGCTAGTGCTTTCTCAAGTTCTGCACTAACTTCAGCAACTTGCTTAGTACCATCAAATTTAAGGTACTTAGTGTTACCTGCTTCTGCTTCCTTACCGTAGTAAGAAATAAGCGGAGCCGTTTGATCGTGGTATACGCCTAGACGTGCACGAACTGTTTCTTCTTTGTCGTCATCACGTACAACAAGCTCTTCGCCAGTGATGTCATCTTTACCTTCTTCTTTAGGTGGGTTGTACACACTGTGGTATGTACGACCAGAAGGAAGGTGAGCACGACGACCAGCCATACGCTCAACAATCACATCGTCAGCTACGTCGAATTCAACAACGTAGTCTACTGCGATACCCATTTCTTTTAGGCCATCAGCTTGAGGGATTGTGCGTGGGAAACCGTCTAGTAGGAAACCTTTCTCACAGTCATCTTGAGCGATACGCTCTTTGATTAGACCAAGGATAATTTCATCAGAAACTAGCTGACCAGCGTCGATTACTGATTTTGCTTGCTTACCAAGCTCAGTACCCGCTTTGATAGCAGCACGTAGCATGTCACCAGTTGAAATTTGAGGGATACCAAATTTGTTCATGATGAAGTTAGCTTGAGTACCTTTACCCGCGCCAGGAGCACCTAGAAGAATGATGCGCATGTTTAATCCTCTTATAAAAATTATGATTTATACCGAAGCTCACTATCCCGCCTTTCTGGTTCAATTTAAATCGAACAAGAGAGGTTAGGTAACAACTGAGGCTAAGCACAACTGTAAACAGAAGCAAAACGGTAAGTTTCGGTATAACGTTTAAAAATCATACAACTGGAGATGATAGGTTCATAGTGCCAGCTGATTAGGTCGAGCATTCTATCACATTAATATTCAATTTTGCTGAAATTAAGACTAAAGAATGTATCGACAGCGTTTGCGTTCGTCTCATTGGTAACTTTAGCGACATTTCGATGAAGTTAAGCGACGTTCACAAAAAAAGCCCGCATTAGCGAGCTTTTATTTATAATTATGAGCTTAGCCCAAAGTCGAAAGACTAACGTTTTGTCAGTAGTTCGTTGATTGCACCTAAGAATTGTGACGGATCTTCCATTGAGCCCTTTTCAGCCAGCATAGCTTGACCCAGTAGTAGCTCAACCCAACGGCCAAACGCTTGTTCGTCCGCTTCATCAGCCATCTGTTTCACAAGTGCGTGCTCAGGGTTAATCTCAAAGATGTACTTAACTTCAGGTGCAGCTTGACCCGCAGCTTCAAGAAGCTTAGCCATTTGCGTGCCCATTTCGAAGTCATCAGTCACCACAACCGCAGGTGTTGTTGCGAGCTTGAAAGTAGTACGAACTTCTTTAACACGACCACCTAGGTAAGATTGAGTGCGCTCAACAACAGATTTGAACTCTTCTTCTGTCTCTTTTTGCTTCTCTTTCTCTTCTTCACCTTCAAACTTGCTTAGGTCTAAGCCTGCTTTTGTGATCGACTGGAACTGCTTACCGTCGAAGTCAGTCAGGTAATTCATTACGTACTCATCAATACGATCGTACATGAGAACAACTTCAATGCCTTTTGCTTTGAACTGCTCCAAGTGTGGGCTGTTCTTAGCTGCAGCATAGCTATCCGCTGTTAGGTAATAGATCTTGTCTTGACCTTCCTTCATACGTTCTACGTAAGAAGCTAGGCTGATGGTTTGCTCAACAGAATCCACTTCCGTTGATGAGAAACGAAGTAGACCAGCGATTTTTTCTTTGTTCGCCATGTCTTCTGCTGGGCCTTCTTTCAATACTAAGCCGAACTCTTTCCAAAACTCCAAGTACTTGTCGTTGTCATTCTTTGCCATGCGCTCAAGCATAGTGAGTACACGCTTAGTACATGCGCCACGAAGAGACTGAGTCACTTTGTTATCTTGAAGGATTTCACGAGACACGTTCAATGGTAAATCGTTTGAATCAATCAAGCCACGAACGAAGCGCATGTAAGATGGCATAAACTGCTCTGCGTCATCCATAATAAACACACGTTGCACGTATAGTTTCAAGCCGCTCTTATGGTCACGATTCATCATATCCCAAGGTGCTTTAGCTGGGATGTAAAGTAGGCTTGTGTAGTCGTTCTTACCTTCAACTTTGTTGTGGCTCCAGGTTAGTGGATCAGCAAAGTCGTGAGATACGTGCTTGTAAAACTCTTGGTACTCTTCTTTCTCGATATCAGACTTGTTACGAGTCCAAAGCGCTTGAGCCTTGTTAATTTGCTCCCAATGCTTCTCTTCGGTGTCTTTACCTTCGTCATCTTTCACCGCTGTGAAGATAGAGACAGGAATACCGATGTGATCAGAATACTTACCAATCACTTCACGTAGACGCCATTCATTTAAGAACTCTTTGCCGTCTTCACGCATATGAAGAATGATGTCTGTACCACGAGATTCTTTCATGATGTCTTCAATGGTGTAATCACCTTCACCCGCAGAGTGCCATTGCACGGCTTGGTCATTAGCAAGTCCAGCAGCTCGAGTGCGAACAGTCACTGCGTCTGCAACGATAAATGCAGAATAGAAACCAACACCAAATTGGCCAATAAGCTGAGAGTCTTTGCTTTGGTCTTCAGACAGCTTTGAGAAAAAGTCAGCTGTGCCTGACTTAGCAATAGTACCTAAATGCTCAATAACGTTGTCGCGGCTCATACCTATGCCGTTATCAGAGATCGTTAAAGTATTTGCTTCAGCGTTAAACGAAAGTTTCACACCTAAATCAGCATCGCCTTGGTAAAGGTCGCCATTTGATAGCGCTTGAAAACGAAGCTTATCAGCCGCGTCAGATGCGTTAGAGATCAGCTCACGTAGGAAGATTTCTTTATTTGAATACAGTGAGTGAATCATTAGGTGAAGTAGTTGTTTTACTTCAGATTGAAAGCCACGAGTCTCTTTATTTTGCGTTGCCGTTTCGCTCATTTTTACTCCAAAACATCTATACTTTATGTTGAATAATCATAGGGGCGTTGCACATTATGCCTCTCTTATGTTCATTAACATGAGGATGACAAATGTAAATTCAAGGTCAAAAAGCATAAAAACACTGTTTTTTTGATCTGTTTTTATTATCCTTGAGTGTTATAAATATAAAAGAACATAAAAGAAGCCATGATTTGGTGAAGAATTAACAGAACTTCACCTGAAATTTGTCTATTTCGCACCCCAAATCATCCAAAATAGAAGAGTTCAATGAGCAATATCGGCACAAAGTTTATTCTCGCACAGCGGTTCGTATTTGACCCAAATAGCAACTCACTTGTTGATCAGATGAGCGACGGTGAAGTCGTACGTCTTGGCAGCAATGAAAGCCGCATTCTCCTGATGCTGTCAGAAAGACCCAATGAAGTTATCACTCGTAACGAATTACACGAATATGTTTGGCGAGACCAAGGCTTTGAGGTGGACGACTCCAGCTTAACGCAAGCGGTATCAACACTCAGAAAAATGCTAAAAGACTCAACCAAGTCTCCTGCATTTGTTAAGACAGTTCCTAAACGCGGTTACCAATTTATTGCGACTGTTGAACGCTCAGCACCACTGTCATCAAACGATCAGCCAACAACAGCTGAAATTGCAGAAAATGACGTAGAACCTATCTTAACGTTTGCCAATACCACATTAGCTGATGAGGTCATCACTGAAACTATCGACCCAGAGCCAATTGCAAAGGCTCAAGAGCCCCATGTCGAATCGGAACAGGCGACCAATCAGGCTGAACCTAAAACTGAAAGCCCAAATAAAATGTTAACGTTTGGAATATTGCTTGTCGCTTTCATCATGCCAGTACTCGTTTTAACTTTAACGAACCCAGCAGAGTCAGAGTTTCGAACATTAGCAGAGGTTAATGGTGTCAAAGTTCAAACACCAATTAACCACCCAACTCTGACTAGTTGGCTACCAGCGATAGAGAAATGTGTATTGCGTTACAACACCAACCACACAGGCATGCTAAAGCCAACTGAGGTGATTGCAACAGGCGGGCAAGGTAACAATCTAGCTCTAAACTATATTCACCCTCAAGATTACTCGAGCGAGAATGTAACTCTAAGAATTTACGCAAACCAGTCGGATGTAAACGACATTTGTAACGGTGGTCAGTAACATGAAATTAAAAGTATCCATTATTTTACTGGTTATCTCTGCTTTCTTTAGCGGTTGGTTGTACTGGGGTAGCGATGCAAAAGTAGAGCGTTTGCTGACACAACACGAATGGCAATCGAAAATGGTGACGCTGATTAGCGATCTCAAGCAAGAGGATTCAATCGGACCACTGCGTAAAGTTGAGTTGTCATCGAATGCAAAATACCTACCAAATGGTACGTATTTGAGAATGTCAGTGGTTAGGTTGTATAGCACTCAGACTGCACCCGCAAACGTCATCAATATCTCCGAAACAGGTCAGTGGGATATCAACGATAACTATTTACTGATTTCACCAACGGAGTTTAAAGATGTGACTTCTGCTGAGCGCCAAGATTTTTCGGAAGAGCAGCTAGAACTGATAACTCAAGTGATTAAGATGGATGCAGAGCAAAGCCGACGCATTGATATTATTAATCAGAAAGCACTGCTGCTCACTAGCTTAAATCATGGTTCTACTGTGTTATTCTCAAACTAATATTGTCTCAAACTAAAATCAGATTAAGCTAAAACTCAACAGTGATTTACTGTATATCATTAAACGATATACCAATAGAAAGGGGCATGATGCCCCTTTTTTATTAACTGTTGACATCAAACTACTGTTTTAGGATTTTTAGGGGTATCTATGAATACAGAACCAAGCTCGGTAAGTGCATCAATCACCAAGGCAACCATCGCAATACACTATTGTCGTCAATGCAATTGGATGCTTCGTTCTAGTTGGTTATGCCAAGAGTTACTGCATACTTTCAGTGAAGAGATAGAGCAAGTGAGTTTACACCCTGATACCGGAGGTCGATTTGAGGTTTTTTGTAATGGAATACAGATTTGGGAAAGAAAAGCGGACGACGGTTTTCCTGAAGCTAAAGTTCTGAAGCAAAGAGTGCGAAACATCATTGCTCCAGACAGGGACCTCGGCCACGTAGACTCAAAGTAAGCCTTTTCTAACGCCGCCGATTGAGTTTATTTAAAGCTCGCCACTCACAATTACGTCACCCTCAAGGCTAATAACTTTGAACGTTTTATTTTCATATACACCGTAGCTAGCCGCGTGACCATCTCGTGGGAATGTCACCGAGCTAGGATTAAAGATAAAGATCTCATCTTGGTATTCAGCAACAGGAATATGAGTATGACCATGGGCAATAATATCGCCCGCCTTCAGCGCAGGGCGTTTATTGGTGTTGTACAAATGGCCATGGGTTAGGAAGATACGTTGGCCTGATTCTAATAGCACCCACGAGTAATCCATCATCATTGGAAAAGACAACAACATCTGATCCACTTCGCTATCACAGTTACCACGAACGGCAATGATCTCTTGAGAAAACGCATTCAACTTCTCTGCAACCGCTGGCGGGTTATACCCTTCAGGGATCGGGTTTCTTGGACCATGATTCAGAATGTCACCCAATAGCACTAAATATTGCGCACCAGACGCTTGGTAGAGTTCTAATACCTTTTCTGTTGCTGGCAGCGAACCGTGTAGGTCTGAAGCAAAAAATAATTTCACACGTACTTCTCCATAAAATTTATGAGCCTATTGTACGTATCTAACAGCTACACGTCATCTCTCGCCATACCGTTGATCACGATATTATTGTAACTAACCATACCGACTATTTTATGGTCACTGACCACAGGGGCACGACTGATACCAAAACGCTCAAACAAGCGTGCACAGTACTTCACATTCATATCGGCAGACACGCTTAGCGCTGGCTTGGTCATGATCTCATAAACATTGGTTCGCTTCGGAGAACGGTTCTTAGCCAGTACTTTCTTGGCAATATCATTCATCAATACGATGCCGTATTCGTCATCTTCGTGGCGCTTATCGACAATGATAGCTTTCACTTTGTGCTTCTTAGCCATCTCTATCGCTTCCAACACAGTGGTTAGTCCATCGATAATCACATACGTATTAGCCATTACATCGCTTACTCGGATTTTTTCACTGCCACTCATAACTCGTCCTCCACAACCTTAGTTAATGTTTCAACTTGGTGCGCGACCCCGACTGCATCTTCGACATCGATCTGCACTGCTATCCCTTGCCCTGACTCTTGGTCAAACTCCCCGACTTCACCGATAGTTTCTAGAATATGCCTAGCTAGGTGCTCCTCGACGACAAACAGCAGCACATCTTTTTGCACCTCTAACGTTAACCCAAAGAAGGTGCGCTTTTGGTTTAGCCCCTGCCCTCTGGCATTGTTAATCACGGTTGCCCCTGTTGCACCCGCATCACGCGCGGCGTCGAGCACGATATCGGTCTTGCTCTCTTCTACAAACGCTAAGATAAGTTTAAAGCGCATCTTTGCTCTCCTTAGAGGATTGTGATCGGTTTAGCCATTGCGTTATTTGTGCATACCCCATCACGGATATAATTGGAAATAAGCTCGCGAAAGCAATCAACCCAAAGCCATCAATTAGCGGATTTCTTCCTGGCACCGTTGACGCGAGTCCCAACCCAAGTGCCGTCACTAAAGGAACCGTCACCGTTGATGTCGTAACCCCACCAGAATCGTAAGCCAATGGAATAATCAATTTGGGAGCATAAAAGGTCTGAATCACCACAATGACATAACCAACAATGATGTAGTAATGGATAGGGTCGCCAGCCACGATGCGATAACTACCTAGCGATATGCCAATCGCTACGCCTAACGCCACGGAGATCCTCAGCCCGTTAACACTGATACTGCCACCGGAAACTTGGTTTGCCTTAATAGCAACGGCGATCAAAGAAGGCTCGGCTATCGTGGTACTGAAACCAATACAAAACGCGAAAAGGTAAACCCAGTAATAATCAAACCAAACTAAGGCAAGGCCTGAACTGACCTTGAACTCAGTCAAAAAACTTGGTTCGGTGAGTTGCATTGCCATAGTCTCCCCTAAAGGAAACAGCGCGAGCTCTAACCCCATCAAAAAGAGCGACAACCCAAGAATGACGTAAAAGAAACCTATCAGCACTTTGCCTAAGTTATTAACTGGCTTGCGCAGCACCGCTAATTGGAAACCGAAGATGATCACCGCAATCGGAATCACATCCATGACAGTACCAAGAAAGGTGTCGATAAATTGCTGAGCACTGATCATGTCACCACCATCCCGTAGACCATGACAAACATCATCGGCAGCAGTGAAGCAAAGGCGATCAATCCAAAGCCATCAATCATCGGATTTCTCCCTTTAATCGCAGAGGCTAAACCCACTCCCAATGCGGTCACTAACGGAACGGTAATGGTCGATGTAGTCACTCCGCCAGAGTCGTACGCAATCCCAATGATGTTTTCAGGGGCAAATGCAGTGAGCACCACCACTCCAATATAACCTCCGATGATCATGTACTGAATTGGCCAACCTTTTAAGATTCGCAGCACCCCAAGTAAGATGGCGATCCCCACCGACAATGCTACGGTGAAACGCAAGCCATCGGCGTACTGTTCCATTTCGTCTAGAGAGTTAGGAATAACACCACCTTCAGCGGCCACTTCTGCTGCTTCGGCGGCCACTGCGGTTAATGCGGGTTCCGCAATGGTGGTACCAAACCCTAAACAGAAAGCGAAGGTCAATAACCAAAACACGCTCCCCTTACGAGCAAAAGCTTGAGCCATCGACTCGCCGATTGGGAACAGACCCATTTCAAGGCCAAAGATAAAAAAAGTCAGTCCAAAAACCACCAGCACTAAGCCAGTTAGAATAGACAACAGATGAGGGAGTGGTTCTTGCAAAACAACAAGCTGGAAGAAAGCAATCACAGCCACGATCGGCAAGAGATCCCTTAGGCTACCTAACATGGCTCGAAACAAAGCAAGCACTGCCGTCATCGCAACTCCTAGTCATTGAAATTGTGTCTGGTTATTAATTACTAATAATCATGGCAAATCCTTATCATTCCTTATGTGACAAATATTACGCAGTTGGTAACATATCGGAGTAAAGTGCATAAGTGTGATAGCGGTATACATCCTAACCTGATGAATTTAATTTCATTCTTTCGTAAATTGATACGGCGTAATTTGGGTATCACACGATTGAAACCTTATGATCGTTATAGTGATTTTTTCGTATTGATTGGCGTTCAAAAACAAGCCATGTCTATAATTATGTTTAATAGGGAGATTGGTATGAAGATATTGTTAACTGGTGGTACGGGATTTATTGGTTCTGAATTGGTCAAAAGTTGGAATACTGACGATGTGACATTGTTGACACGGAGCCCCGAAAAAGCGAAGCAAAACCTAAATCACCTGAACCAGAATAACCTTCATTACATTCAATCTCTTGATGAGCTCAGTGATCTCAATGACTTTGATGTGGTGGTCAACCTCGCGGGTGAACCGATTGCCGATAAGCGTTGGAGTACAGAGCAAAAAGAGAGGATCTGTAACAGCCGCTGGCACATCACTGAAAAGCTGGTCGAATTAATTCATGCCAGTAGCAACCCACCACACGCTTTTATTAGCGGCTCAGCCGTCGGTTACTATGGCGATCAACAACAACACCCATTTGATGAATCACTACAAGTAGAAGACGAAAGTTTTCCTCACAAAGTCTGCGCGCACTGGGAAGATATAGCCAAGAGAGCCCAATCCGATGAGACGCGTGTGATACTACTAAGAACGGGGATTGTGTTAGGTAAAAATGGCGGTGCGTTGAAGAAGATGCTAATGCCCTACAAACTCGGAGTAGGCGGACCACTTGGTTCAGGCGAACAGTACATGCCTTGGATTCACATGCTTGATATGGTGAGAGCCATCAACCACTTATTGTCAACTCCTCACGCTCAAGGGGAATTTAATATGTGTGCCCCGCACCCTGTCACCAACAAACTGTTCAGCAGTACACTCGCCAAGCAACTACGCCGACCTCATTTCTTATTCACTCCGAAATGGGCAATGTCGCTTCTGATGGGTGAATCTTCTTGTCTGCTCTTTGACAGCATTCGTTCCAAACCAAAGAAACTCACTGAAATAGGATTTATCTTTAGTTACTCAAGAATAGAACCAGCCTTAAAAAACTTGTTACAACATCAAGATTAATTCTTTACCCTTGAGCGATAAAGACTCTAATGAAGGATTAAGCGTGAACAAGTCGATTCTGATCACCGGTTGCTCAACGGGTATTGGCTATACATGTGCGCATGCACTACAAAAGCGTGGTTTCCACGTCATTGCATCGTGTCGTCATCCGCAAGATGTACAGCGTCTGCAAGATGAGGGACTGACCTGCATACAGCTCGACCTTTCTAACCAAGAAAGCATTGAACAAGCTGCACAACTTGCTATTGAGCTAGCGCCTAACGGATTATATGGTTTATTCAATAACGGCGCTTATGGTCAAGCTGGCGCGCTAGAAGACTTACCAACCCAAGGTCTCAGAGAGCAATTCGAAACCAACTTCTTTGGCTGGCATCATCTTGTTTGTCAGATACTTCCGCACATGCGCGAACGCGGCGAAGGTCGAATCGTACAAAACAGTTCCGTATTAGGCTTTGCAGCCATGAAATATCGTGGTGCTTACAACGCTTCAAAGTTCGCGCTAGAAGGCTGGACAGATACGTTACGTTTAGAACTGCATGGCAGTGGTATTAATATCTCGTTATTGCAGCCAGGTCCAATAGAAACCCAATTTAGAAATAATGCCCTGAAAGCTTTCAATAAATGGATCACCATTGCTGGCAGCGCTCATCAAAAAGCTTATCAACAACAAAAAGACCGACTCGAAAAAGAATCATCGAACAACGCTTTTGTTCTCCCGCCTGAAAGTTGTATTGAACCGGTTTATCACGCACTCACCGCCGATAAGCCCAAACTCAGATACCGAGTGACGACCCCAACTAAAGTGTTCGCGGTATTGAAAAGAATTCTACCGAGTCGCTTGCTAGACCCTATTTTGAGAAAAGCAGCATAAATTACTAACTTTGCATCAACAGTCGCAAACTTTAATGTAACGATGTAATTTTTCCGTAACAATAAGATGTCATGATTGTCCTATCTCATCAATTATTCCCAATTGATGAACCTAATCTGGATATTTCATGACTTTAAACCGCCTTAATTGGGTCGGTGTGAGTCTGGCGATTACGTTGTTTATTCTGTTTTGAGTATCTTACGCTATGCCTCACTGACCACCTCAATGATAACGCTATGCCTTCCCTGTTGAGATCACCACTCTATCAACATAGAAGCATAGCGTTTTTCTATTTTGGCTCTTTTTATTTGAGATAACCAAGTTAGATCTTGAAGTTACCAGCATCTCCCCCCATATTTGCAACGTACCCACAAAACACACCTCAAGGAACGTAAATGCAATCTCCGCATATTGTTGAACTTAATGAGCAGAACTTTCGTCAAGTATTAGAAACCTCAATGCAGACGCCTGTACTCATCCACTTTTGGGCACCAATGAGCCAAGAAAGTGCTCAGGTGATCCCTGAACTGCAAACATTAACTCAGCAATACAACGGCGCTTTTACTTTAGCTCTGTTGAATTGTGAACAAGAGCAGGCAATTGCTAGCCAATTTGGCGTACAAGCACTCCCTACTATTGCACTGTTTGTTAACGGTCAGCCTGTTGATGGTTTGGGTGGCCCACAAAGCATAGAAGCGATTGTTGAAATGTTAGGAAAACATCTTCCTAGCCAAGACGAGCTCGCACTGCGTCAGGCTCTCGAGCAAATGCAAGCAGGCGAGCACGCACAAGCGCTCGCAGCAATGCAACAATTGCCAATAGAGCTGACGAGCAAAGGCGAGGTAAAACTGGCAATCGCAGAATGTTTACTAGAAACGCAACAGTTTGATCTAGCTGAAACTCAGCTAGCCACCATTCCTCTAGAGTACCAAGATAATTACTATAAAGGCTTAGTCGCAAAGCTTGAGCTTCACAAGCAAGCGGCAGACAGCCCTGAAATACAAGCATTAGAAACCGCTCTTCAGCAAGACCCAAATGACGCTAAGACAGCATCTGAATTAGCATTGCAATATCACCAAGTGAATCGCAACGAAGAAGCGATGGAACTGTTGTGGTCTTTCCTTGCAAAAGATCTAAATGCTTGCAATGGTGATATGAAAAAAGAATTCATGGATATCTTAAGTGCGCTTGGACAAGGTAACCCAGTTGCCAGTAAGTACCGCCGACAGCTGTACTCTCTGCTCTACTAACTAAACCCTAAAAGCACTAAAGATAAGCATCGTATATCTCATCGAAAATTGACAATTCAATCAATTAGTTTATCGAATAATAGAATGTAAAATGGGCCATAAAATCAATATTTTATGGCCCATTTCTCATTTATAAATTTGCTCAGAATTTAAATATGAGCCAGTATCAATACTGAACTATCAAAAACTTAAACTTGCAAAGGATTTTGTATGGCTATTGATACATTGATTACTATCGGCGTCTTTACTGCCGTCGCAATATTGTTTATTTTCGCCGGAGTAAAAACGGTTCCGCAAGGCAATAACTGGACCGTAGAACGCTTCGGCCGTTATACACAAACCCTCCAACCAGGTCTGAACCTGATCATTCCATTTATCGATAAAATCGGACAACGCATCAGTATGATGGAACGTGTTCTCGACATCCCGGCACAAGAAGTCATCTCCAAAGATAATGCAAATGTGGTTATTGATGCGGTGTGTTTCGTTCAAGTGATCGACGCGCCTAAAGCGGCTTATGAGGTGAATGATCTTGAGCACGCGATTCGTAATTTAACTCTCACCAATATCCGTACTGTACTGGGCTCGATGGAACTGGATGAAATGCTCAGCCAGCGAGACATGATTAACACCAAATTATTGAATATCGTTGATGAAGCGACAAACCCTTGGGGTGTCAAAGTTACACGTATCGAAATCAAAGACGTACAGCCACCAGCAGACCTTACCGCTGCGATGAATGCTCAGATGAAAGCCGAGCGTAACAAACGTGCAGATATCCTAGAGGCAGAGGGTGTACGACAAGCTGAGATATTGAAAGCAGAAGGTCACAAGCAATCAGAAATCTTAAAAGCAGAAGGCCAAAAGCAAGCCGCGATACTTCAAGCTGAAGCTCGTGAACGGGCTGCCGAAGCTGAGGCTAAAGCGACAGAAATGGTATCAACAGCGATTGCTCAAGGTGACATGCAAGCAGTCAATTACTTTATTGCACAAGGTTACACCGACGCACTGAAGTCTATTGGCCAAGCAGAAAACGGTAAGATCATCATGCTACCGCTCGAAGCGACTGGACTAATGGGTTCTGTTGCGGGTATTGCAGAGATGTTTGCACATAAGAATGACAAGGGTAGTAAGGACTAACTTATGGTCGAATTGCTCGAACAAGTAAACTACTGGCATTGGTTAGCGTTTGGCCTAGCATTGTTAGCGCTTGAGCTAATTGGAACCGCTGGTTACTTTTTATGGATAGGCATATCTGCCATGCTGGTCGGCGCCTTATTAGGCGCACTACCAATCGGTTGGCAGATGCAATGGCTATCCTTTGCGAGCTTCTCGCTTATCACCACTTGGCTGTGGTGGAGAAGACAGCTATCTAGTGACAAGCAATCTGACTCTACTCGAGACCTTAATCAGCGAGAGAAACAACTGATTGGAAGAAAGACTCGCCTGTTAGAGCCGGTACAAAAAGGTAACTGCAGGATAAAGCTAGGGGATAGCTCATGGTCTGCGATGAGTACACATGATATTGATGCGGGAGAGGAAGTCGTGATTACTGCTGTCGATGGCATTGTTCTCACGGTAAGCCCTACTAAACAATAATCAAGAAAACCCTCCGTCAAAGCCATAAGTAACCAACTTATGGCTTTTTCTCTACAAGTGAATCGATAATTGGGCAATGGCTATTTGAGTCACCAGGGCATTGTTCAACCCACTCTTTCAATGTCTTCTGAATGATCAGTAAGTCTTCAATTTTTTTATTCACTTCTTCCAATTTACTTAACGCTTTTGCTTTAACATCGGCACTTTCGCGACATGGGTTGTCGGCTAATTCAACAAGCGCACGACACTCATCAAGCGAAAAACCAGCGCTTCTCGCTTTCGCTACGATTCCGAGTTCCTTGATCTGCTTCTCACCATAAGACCGATAACCATTTTCAGAACGTAACGGTGCAGATATCACCCCTTTGTCTTCATACAAACGAATAGACTTAGGTGATAACTGCGTGAGGCTTGCAACTTCGCTTATGTTCATAATATTACTCAAGTAAATATCGCATAAAAACTATTTAGAAACCTAAGACTATTATTCAAACATCTAGGAATGCTAACTACCGAAACAAAAAAATTGAAGCAATATAATGTTCGAAAATAAAGTCTGCTGTTTATGGCTATTTTACATCAAATGATGAGAGTAGCTTAGATTTTCCAACAAACCCAAACACCAACTATCAACAAGTTACTGTTTGAAATAGCAAAATAGGCATTCGTTATTTTTCATAGGAAATTTTTTGATTTTTTTGATTTTTGAGAAATACCTCACATACTAATGAATATCTCTTGTTTGAAGAGATTTTTAGTGAGGTGTCATTATGAAATGTTATCTAGCGTTAATTTTTAGCTTAGTTTTAAGCTTCTCTGTATCCGCCCAAAATGTAGGAAGCACTGCATCTGGACCGATCATAAAATGTGACTTAGGAAGTAGTGTTGTAGAATATATGCCTATCGTTATATGCAAGCATAGTAATGGTAAGGTTCTACACTAACAAAAAAGGAGCCTAGGCTCCTTTCCTTTAAAACTCGATTAATTGTTTGATTATCGTTTTACGTTCTTCTTTGGAAGCTTTGTTAAACCAATATTCGAACATTTCAATCTCTTTGACATTATCACCTAAAGAATCAACAACACCATTTCGATTTGCTACAGACCAGTTAATAACAGAGTCTCTTTGTTCTGTTGGAATTTGTTCAAACCAATATTTTGACATCTCTTGAGCTTGGCTTACCGGCTCTTGCTGAAGCGCGGGAACTGCAACCACAGGTGCTGCTACCATCACTGGTTTAGCTGTTGCGTTTTTATCACCCGTATTTACGATTGCTTCGATGTAGCCAGCAGGAATAGAAAACGAAATGCTATTCGCATTTGAAACCTGGACATCAAAAATTAGATCTTTAAAAGGTGCTTCGTTGAAGATTTCATTAGATACAGGAAATTTCACATACTGTGTTTGAGTACATATATCGCTGCATGTTTCAGCTGAAGCCGCATAAGGTTTTAATGGCACTTTACCTTCAGAACCTTGAACTAAGACAGAGCGATACTCGTTGTAATTTTTAAAGTACTGAAGCTCCATCGTTATGTATGAATCAGGTACCGTTACAGTACTGTTTGGGGTAACGTAATTTAGCTCTAAAGACGAGTTAACTAGCTGACCTTGTCTAACTTCAAGCACATCAGGAGACAACGACTCACCAACGACGATTTGGTAATTTTGCTTACTCTCTATTCTTTTAACGGAATCTGTAAAATCACTATTAGAATCTAATGTTGTACATCCAATTAAGAATAAAGGAATCGATGCTAAAACTATTTTTTTCATATTAACAACCTCGAGGGTTTCCCCATAATATTATTCGATGCCTTTTCTTTCTTAGGCTGGGCCAGAAATGAATATGCGCCGACTAACAAGTCAGCGCATCTCTTTACTTAAAGCATGGGTTCGATTAGAAGCCGTACTCTAAACCAATACGTGTAACGAACGTATCTGTTTGTGCGCCATCAGATTTGATATCGCGTTGAGCTAGACGGATGTAAGGAACAAAACCGTTATGAACGTACATTAGCTGACCTGAGATTACGCTATCTTCATCAGCGTTTTTAACACCGTCAGTTTCAGACTCTAGGTTAGCCGCGTAACCTAGCTTGAAGCCCCAAGGGCCGTTCCAGTATTGACCAATTACAGAGTATGAAGCCTGTTCAGACTTAGCACCGCCTTGAACATCTGACTCACCCGCTTTGTAGGCTGCAGAAATACCGAAACCTGCAGGAAGTGATGCCTCAAAACCAATCAAGTAACCGAATGTATCAGCAAGCTCTTGAGCAGTTGCAGCAGACTGGAAGTTACTACCAACGGCTACAGTATTACCGCCTTTGTCTTTACAGCCAGCAGCTGTCTCACAAATACCCCAAGCTGAAGCGCCTGCGGCTTTTGTTTCACGATCTGATTCAGATTCAACTGCAGCGTGGAAAGTAACCGTATCAGCTAAACGGTAGTGAGCCGCCGCGCCGTAGAAGTAGTTATCTTTAACACTAGAGTCACCACGACCTGTTGCTAGGTTGAATGTAAAACCATTCAAGTCAGCAGAGTCGTATCGAGCCATATCACCATGACGGTCACGGTTATATTTAACATCACCGCCCCAGTCCCATACTGCGCCCAAACCTGGGTTAGCATAAGGCCAGTCAATTACTTCATACATTGGCGTTAGCATACGACCAAAACGTACTTTACCCCAGTCACCTTGCAGGCCTAGGAACGTATCACGGTTACCTAGTGTTGCACCGTCACCGTTTTCACCAACGTAGCCAGATTCAATTTGCATGAATACGTTCACGTTATCGAACATGTCTTTACTTGCACGGAAACCAATACGAGATTCATTCTCGTAATCGTATCCCGTACCTGTATCAGTTTTTACGCCGTTTTTAGTTTTTTCTGAATCGTAGTTAACAACAGAGATTGCTGCTACACCGTAAGCCTGAACGTTAAAATCTGAGATAACACCAACTTGAGAAGATTCAGATGCGAATGCACCACTTGAAATCATCGCAACTGCAGCACCAAGTAAAGTACGTTTGAAAATTTTGTTTTCCATGGAATAAAACTCCTAAAAATGGATATAGCTGTTTGAATATTTCCCGCCTAAAGTTGGCCGCCGTAGAGAGAAATACCTTTTCTTGTTTGAGAATCCTGAAACACCGAATTCTCGATTTCCTTTCTGGTTATACACAATGTGCATCCATGCCAATAAGACTAACTTCACCCCAAAAAAGATCAATGAGAACTTAATTTTCATCTAAAAAAATATGAGTTGGTGCAAATTTATCATGTACTTAGTGATCCAGATCTACTAATTAAAAAAATCGAGGGGCCAAAGAGTAAAAATATTAAAAAACAAAAACTTACTAACAAAGCAGCCTCTTAAAAATTGATATCACTCGCATTTAGTAAACAACTATAACAACATTTCATTAATATTGAGCGTCATCACTGTCCTGATTTCATAGTTCGTATAGGAACAAATTTCTCAACAATTAAAAAGTGATTACTTTTATATCAGAAACGAAAAAGGCACTCCCTTGAAAGGAGTGCCTTTGAGCTTTTTTTATCTGTATTTACTTACGAAATAAGGGCTATTAGATCTTCTTCTGTTCTTATTTCGATACCTAAATCTTGTGCTTTAGTCAGTTTAGAACCAGCGGCTTCACCAGCAAATAAGATATCCGTTTTCTTAGACACGCTACCGGTTACTTTTGCACCTAAAGCTTGCAAAGCAGCTTTCGCTTCGCTGCGACCTAATTTAGAAAGTGAGCCAGTCAACACAACTACTTTGCCTTCTAACGGTAGCTCTTGATCATCCGCAACAGCTTCAATTGCAGGCCAGTTAACTCCAAGCTCGATAAGTTGGTCGACTACTGCTCTGTTTTTCTCTTGTGAGAAGAAGCTCGTGAGGTGACTTGCTACGATGTCACCAATATCTGACACTTCAACCAACTGCTCATGAGTTGCAGCTTGAACCAACTCTAGCGTTTTAAAGTGCTGAGCTAAGTTCATAGCCGTCGCTTCACCGACTTCTCGAATTCCTAAAGAATAAAGGAAGCGTGCCAATGTCGTGTCTTTCGCTTTGTTAAGCGCACTCACTACATTCTGTGCCGATTTAGGTCCCATACGATCAAGAACCGTAATCACGCCCGCGCTCAACTTAAACAGGTCCGCTGGCGTTTCGACCATTTCGCGATCCACAAGCTGTTCTATCACCTTTACGCCAAGGCCATCGACATCCAGCGCCTTTCTAGACACAAAGTGCTTAAGTGCCTCTTTACGCTGCGCCTGACACACTAAACCGCCAGTACAACGCGCTACAGCTTCGCCCTCTACGCGCTCCACTGCAGAATTACATACAGGGCAGGCGTCCGGGAACACAATGTCTTTAGCCGTCTCAGGACGACGATCTTGTACAACAGCTACAATTTGTGGAATGACGTCACCAGCACGGCGGATAATCACGCTATCTCCGACCTTCACACCTAAACGAGCGATCTCATCAGCATTGTGCAGCGTTGCATTACTCACCGTCACGCCGCCAACAAAAATAGGTTCAAGCTTAGCAACCGGCGTAATAGCGCCTGTACGACCGACCTGAAACTCAACATCATTGAGCAGAGTAATTTCTTCTTGAGCTGGGAACTTATAAGCAATCGCCCAGCGAGGTGCGCGTGCAACAAAACCTAGAGTTTCTTGTGCGGCAATGTCATCAACCTTAATCACCACCCCATCAATTTCATAAGCCAAGGTGTCACGACGAGTCATGATATCTTGGTAATAGGCTTTTACATCTTCAAGAGAACTTAGCTGCTTTGTCTCTGGGCACATAGGCAAGCCCCAAGCTTTCAGCTGCAGGAATCGTTGATAGTGGCTATTTGAAAGCTCAGCGCCTTGTACAACACCGACACTGTATGCGTAGAAAGCCAAGGGGCGTTTTGCTGTAATACGAGAATCAAGCTGACGTAAGCTACCTGCGGCGGCATTACGTGGATTCACAAAGACCTTCTCGCCCTTCTTCAATGCCATCTCATTCAATTTGTCGAAGCCCGCTTTTGGCATAAACACTTCGCCACGTACTTCAATACGTTCCGGCCAACCTTCACCTTGTAACTTAAGCGGAATCGAGCTGATCGTACGCACGTTTTCGGTAATATTTTCGCCAGTCGCACCATCACCACGCGTCGCTGCCTGTACTAAGGTGCCTTTTACATAGAGTAGGCTCACCGCTAAACCATCAAGCTTAGGTTCACAACAGAAGGTCTTTAGGTTCGCAGTTGGCGCTCGATCAGACATGCGCTTATTGAACGCATCTAAGTCGTCATCAGAGAAAGCATTATCTAAAGAAAGCATCGGGATCTCATGGGTCACTTGAGTGAAGCCGTCTAGAGGCTGACCGCCGACACGCTGACTCGGCGAATCTACCGTCACAAGTTCTGGGTTCTCTTCTTCGATCTTTAGCAGTTGTTGCATCAATCGATCGTACTCGACATCAGGGATCTCAGGGCTATCTTCTACGTAATAACGAACGGCATGATAGTGCAGAGTTTCTCTTAACTGCTCTAAGGTAACTTGAATCGATTCTTTCATATCATTCTCTGTCGTGATTGAAATATCAAAAAGGGCTCCCTTAGGAGCCCTTTTCTATAAATATAGATTATTTACAAGGCTAAACAATACGGCTAGGCGTTAGCTGCCGTCATAAAGTCTCGGATTTGCTTACGGTAATCAGACAAACGGTTTGGCGTCATTAAGTTACGTGACTCATCCAATACGTTTCCGCCCATATCGTCGGCAATTTTCTGTGCAGCACTCAGCATCACATTGAAGTTTTGATCAGCTTGACCATAACAAGGCAGCGTCATAAAGAACGAAATACCTTTTGTGGTAAAGTCAGCAGGATCGTCATGTTCTAGTGTTCCTGGCTGCATCATATTTGCTACGCTGAAAATAACTTTTGGCTCATCGCTCGCTTGTGCAAAGCAGTGATAAATCGACATTTCACCATAAGCTAGGCTGTTGTTCTCCATGCTACGGAAAAGTTCAGTACCCACAAATGGGATCTCCCCAGCACAGTGAACATTAAGAACAATGACTTCAAGGCCAAGATCTTCATCTGAATGAGCTTTTTCATCTAACTTACTTTCGTTAACTAAATTAACTTCGTCACCCAACTGAGCTTCTTCTGCTAAGTTACCATCTTTATCTAACTTAGTTTCTTCAACCGAAGTAACACTTTGTGCTGCAACCACTTCTTTCCCAATAAATGGTTCGCTTGGCGTTAAGCCTTCGCTAGAAAGTAGTGGATCAGCGACCGTATCAGAGGCTTCTTCAAACGAACCGTACTGCTCTTTAAAGCCTGCGTGATTTTGTTTTTGCTCGTCAGTCAATTCAAAGTTAGGAACTTCAGGTTCAACAACCTTCTCTTCCTCAACCTGTTCAAGCTCACCTTTAACTTCGATCGGGTCTTCAACACTGAAAGAAGGAAGATCATTCAATTCTATTTCGTCTTCGTGAGCTTCTTTTTGCTGTGGCGCTGACAATGGATCTGAGTCAATCAGCGGATCAGTTGCAGACGGTGAGACAGCAAAATCCGGTTCTTTACGCTCTTTTCGGATTATCTCAAAATCATCCTCAGGAGCGAATGAACGGTTTGGGATCGTTTCAGCTTCATCTAAGCTGTCATTATCAAGCTTACCAAGCGGCTTATCTCCAAACTTTGCTTTCCCTTCTTTCTTACTCGTCCATAGACCATGGAACAATAATGCGGCGATAGCTAATGCGCCAACAATAATGAGTACAAATCGCAATTCCTGCATTTTTCGCTCTCAGCTTTCTTAGTCAACTAGCTATAAACACGCTGTCACTAAGTTAGGTTAATTTGGCTAATCTCACTACTCTATCAAAAGTAGCCACTGTTTTAGAACCACTTAATACAATTAGTTCATTAGTTGGTGTGATTTTCACCACGCTTTTTTTCTTAATTTCGGTCGAGTACACTAGAGATGTTTGCTATCTAACCAAATTCACATGTGACCCAATTTAAATATGACTATTGAATCTGTTCCTCGTTCTGGCTTTGGCTATTTTATTTTCGGAATTAAAATTGCCTTATCGCCGAGTATCCGTAAGTTTGTACTGCTTCCTCTTATCGCTAACGTGTTACTTGTGGGCGGTGCTTTATTTTATATTTTCTCCAACTTAAACACTTGGATTGAAGGCTGGATTGGTGCATTGCCAAGTTTCTTGTCGTGGTTGTCATATATCCTATGGCCGCTACTTGTGTTAACCGTTTTGGCTACGTTTTCGTATTTCTTCAGTACACTCGCTAACTTTATTGCCGCACCTTTCAACGGATTACTCGCGGAAAAAGTCGAAGAACTGCTGAGTGGTAAAAAAGTCAATGATGATGGTTTACTGGATGTACTTAAAGACACTCCTCGTATTTTAGCAAGAGAATGGCGCAAGCTTGTCTATATCCTGCCAAAAGCGATCGGTTTGTTCCTACTTTTGTTAATTCCAGCGCTAGGACAAACTGTTGCACCGTTTTTATGGTTCATTTTCACTGCATGGATGTTAGCTATTCAGTACGCTGACTACCCATTTGACAACCATAAAATCAAGTTCGATGACATGAGAAATAATTTGAAACAAAAGCAAGGTAAGAGCTACAGCTTCGGCGCACTTGTTTCCGTGTTTACTACCATTCCAGTTTTAAACCTAATTGTGATGCCAGTTGCCGTCTGCGGCGCTACTGCAATGTGGGTTGCAGAGTTTAAAGACCAAGCCCTACGCTCTCGTCTATAGCTATCGCCTATAGTTCTACAGCCAGCTCTAACAACGCCTATCTTTTTGAAGTTCTGATTTCAATAAAGATAGGCGTGAATCCTGCGACATCTCTATATGATATAACTTTTTAATCCTTTTACCTTTTTTTCAACTTGTTTAATCTAAATTCAAGCTAAACAAACATCGAAAGACACTAGACGGTAAATTGGTAGATATACTACGTTTAGTTCTGTCATTAAATGAAGGAATATCGCATGAGCAAGATCTACGAAGACAACACCCTAACGATTGGTAACACACCTCTAGTCCGCCTAAACAAAGTAAGCAAAGGTAACGTCCTAGCTAAGATCGAAGCTCGTAACCCAAGCTTCAGCGTTAAGTGTCGTATCGGTTCAAACATGATCTGGGAAGCAGAAAAGGCAGGTACGCTTAAGCCAGGTATCGAGCTTGTTGAGCCTACCAGTGGTAATACAGGTGTTGCTCTTGCATTTGTTGCTGCAGCGCGCGGTTACAAGCTAACACTAACAATGCCTGAATCAATGAGCCTAGAACGTCGTAAGCTGCTTAAAGCTCTTGGCGCAAACCTAGTGCTAACTGAAGCACCAAAAGGTATGAACGGCGCGATTGCTAAAGCTGAAGAGATTGTTGCTTCAGACCCAGACAAATACCTACTACTGCAACAATTCAACAACCCAGCGAACCCACAAATTCACGAGCAGACAACTGGCCCTGAAATTTGGGAAGCAACAGATGGTGAGATCGACGTGTTTGTAGCCGGTGTAGGTACAGGTGGCACTATCACTGGAACAAGTCGTTACATTAAAGGTGAAAAAGGCAAAGCCATCACTTCTGTAGCCGTTGAACCAGCAGAATCTCCAGTGATTGCGCAGGCACTTGCAGGTGAAGAAATCAAACCAGCACCACACAAAATCCAAGGTATTGGCGCAGGTTTCATTCCTGGCAACCTAGATTTAGACATTATTGACCGTGTAGAGTCAGTAACTTCTGAAGAAGCAATTGAGATGGCTCAACGCCTAATGAAAGAAGAAGGTATCCTAGCGGGCATCTCATCTGGTGCAGCAGTAGTAGCAGCAAACAGAATTTCGGAACTACCTGAATTTGCAGGAAAAACTATCGTTACTGTACTACCAAGCTCGGGCGAGCGTTACCTTAGTACGGCCCTATTTGCTGGTATCTTTACGGAAAAAGAGAACCAACAATAATATGTGGTCAAATCAATTTTTCGTCCAAAAAAGCCCCATTTAGGGGCTTTTTTGTTGATCCCTGCCTCACCTTTGGTAATATCGGGTCTGTTTTATTTTTCGCTTCAAAATAAAAGAAGCAATAAACAAATTCTGAAAGTCATGAGTACTCAACAAAAGACGACCATGGCTGGATAAAAATTTATAACCAGTCTAAGTTCTAACACGAACATGGCGTACTAGCCTCTAGCGCATTTGAGCTAAAGCAGTTAAGCTAAATCTGGTTACAAACTTACAAAAAATAAATTAATTGGGGTATATAAAATGTACGAGAAGCAAGTAGAAATCACAGCAGAAAACGGTCTTCACACTCGTCCAGCTGCACAGTTTGTTAAAGAAGCAAAATCTTTCGACGCTGACATCACAGTGACTTCTAACGGCAAAAGCGCTAGCGCGAAAAGCCTGTTCAAACTACAAACTTTAGGCCTGGTAAAAGGTACTAACGTTACTATTTCAGCTGAAGGCCCTCAAGCTCAGCAAGCTGTAGACCACCTAGTTGCTCTTATGGATCAACTACACTAATACGGTCTCCTTCTTTCAAAGCCATTTTGCACAGCAAAGTGGCTTTGTTCGAAATAGATAGCAATTCGAAATAGATAGCAATAAGCGCGACATTAGTCGACGACTTAAAGTCACACATTCTCCCGTTTACAGTTGAACAACTAAGGTAAGGCTATGATTTCAGGCATCCTAGCATCTCCTGGTATTGCTTTCGGTAAAGCACTACTACTTCAAGAAGATGAAATTGTCCTAAACACTCAATCTATCTCAGACGATCAAGTTGAAGCAGAAGTTCAGCGTTTTTTTGACGCTCGTAACAAATCTTCTCAACAACTTGAAGTTGTAAAGCAAAAAGCACTTGAAACTTTTGGCGAAGAAAAAGAAGCAATCTTTGAAGGCCACATCATGCTGCTTGAAGATGAAGAGCTAGAAGAAGAGATTTTAGCACTCATCAAGAAAGACAAAATGCACGCAGACAACGCGATCTACACAGTGATCGAAGAGCAAGCTGTTGCACTTGAGTCGCTTGATGATGAGTACCTAAAAGAACGTGCGACTGATATCCGTGATATCGGTACTCGCTTCGTTAAAAATGCACTAGGCATCAACATTGTATCTCTAGCAGATATCAATGAAGAAGTTATCCTAGTTGCTTACGATTTAACGCCATCTGAAACGGCACAAATCAACCTAGACTACGTTCTTGGTTTTGCTTGTGACATCGGCGGTCGTACATCTCATACTTCAATCATGGCACGTTCACTTGAGCTTCCAGCTATCGTTGGTACTAACGATATTACTAAGCAAGTTAAAAACGGCGACATGCTTGTGCTAGACGCGATGAACAACAAGATCATCATCAACCCTTCTGACGCTGAATTAGCAGAAGCTAAGAAAATCAAATCTGATTTTGAAGCAGAAGCAGTTGAACTAGCAAAACTAAAAGATTTACATGCTGAAACTCTAGACGGTCACCGTGTAGAAGTTTGTGGCAACATCGGTACAGTAAAAGACTGTGACGGTATTCTGCGTAACGGCGGTGAAGGCGTTGGTCTGTACCGTACTGAATTCCTATTCATGGACCGTACTGCACTTCCTACTGAAGAAGAGCAATACGTTGCTTACAAAGAAGTAGCGGAAGCAATGGAAGGCGAGTCAGTGATTATCCGTACTATGGATATCGGTGGCGATAAAGACCTACCATACATGGACCTTCCACAAGAGATGAACCCTTTCCTAGGCTGGCGTGCAGTACGTATCAGCTTGGATCGTCGTGAAATTCTACGTGACCAACTACGTGGTATCCTACGTGCATCTGCACACGGTAAACTACGCATCATGTTCCCAATGATCATTTCTGTTGAAGAGATCCGTGAACTAAAAAAAGCAATCGAAGAGTACAAAGTTGAACTTCGCGCTGAAGGCCTAGCTTTCGATGAAGAAATCGAAATCGGCGTAATGGTTGAGACTCCAGCAGCCGCTGCAATCGCACACCACCTAGCGAAAGAAGTATCTTTCTTCTCTATCGGTACTAACGACCTAACGCAATATACACTTGCGGTAGACCGTGGTAACGAAATGATTTCTCACCTATACAACCCACTATCTCCAGCGGTTCTTCTTGTTATCAAGCAAGTAATCGATGCTTCTCACAAAGAAGGTAAATGGACAGGTATGTGTGGCGAACTAGCAGGTGATGAGCGTGCAACTCTACTTCTTCTTGGTATGGGTCTAGATGAGTTCTCTATGAGCGGTATCTCTATCCCTAAAGTTAAGAAAGTAATCCGTAACTCTAACTTCGCTGAAGTTAAAGCTATGGCTGACGAAGCACTATCTCTACCTACAGCTGCAGAAATTGAAGCTTGTGTAGAAAAGTTCATCGCTGAGAAAACTCAGTAATCACCAAGAGCTTAATGAAGTTAGACGGCTAAAAATAGTCGTCTAATTTGTTAGATTGGTATAGTATATTCTACAGAATAAAACTAAACGTTAGGAGCATGACACAATGGGTCTGTTTGACAAACTGAAAAAGCTTGTATCTGATGACAGCGCTGATGCTGGTGCAATCGAAATCATCGCACCTCTTTCTGGTGAAATCGTAAACATCGAAGACGTGCCAGATGTAGTTTTCGCTGAAAAAATCGTTGGTGATGGCATTGCTATCAAACCAGCTGGCGATAAAATGGTAGCTCCAGTTAACGGTACTATCGGTAAAATCTTCGAAACAAACCACGCATTCTCTATCGAGTCTGACGACGGTATTGAGCTTTTCGTTCACTTCGGTATCGATACTGTTGAACTTAAAGGCGAAGGCTTCACTCGTGTAGCTGAAGAAGGTCAATCTGTTAAAGCTGGTGACACTATCATCACTTTCGACCTTGCGCTTCTAGAAGAGAAAGCAAAATCTACGCTTACTCCAGTTGTTATCTCTAACATGGACGAAATCAAGGAGCTGAACAAGCTTTCTGGTTCTGTAACTGTTGGCGAAACTCCAGTTCTTAAAGTAACTAAGTAATCCCGATTACTTATCTGCTTTAATTAAAACGCTACCTAAGGGTGGCGTTTTTTGTGCCTGCTATATTTGTCGAGTTCCTTAACCGACGGTTCTGACTGCCGCTCTTCACCTCATTGTAGACAGCCCCTCAATAAGCCACAGCAATACCAATCCTTAATTGCCAACTAACCGCCCTACTTTGTTATTAAACCAAGTTAAACGCCATCCTAGGCGCTGAACCTGCATGTTAGATCACGCGGTATGACTTCAAGCAGACAACAGCTCTCTGATATCTCGCTCAGCTCGATTTTGAGATGACGAATGTTGACCACATTGCTTATTCCTGGTTATTCACCTATGTGAAAGGTAGTTAACGCTATCTCGTTTATTATCTTTCGACCACAACAAGAGCCTAATGTCTAATCCGAATCAAGCCTAAAAGCAGATTCCTGATACCTCGCTCTGTTCGGTTCTGGAATGACGAAAGGCTGCTTCAATGCAATAGATGATGGAAGTATCATTTCCCGATCCCGTCATTCTCTACAGCGAGAGACGAGCGTGATAGGGAATCGCGCTTTTGCTCCTTTCAGCATTACGCCACTTTTCCAAATATACCTTCGCTAAATAACAGGCAATAAAAAACCCAGCCGAAGCTGGGTCTGTTTAGCGCTCATCTCTCACCACGAGCTAATTTGTGGAAGCCTAACGTTGACGCTTGTGATCAACAACGCTTAAAGTCAACGTGGCCTTTCAACCGATTAACCTAGTAGGCTAAGTGCTGAGTTTGGAGCTTGTTTCGCTTGCGCAAGAATTGAACTTGAAGCCTGTGAAAGAATCTGAGACTTAGTCATATTAGTCGTTTCTTTCGCGAAATCGGTATCTTTGATACGACTCTTAGATGCATTAACGTTCTCGTTGATGTTATCTAAGTTGTTAATTGCGTGGTCAAAACGGTTTTGGAATGCACCAAGCTCAGAACGGTGGCTATCTACATATTTAAGTGCCGCATCGATAACAGCTACAGATTCTTGAGCACCACCAACAGAGGTTACGTCGATAGTATCAACCGTTACTTGCTTACCTGGCTGCATGCCTAACTCACCAGATAGACCACCAGAGAATGAGATAGCGCCATCAACTTTGTTGTTGCCAGCGAAGACTTGCATTTTTCCGTCTTCATCTACTGAAGCTTTTACTAGGTCTTGCTGACCATTAATGTAAGTTGCTAGCTCTTCGATATCATCACCTGCTTTTGCAGAAATGTTGATTTCTTGAAGGTCACCAAAACTATCTTTCAGAGACATTTTTAGGTCATTTGCGCCCGCTTTTACATTCCAATCTTTACCTTTAGCTTCTAAAGATTGGTAGCTGCTTCCGCCCATCTGGTCGTTATCAGAGCGCATGTCTTTCAGTTGAAGCATTACTGCCTCACCATTGTCTGCACCAATTTGGAATGACTTAGTACCGTGAGTACCGTTAAGCAGCTTGTTGCCACCAAAAGATGTGGTTTCAGCGATACGATTTAGTTCATCATTAAGCGCCGTTACTTCTTCTTGGATTGCTACACGGTCAGATTTGGTATTTGAACCGTTTGTTGATTGCAAAGACAAATCACGCATACGTTGTAGAATGTTTGATGTTTCATTCATCGCACCTTCTGCTGTTTGAGCGATAGAGATACCATCGTTCGCGTTACGTACAGCAACATCAAGACCGCGGCTCTGAACGTTCAAGCGGTTCGAGATTTGTAGGCCAGCAGCGTCATCTTTTGCGCTGTTGATTTTAGAACCTGAAGATAGGCGTTCCATTGATGTTTGTTGAGCGCTGTTTGCACTGTTTAGGTAACGTTGTGCTGTCATTGCTGATACGTTGGTATTTACGTTCACTGCCATGGTGATTTCTCCAATTGATTTTCCGGTATAGCGGCTTCCGACGTCTCGGAAAACCAAGTAGTTATCTCTAAGTTACTTTTAATAACGGCGTGAATGCTGAAACCTTTAGAAAAAAAGCAACAAAATTAAAGAAATAGCGAGAAAGGATAAGAAAGCGTGACTGGTAGTGAAATTATCAAAAAAAGATGAGAAAAAGGCTAAAGTTGTCGAAAAGTCAGCCGGGGGAAATATTGTGTTTTAATTAACCAAAGGACTTTAGTTAACCGATAATACCTTTATAAAAATTAACCTAATTTATTAGCCTAGCAGCGTTAAAGCTAAGTTCGGCGCTTGCTTAGCTTGAGCTAAAATAGTGGTACTGACTTGCTGCAGTATTTGCTGTTTGAGCATTTGAGTGGTTTCTTTGGCGTAGTCTGTATCTTTGATTCGACTGTTTGATGCCCCCAAGTTCTCATGAACATTTTCAAGGTTATTAATCGCATGGTCAAAGCGGTTTTGCATCGCCCCGAGTTCAGAACGGTGACTATCAACATACTTCATCGCTGTATCCAAAATAGACACGGCGCGCTGTGCTCCCCCAACATCAGTGACATTAATATCATCGACTGACTCGTAATAACCCGCCGACATCGAAAGCTCACTGGCTAATGAGCCTGAGAAAGAGATCGTGCCTGCCGTGTCTTCGCCTGACATGTAGATCTGAAGCTGCCCGTCATCATTGACGGAAGCCGAAACCAGATCCGTTTGACCATTGATATAAGTCGCTAGCTCTTCAATGTCATCGCCCGCCTTGGCATTAATGCTGATCTCTTGAGGCTGACCAAAACGATCGGTAAACGCCATCTTCATATCATTCTGGTTGGATTTAACTTCCCACGAGTCACTTGCCATGCCATTGGCAACATAGCTAAAGCCGCCCATGTTGATATCATCGGTGCGCATGTTTTTCAAACCTATCTGCACCGCCTCACCAGAGCTGCCACCGATTTGAAATGACGAGCTACCAAAGCTGCCGTTAAGGAGCTTTTTCCCACCAAATGAAGTGGTTTCCGCAATTCGGTTTAGCTCATCATTTAAGGCGGTTACTTCTTCTTGAATAGCCGTCCTTTCCGATTGGCTATTCGAACCATTAGTCGCTTGCAGTGACAGGTCTCGCATGCGTTGCATGATATTGGTGGTTTCATTCATCGCCCCTTCTGCTGTCTGCATAATGGAGATACCGTCGTTAGCATTTCGAACCGCAACATCGATGCCGCTCATCTGTGCTTCTAATCGATTCGATATTTGTAAGCCAGCCGCATCGTCTTTTGCACTATTAATACGGCTCCCTGAAGCTAAGCGCTCCAAAGATTGATTCAGCATGTTATTAGCATTAGAGAGGTTTCTCTGAGCCACTAGCGCTGAGACATTTGTATTAACAGTTATAGCCATAGACCTTCACTTACAAAAATATGAATAAAACTCACGATTGCTCTTATATCGACCAGTTCATATAAAACTTTAATAAAAAAAGGAGCCCTGAGGCTCCCGTTCTTTACTGCATACGAAGTGATTTACTTAATCGTTAATGCACTCAACATGTCAGTCGAAGGCGCAAAGTAGTAAGCGCCTGTCACTGCTTTAGTAAAGCGAAGCAGTTGGTCTGTTTTACCATCTGTCACGCCGTACATGCTCTCTAACATCGCATCGAAGTTATGACGAACGTTACAGTAAGCAATGAACAGTAAGCCGTGATCGCCCGTAGCGGTACCGTAAGGTAGGCTGTGACGAACAATCTTAAGCCCCTTGCCTTCTTCTTTGATATCCACACGGCCAACGTGAGACGCCGCTGGAACATCATCTAGCTCGATAGAGTCCGGTTTAGTGCGGCCAACCACTTTCTCTTGTGCTGAGACATTCAATCTATTCCAAGCTGGCAGGTTATGCACAAAACGCTGCACCATTACGTAGCTACCACCTGCGAATTCACCTTCAGGCACAATCGCCACTTCAGCACGCTGCGCGTCTTTCGGGTTTTCAGTTCCATCAACGAAATCAGTCATGTCACGTGAGTCTAGGAAACGGTAACCGTAAGTTTCATCTACTACTTCAACGTCTGCCGCTACTTCAGATAGCAATTTACGTAGGATGAAGAAGTGTAGGTCATGTCGGTTTGAATGACAGTGAATCAGAACATCAGACAGTGTGCTCGGTGCTGTGATATCACCTTCACCAAGCGCAGGAAAATCAATTAGATCAGAGGGAGCAACTTGCTCAAACTTATCCCAAAAAGCTTTTGAGAATGCTACCGACGCCGTTAGGTTCGCATCAGGTTGAGTTTGGTTTAGCTCGTCGATTAGAGTCGGAAGCTTTTGAATTTCTGCTAGTACATTAGCAGTATTAGCGTTCACTTTAAGTTGAACGTAAAGAGCGAAAGGCCCAGCTTCAGGCAAAATAGCACTTTGAACGTTAGGCTGCTCATTTGAAACATTAAGCATAGATTATTCCTTCCAGTTTTAGCTTCTAAGTATAATTGTGAATGGTACAAATGTTTTGATGAGAATCAGTCTTCGTGCTCAACCACTTTAAAGTAATCCCTAGCGGCATGGCTATTGGTTAAATAAAGCGCTAACCAGAGGAGCAATAATAGGGTGATAGCATTTGACCAACGGAACCATCCGTTATCCAAATAGATTAAATAAATTGTATGGGAGCCCTGTGCCAAGATAGCCATCATGGTAACCCAACGTCCCCATGACACGACTTTGTTAAGGCGCTTTCTATCTGGAGATCTTAGTCCAAACAACCACATCAATAACAAACTAGGCACACTCAACGCAATCCCGACATAAAACATCTGGTGGTCTGGATAGATGGTCTCAAGAATATCCGTTCCCGACTCTCGGCTTGCGCCCGCAACAATGAAAACGACCAAAGCTTTCGCAAGAAACAGCCAACCTAACCATAATAAGATTGGGGCTTTCAAAAAGCCGTGTTTATCGTATTGTTCTATGGAGTACCGCACAACTCTCACTTTCACTTGTTTTCAAACCAACACTTTAACGCAAATCATTCATACTTAACTAGGTTTGCGTTATCTTATTGGTTAATCCGTTTTAATTGTCGAACTCAGTATGAAAAAGAAAACTAATACACCGTCTGTTGAATCTCAACAAGAAGCACTGAAGATAGCCAAAGCGACGCAAAAGCCAGCTCAAACCAAAGAACAAACAAAATTAATTGCTCAAGGTATCGAAAAAGGCATCGCACTTTACAAGAAACAGCAAAAAGAACGCAGTCGCCAAGCCGATAAAGCAAGAAAACGCGTACAGAAAGAGAAGCAAACTCAACAAACTAATCTAGACGAAGAGAACAATGTAGACACAATTGTTGAAACAACATCAAATCACGCCAACAAATTGCCGTGGTTACTATTGATCGCAAGCTGGGTAGGTTTCGCGATTTATTTGATGAAATAGCAGGATAAATGTATGAAAAAGGAATTAGTCGCTTTAGCTATGACAGGCATATTAGGCGGGTGCACGACACCGACAACAGTCCCACATAGCGAATCTGACCAAGTACAAATGGATTACCACGGACTGATTGATATCAACAAGTGCGAATATAAAGGGGAAGTCACCGGCAGCGAAGGCCACTGGTATAGTTACCTGTTTTACCCGAACGACACTCTAATTCAAGGCGCAATGAATGAGCTAAAGTCCAATGCTATTGGATTAGGTGCGGACACTGTAATTTTCACACTTCCCCAAGATTTTGCGACTTCCGTAACCATGTTGGGCACCGCTTATCGGTGTCGCTAATTCGACTTATCGGTAATCGGTAATCGGTAATCGGTAATCGGTAAGGAGAAGAAAGAAGAAAGAAGAAAGCCAGCTTTCGCTGGCTTATGCACTAAATCCAAGGCTTGTTGCTATATCGCCTTTACGCTGGATAACCCATTGACTGTCAAATGGCCCCCAGTCGGATAATTGGTAATAGCCATCATTATGACGTCGCCCATCTTGAACAAACATAAGTTCAATACCGATCCCCGGTAACGCCTTGAGTACATCTTGAATAGTACGACGAGGCCACCCCGTTTTTTCGATGAGTTTAGGCACATTTGGCCTATCAAGGCTTTCCACTAACAATGCTAAATATAGCCGCCTTGCAAAAACAGGACTCAACTCCATTGACACCTCCTATATATGTGCAACTCAATTATTTCTTTTTTTGCTGACAACATGTTGAGGCTGATCAATAAGTCTCCAATAGTGACATTTTCTTACTGTTTTTTTTCACTCTATAAAATATTCCTCACTCTATTTTGTCTGAATTGCCGCTTCCTGATAGGATTCAACTCATAACAACGAAATAAAATCACCCAAAGGAAGAATAATGACTATCACTATGTTTGGCATTCCGAATTGCGACACCATCAAAAAAGCAAAAAAATGGCTAGAAGCTGAAGGTATCGAGTTCGAATTTCACGATTATCGCAAACAAGGCATCACTGAAGAGTTGGTAACAAGCTTCTGTTCAGAGCTTGGTTGGGAGCTTGTGTTAAACAAACGTGGTACGACTTACCGCCAACTTTCTCAAGAGCAAAAAGACACGCTCACGGAAGAAAAAGCCGTTGCTCTGCTTGTTGAACAACCGGCAATGATTAAGCGTCCAATATTGAAAGTAGAGGGTAAGCTTCACATCGGATTTAAAGCCGACCAATACGCGACTATTTTTGCTTAGAGCGTATTATTTACATAGACAGACAACGGACGTTGATCATTGAATCTGCGCCCTAAAAATTAATGACTAGACGTTTAATTTAAACAAGGAACTCAAGGATGACAGACAGCCCAACTTTGGCTCTGGCAAAAGACCTAATCAGCCGTCAATCGGTAACACCAGAAGATGCAGGCTGCCAAGACCTGATGATTGAACGCTTAAAAGCGCTAGGTTTTGAAATCGAAGTGATGGTATTTGAAGATACGACGAACTTCTGGGCTCGCCGTGGTACCGAAGCCCCCCTATTTGCTTTTGCTGGTCACACTGATGTTGTACCTGCAGGCCCAATTGAGCAATGGAACACTAAGCCATTTGAACCGACTATCGTAGATGGTTTCCTGCACGGTCGCGGCGCGGCAGATATGAAAGGTTCTCTGGCTTCAATGGTTGTGGCTGTAGAACAGTTCATTGCTAAGCACCCTGATCACACAGGCTCAATCGGTTTCCTTATCACGTCAGATGAAGAAGGCCCGTTCATCAACGGGACAGTGCGCGTTGTCGAAGCATTGATGGCTCGTGGTGAGAACATCGACATGTGTATTGTTGGCGAACCATCAAGTACTGAGTACGTAGGTGATGTCGTAAAGAACGGCCGTCGTGGTTCTATCACTGGCGATCTAACGATTAAAGGCACACAAGGTCACGTTGCCTACCCTCACCTTGCGAACAACCCGGTACACAGCTCTCTGCTTGCGATCAATGAATTGGCGACGACCGAGTGGGACAAAGGTAATGATTATTTCCCACCAACCAGCTTCCAGATCCCAAATGTCAGTGCGGGCACTGGCGCATCAAACGTGATTCCTGGTGAATTTAATGTTCAGTTTAATCTTCGCTTTAGCACAGAGTTAAACAACGACATCATCGTTGAACGAATCACAAATACACTCGACAAATACGATTTCGAATACGATTTGAAATGGACCTTCAATGGCGACCCGTTCTTAACCGACGCAGGCTCACTGCTTGATGCTATTGTGGATGCTGTTGGTCACGTTAATGACGTAAAACCAGCACTACTGACTACAGGTGGTACATCTGACGGACGCTTTATTGCGCGCATGAAAGGGCAAGTAGTCGAACTAGGTCCGGTTAATGCGACCATTCACAAGGTTAACGAGTGCGTGAAAGTGGCTGATTTAGAGAAACTAACTGACATGTACGAAAGAACATTAGTGAACCTGTTCGCTAAGTAGTTTTTTCATCAGCGATTCATAGCATCTAATTATTGAGAGACACGTTATGACACCAGAGCAGCTAACCGGACAATCAGATTCTCATCTAGAACCTAACCTGATTGGCACCAAGACCTTCTTGGTCCACAGTGACGTCAAAGATGAACTGAACAACTTGATTGAAGCTGCTCAACTCGCTGGTTTTAAAATGGAGATTGCCAGTGGCTTTCGCGACTATGAAAGGCAATCTCTGATTTGGAACCGCAAGTTTTCTGGTGAAGCACCGATATTAGACTCAGAAAGCCAACCACTTGATGCTTCAACACTCAGTGAACATCAAAAGTTGTCGGCGATTCTTAGGTGGTCTGCGCTTCCCGGAGCGAGTCGTCACCATTGGGGTTGTGACTTTGATGTCTTTGCTCGCAATCACTTACCTGAGGGTACTCAGCTACAACTGGAACCATGGGAATACCTCACTGGCCACCAGCAAGTGTTTTACCAATGGCTGTCTGCCAACGCATCTCAGTTTGGATTCTTCTTTCCTTACAGCCAAGACCTTGGTGGTGTGGCAATAGAACCTTGGCATATAAGCCACCGTAAAGTTTCACAGTTGTGTTTATCACAGTTATCTCCCACTTTACTTGGCAAGCAACTCCAATCTAAGCCAATATTAGGGTATGAAATTATTGCGGAGCAGCTAGACGAGATCTATGCGCGCTTCGTCGCGAATATCAGTCATTAGGAGCGCTTATGTTAGAGTGGCTTACAAACCCTTGGGTTATCATCATCATCGTAGTTAGCGTTGTGGTGGGTAATATTGCTGCGCTCAAACAGACCGCTAATATGGTTCTGACAGGTCGTAACAAAACAGAAAAAGACTTAGACAAGCTCAATCAATTGGATAAACAGAACCAAGAGAAAGCTCAAAAAGATGAGTCTACTAACAGCAAAAATACTTAGCCTAACGCCCTTGATGCGCTAGCCCCAACAAGTCAGGCGCGTGTGACTTCTTGTTAGCGAAATGACAACATAAATTGACAACACGCACATAAAACACTGACTAACAAACATAAAAAAGAGGACATTGTATGTCCTCTTTTTTTTCTTCTAAATTTGCTCAGTGCTTATTCAGATTTTGCTTCTTTCTTATCTTTGGTTTGGTCTGCAACGTGTGCCAATACCGGTACCATTGACTTAAGTAGCTCTTCTTCTACAGGCTTACCTGTTGCATCCGTTACATTAATCGATGTACGGTTGCCAAGATCACCAAACAAGAAAGTGTAAGTACCTGGCGCTAAGTCAATAGGCTGTAGGCCAATCTCTTCCCAGAATTCATCATCTGGCGCTGCATACTTAGCTTTCACTGTACCTTGAGACTGATTACGCTCTTCAAGTTCAAAGCCCATCGTCGGTAGCAAGGTAGGTAGACGTTGCCACAATACGTTATATGGCGTACGAGCAATGATCACAGGGAAACCACTGCGGTCCGAACCCATTGAGATAGGAATACGTTTCACCAACTCTTGCGCTTTCAACGCAGCTTCAGCACGAAGATCTGCATCGAATCTCGCCATCACTAGATTCGTTAAGAACGCGTTGTAACGCTCTTTATTGGTTGCCGATACTGGTTTCTCTTCAGAACCTTCACGCCAATCAATCAGATTAATCTTGAAGCCATGGCGATTGTTCGCTTGGAAACGAGAGATAGAGTAGCGGCTACCAATCTCGACTTCTTCATCTTCAGAAACCCAAGTTACCCAATCAGTCTCAATGTCATTTTCTGACTGTTCACGAATGCCGATATTACGCTGGGTCAGCATATCTACAGCCGTTTGCCATACTCGGTCAGCCTCTTCAGCACGAAGGAGCCATAACGTCACTTCACCATTTTGACGCTCAGTACGAGCACCTGGGATCAGTTCAAGAACCTGTTGAGGAGGACGAATATCCACTTGACGACCGGTACCACCACTGAATTCACCGCTTGGGATATCAAAGTTTGGGTAAAACTGAGGCTGAGCATCTTCAGGCAATTGCCATTGTGAAAACTCAGGTGTTTCTAAGTATTCAAAATCATCTTTGGCTTGGCGACGTTGAGTCGGGCTGCCAGAACATGCTGTAAGAACGAAAACAGCCAGTGAACCGATCACTAGCTGGTGAGAATACTTCATTTATACTCCTAAATGCCGAAGGTTCGCTTCGGCATTGCTTTATACGTTTTTAGTAAATGCACGCTTCAGTCATTGCTTGAGCAACAACAGGCTGAGCTGGTTTTGACAGTTCAGTCAGTGGTAGACGTAAGCCACCTTCAGCAATCAGACCCATTTTGTGAACCGCCCATTTTACGGGAATAGGGTTAGACTCAACGAACAAATTCTTATGTAGAGGCATCAAACGCTCATTGATCGCTTCAGCTTCCTCAAACTTGCCTTCCTTCGCTAGCTTGAACATAGTCGCCATATCAGCAGCTGCAACATTGTTCGTTACAGAGATCACGCCATCACCACCACGCTTAACAAATTCAAGACCTGTTAAGTCATCACCACTTAGTAAGATAAAGTCTTCGCCACAAAGTTCACGGTGAATTGCAATTCTTTCAAGATCACCCGTCGCATCTTTAAGTGCAACGATGTTTTCGATCTCGGCAAGACGAGCAACCGTTTCTGGCAACAAGTCTACCGCAGTGCGACCAGGTACATTGTAAAGGATCTGTGGAACGTCACTGACTTCAGCAATTGCTTTGTAATGTTGGTACAAACCTTCTTGAGTCGGTTTGTTGTAGTACGGCGTTACGCTCAGGCAACCAGCAATACCAGAACCATTGAGCAAACGGCTGAAAAGTACAGATTCGTGAGTTGCGTTTGCACCCGTACCAGCGATAACAGGAATACGGCCATCAGCAAATTCAACGACCTTATTGACGACTTTGACATGCTCTTCAATAGTGAGTGTTGAAGACTCACCAGTTGTGCCAACCGCAACCAGACCATCACTACCTGCTGCAACATGGTGATCAACTAACTTTTTAAGGCTGTCGAAATCCACTTCACCATCTGTATTAAATGGTGTAACTAGCGCAACGATACTTCCTGAAAACATGTCTATCTCCCTTAATTTATTCTTTTTGCATGTTACTGTAAGCCAATCAATAAACACAAGACATTAAAGTGGCTTACCAGCAACATCTGCAGTAAATATTGTCGTATGTTTGAGGTAAAACGACTTATAACCGCGTTCGACCTAGAATTTGGGTAACCTACACTCAATCTAGCGAATAGCTCAGCACTCGATGTCAGTAACAAGTAAGCAATGCTCTCACACCACTCTTTGAATTTTGAACACTCTAAATATTCCTATTACTTGTTACATATTTGAAGCAAAGTGCCTCATAAAAGCCCCAAGCACACACTTATTCCTCTAGCTAACTGTGCTAACATGCATGAATCAATGGAATATAAGAGACGTGATTTTATGACTCAACATCTAGTAATCACAGCTGTGGGCACAGATCGCCCAGGTGTATGCAACCAAGTGGTTCATTTAGTCACCCAATCAGGCTGTAACATTATTGATAGCCGTATCGCTCAATTTGGCGAAGAATTTACGCTTATCATGCTACTGTCTGGAAAGGCAAACAACATCACCCGCGTTGAAACCACCCTGCCCTTGCTTGGACAAGAGCACGACTTGATTACGATTATGAAGCGAACCTCAACTCATGATGTTATTGAGAACTCTTACACAGTAGAGGTGTTCGTTGAGTCAGACGATAAAATCGGCCTTACCGAGCAGTTTACCCAGTTCTTCGCAGACCGAAACATCGGCCTCGATTCGTTAAGTGCGCGAACCATCAATAAGTCTAAGGTTCAGCTCGACAACGACCAATTCCATATCTCTATTACCGCTTCTGTGCAATCAGAATGTAATTTGATGCAGCTACAAGAAGAATTCGACGCGCTGTGTCAGAGCCTATCCGTACAAGGCTCGCTCAACTTTATCAAAAACAGTTTTTAAAAAGGAAATATCATGAATACGCTAACGGCTGGTGTTCCAGCACCTGCTTTTTCTCTTCCAGATCAAGATGGCAATATCGTATCTCTTGGTGACTTCAAAGGTAAAAAAGTCCTTTTCTATTTTTACCCAAAAGCAATGACTCCGGGTTGTATTGTGCAAGCAGAAGGCCTGCGTGATATCAAAGCACAGCTTGATGACCTGAATGTGGTTGTTCTAGGTGTGAGTGTTGACCCAGTAAAACGCCTACCAAATTTCGTTGCGAAGAAATCTCTGAACTTCACTCTTCTATCTGATGAAGACCACAGTGTTGCTGAACAGTTTGGTGTTTGGGGCGAGAAAAAATTCACCCTTAGAAATTTTTTATGACAAAAACCCTCGATAATTTTTTATGACAGTCTACCTTTAATATGCGGGTAACATATTGAGGGTTGTTTTGTGATAGAAAAGCATGAAGAAAACGATGTTTATGATGACTACCGATTGCTCTCCATAGAGGTAGATACATTAGCTAAACTGAGAATCTCAGAGATCATCGATAGTAACTCTGGAGAAATGGTCCACTCACCCTACCTTTCCCCATCCAACTTACAGTCTCGCCTAAAGAAAACCGATATTATCCTTGCACCGGATGGGCGTGTTGTTTATCCACAATCTCTTTACCTCGTGTCAAAACTCAGCGGTGAAGGAAAAATTCAAGACACCAAATCAATGGCCAAAGGCTTATTGGCCTTTACTCGATATTTAGACTCTACCCATTACCCTCAAGTTAATGATGATGGGAATGTGATACCACCTCAGTACCTAACCTATAAAACACTAACAAAGCATGAAGAAGAAGGCGCGCCGTGGCAATTTGCACAGCACCTTTTGGCAAACTGTCGATCTCGGAAGGAGGCAACGGGTGACGAAGCGTACTCGCTTAACTCAGCAAGAAGCTATATGGGTGCTGTTATTGGATTTTATAAGTGGATGCAGAAACACGGTTACCTCCAAAATGATGATGAGCACGTCCTGACACACTTCACCAGGCTTGAGGCATACCTAGACGGCACCAATCAGCATGACATGCTTGCCCACACTAAGTCTGGCGCAAAGCGGGTCTATGAGATATCAAACATCATGAAGGAGTTCCCCAAAGTCGATAAAACGCCTGCTCATCAAAAATTGAAGCCTATGTCGTTCGATCATAAAGAACGGTTCTCCCAACACATTCATACATTGCCAAAAGCTGCTTCCCTGATACTGAGACTATGTGAAGAGGCAGGGCTTAGGATTGATGAAGCCACCCACTTTCCTGCTCGCGATATTGGTGATAAGGATTGCAGTGATCTAGACGTCGTGCCATTGACGATTACACATACCAAGGGCAGCAAGCCCCGCTCGGTTGAAATTCCTATCGCACTGTATGAGGAATTAGAGCAATACAAAGAATGTAGCCAGCGACAAAAGAATCTGACAAGACGAAATGAGCTGATCGATTCTAAGGAAGAACAGGACACCACTGACTACCTTTTTCTTTCCAATAAAGGGCGGCCATACAAAGTAAAAACTCTAGAGGCACATTTTAGTGAGTTACGACAGCGTATCCAGGCAGTAGAACCTGACTGGTACTATCGAATACATGACCTGCGATCAACTTATGCCACGCATTGGCTTTGGTGTGAGTCTAGGGAGCGGCAGGTTGCCTATGAGTACCTAATGGACGAGTTAGCCTTGCTAATGGGGCATGAAAGCACCGCAACGACGGAAAAGTACATTAAGTTCATGAATAAGTTTGACGAGCAGTTACGGGTTGCAGAGAGCAAAAATAACAAGATCAACAAAGGACAGTAGTATGCCCAAAAGCCCACTCGCGAAGAACTCAAAGACGATTAAGCACGTCAGAAACAGTAAGAATGTGGTTCCGTTGCACCTTACCATCCCCTATAAGGACGGCAAAAGAAGGAAGACAACCGAGTTTGGTATATCACATCTGTTACACCTTGGTGCAGATAGCAATAACGTCAAAATCGACAGCCGTATCCCTTTTTTAAGGAGCTTTTGTAAAAAAGCCAACCAGTATGTTGATAATGGAAACTCTGCCCGAACCGCCTCGGGACATTACGAGGTATTACGTGGCTTCATTGTCTTTTGTGACACAGTCGGAGTAGATCCCTTTTCTGAAGCTGGCTATTTAAAATATGCAGGGAATGATGGCGAACTGCGGCACCGCATAAAAATGTACAGTCCATCAAAGAAATTATGGGAGATGAGCCACGGTGATGAACTGGGCATTCAAGAAAGGACAGCAGGTGTTATAACTTCAGAACTTCGCACCGCCCTTTCATGGTGTGGCTTACCCGCTAACACATGGGCAACCCATCACCGAGGGTTTTGTGGCGAAAATACACCAATCAAGGGTTACTCTGACGCTGAAGAAGAGGTGCTTATTGCCCGGTTGAGTGAGCTATTTTTCATCCTAGCCCCACAGCTCATTGCGGCAAAAAAAGAAAACCTTGTCCTGCCTGACGAGTTGCCTGTCGTTATTGACTTAGGTGACCACCAAGAAATCATTTCAATTAAAACCTCTCTCAAACCCCAAACCCATGGGAAGAGTAAAACGGGCACATCCGTAAAGCCTGCCGCCGCATTTAACATGGCGATGGGGGCGGCTTATCACCTTATGTGCTTTTTTACCTCGTTAAACGATGGCGACGTACAGAGCATCGCTCATCCAATCACGATTCATACTGATGAGCGGGATAAAAGCTTACAAGTGGTTAAGGTATCGAGCTTCAAGGCGCGCGCAAACAAAGAGGTAGACGCAGTACTTACTAACCAGAGCTTCGATGTTGATAAACGGGATGGGGTGAAGTTTATTAAAACCCTTGAAACGCTTTCAGCATTATATGGCGGTGGCGAAGAACGGTCTGAGTTACTGTTTATGCTGAATAACCTAGGGGAGAAAAGTAGTTCTTTCAATGTGCAGCAAATAAGTAAGCACCTGATGGTAGAGTTAAACCTACTCTCACCCACTCGTGCATCTTGCCTGCCATGGTTTAAGGAGCTATTTTATAGCTATCGAAACCAGCATGTTATCGAGCTAAAAAAAGAAACGAATACACTTGGCCGAACTGTCGTCAGTAAAATCACTCGCCCGTGCTCAAAAGGGCGAGCTACACAAGGCGCAACGAATGCTGCCTACTGCATTTTATCGTGTTACACAGACTTACCCCTCAAGGGCATCTTACTGCCGCTGACTTATTCGGATAAAGACGCTGAGGGCAACATCAATGTGTCGTTCAAATACCGCAATGGCGAGAACTATCACTTCTCTGTTCCTGCTGCTGACAAGGCGCTAATCGAAGGTATAGAACAGTTCGCTACAGAGTTAGCCGATAAACAAATATCTAAAAACTATGAGCGGTTACTTCTCAAGCGTGGTCATAAGAAGATAGCCCCTAAAGACTGGGACGGAATAAGCCCTATCAGCTCTATGTTAATGAATAGATGGTCAATTGCGCCCAACGAATACTTCATTTCACTGCAATCAAGCCGCTGGCGAGAAATGACCAGTAACCAAGTGTACTCAGCGAGTGGTGCTGGCGGTGTTCAAAGCCTGCTGCAAAACCTTCTTCTAACCATTGATAAACATTATGCCAATGGTGACCAAAGACTCAACAAAATCATCATCTCACAAGCGCTAGAAGTGATGGAACTATTGGATGAAGAGACGGGGTTAGAGCTAGCAAAAGAGATAGTTGCAGCCAAACTTGGCATCACAATGCTGACGCATGATGAATGGAAAAAGAAGCAAGAGGAAGAAAGGGCAAAAACCAATCCCAATGGCATTCATTGCAATGGGCAACAAAACATTGCAGGTGGTAAAAACACCCAGCGTGAAACCAATAACGCCATGAAGCTACAACTGCCATGTGCTGAATACGACATGTGCCATAAATGCCAATCAGCCAAAGCCATCAATGAGACTCAACACATCTATAAACTTATCTCTTTCATTGATGTACTGAGGGAGGCAGTAAACCTGTACCCTAACGCACAAGAGGAAGTCCATGAAAGAGTCGCCGCTTTTGAGTTTACCCTCGATGGTGCCAGCAAGGATGTGTACGACGGTGCAATGGCATTATTTAACAAAAACGGGCGTCACCCTCGGGTATCTATGGATCACGCCATTTTAGCCCTACACCGTTAATTGGGAGCCAGTCATGATAAAGCTACCTAAGTACAACATTGACCAACAAGATGCCCTGTTAAGTGCACAAAACCATGTTGGAGGCTACACAAACTACCTGAAGGATGTGTTAGAGCCTGCCATTAAATCAGGCGAGTGGGATGACTTTGAGACGCTAGATATTGGTTTTGGCGTCACAGGTGAGTCACTGGGTAAAATTGGGGATAACAACGCGTGGCGCCAGCTCCAGCCCTTCTTTGAGCCTAATGCGACCCAAACGAATACCCTAGACTTCTTTCTTGACGGAAAGGTGATGGAGCGCAACCTGACAAATCAATTGAGAGCACTGGCATTGAGTATGATGTGGCTCTCGCCCAAAGATTATTCTTTTCAGAGCATTGTGCAGACTATCACTGGGTTAAAGAAAGTCGCCTCTGCGCTACTCAATGAAGGCCACAATAGCTTTGAGTTATTAAGTTTTGAGCTGTTAGAGACTTGGGTATTAGGTGATGCTACCGATTTGGACTTCGAACGAGAATCATCCTACACCTCACTCAATAAACTGTTCATAGAGGCAACACGACTACCGTTTAATGTCAGTCTGACCAAAGCGCTAAACGCCTCGGATTTTGGTTTAGTCTTTAAAGAGTCTGAGCAGTACACGGTTATCCCGCAGCGGCTGTACTACTTAGGACTTCAACAATCAGAAGCATTGGTGAACGAGCTATACCCCATTCGTGATGAGCTTGGCAAGCTTTCAGATTACATTGCTGACTACCATGAGAAATCCTACCAAGGGTATGCTAAATACCTTGTTAGCGATGAAGCAAAGCTCAAAAATGGCGGGCTTCAGTGGTATTTAGCTACAGCAAGTAAAGGTGTTAAGGAAAAGAAAATAGCCTTTCAAACTGCTTTTCTCGCGCTCAATCACCCGACACAAGAATCGACCCTTAAACTGCTCAACAAGCACAAACCTAGTCTCAAATCTGATTACATCGACAAATTCCACCCTGAGCGAACATTAAGGATTGGCAACAGGGTGGCAACAGGGTGGCAACCGGACTTGCAGAGGTGCTATCGCTGTTTAAAGAACTCAACGGTGGTTGCCTCTGGGCGTTAATGTCCCGCACAGGTATGCGCCTTGATGAAACCTTTCACCTACACACCGCAAATGGGTGTACAACAGAAACCATATCAGGGCAAACCATTCACGTTATTCATGCAGACCTGTCAAAAACCACCAAAGGCTCTCAGTCAAAGCAGGAGGAGTTTGTCACCACAGAGGTCGGCAAAAAGGCTTACGAGATACTGCAAGCGCTACATTCACCACTTAGACAGCGTCACCCTGATAGCCAAGCATTTTTCCACAAGACAAAAGAGGGCTGTGGTGCTATCAGTAAAGATCGCATTTCTAGACATTATGTTAGTTGGTTTAATAATGCATTGGGTGAAAAACTCGCACTAACCAATGACGATGTTATCGATTTGAAAGTTTCCGACCCCAACCTTTCGTTTAATGTGGGGGATGACTATAACTTCTCAGGTCATCAGCTCCGCCGCTCGTTTGCCTACTACCTGATCGGCTTCGAGCTTTGTGCGTTCCCCCAACTCAAGCAGCAGTTCAGCCATGTATCCATGGCGATGACACGCCATTACGCTAAGAACGCCAGTAAATTCCAGAAAATCAGAAAGAAAAAGGAGAACTTGGTTCACGTTATTGATGAAGAAAGGATTGATCAAAAAGCGCAAGTGTACCTGAACATCTACAAGAAGCTGTCGAATAAAGAACGTGTCGCTGGCGGCAAGGGCAAAGAGTTTGCCAAAAACATGATGAAGGCTGAGCGTAACCTGTTTAAAGATAAGGTCGATGACGACATGCTCTCGCTCAACTACTGGAAAAAGCAAATTCGAGATCAAAAGCGCCACATTCACGCCGTCGCCCCCGGAGTTTACTGCACTTCAACAGGTTGTAGCCTACGTACACAAGTCAACCTATTAGAGTGTGTGGACTGTAAGAACGACTATATTGTTGATGCCGTTTTTGCCGAAGCGAAGCGCAAAGAAGCCGAAATTCATATGCTATGGGACATTGAACATGATGAATTAACGCCTCAAACAGCGTCAGAGGTGTATATCAAAATCACAGCTGCTGAGCGCATTATGAAAGACTTAGATATCAGCTATGAACCCGTTGTAATACCTCAAGAGGTTCAAGAGCTGCTGATACCCTGCGGAGTGACTGCATAATGACACAAGCAACTAAGAATAAGCTCATAAATGCCCTAGAACGCCTGTTAGAGGGTAAACCCGAAAACCGAGAGCTAAGGAAGAAAGCCCGAGAAGGTAAGCTAAAAATCAATAACATTAGCGTCGAGAAAGAAGCGGGGCTTTCTGTTGGGGCATTACGCAGACATAAAGATGTTCAAGATATGGTGAAGAATAGGTCACTGGAGTTTCGTGTAGCACAAGATGATTTAAGCCAGTCACCTATTGATGTTTTACAGGCGGAAGTGAAACAGCTAAGAATCGACAAAACCCAAGCAAATAAAAAAAAAAAGGAGTACCTCGACCTCGCTAGAAGTCATGAAAAGGCACTAGCCATACAAGCAGCCAGCCATATAAAAATGGTTCAGGAACTCATGGATATGCTGCACGAAAGTCAGCGAGAGAAGGCAATGGACAAAGTCGTCAAAGCAAGGCCAGATAACCTTATCAAGGGAGATTTCAGGTAAGAGCATCCTGTTTAGTGTTATCACTAGACAGGACGCTGAATTATCGATAAAAATGCACACTCTAACGTAATAGAAATGCTCTAAAAAGGACGTGGCGAAGAACGCTACGCCAAATACCATTAATTGAGAAAGTAAGGACAAAACCAATGGCAATCGAAGCCGGACAAACCGCACCAGATTTTACCCTTAATGACCAAGACAATAACCCAGTGACGCTCTCTGAGCTTCAAGGAAAGAAAGTGCTGCTCTACTTCTACCCACGCGCTTCGACGCCTGGCTGTACCGTTCAGGCTCAAGGATTGCGTGACACAAAAGCTGAACTAGATGCCCACAACGTTGTTGTACTTGGTTTAAGCCCAGACACCCCGAAAAAGCTGACCAACTTTATCAACAAGCAAGAGCTGAACTTCACTCTACTAGCCGATGAAGAACACGAAGTGTGTGAGAAGTACGGTGTTTGGCAACTCAAGAAGTTCATGGGCCGTGAAAACATGGGCGTTGTAAGAACAAGCTTCTTGATTGACGAGTCAGGCAACCTTGAGCATGTGTTTAACAAGTTCAAGACTAAAGATCACCATGAAGTTGTATTGGGCTACCTAAACAGCAAGTAACTCTTAATTTATTAATAGGGCTGGTGCTAACGGCACTGGCTCTGATTTAAAACCGCTTAACGAGCTTACGAACTACTACCCTCCCACGATTCATCAATCAGTCGAGCAGTCATATCAAGAACCTTCTGCTTATCCTTTTCAGAGAGCCTGTTCAGGTTCACTGCCAACTCAGCAGAAATCTCATCTTCACAGAAAAAATAACTTAAAGGCACGCCTAGCTCGTCGGCCAATAATTTTAAGGTTTGTACGTCTGGAGTATGTTTACCCTTCTCATATTGATTCATTCTAGGGCTAGCAGAGCTTTCATCCATACCTATACACACTCCCAACGCTTTTTGAGAGAGGTTTGCTTTTTTGCGTGCTTCTTTGAGCCGCACGGGAATTGGGTTTTCGAATGGCACTTGAGTTTCATATCTCTGATCTCATCGTAACTAAGATTTTCTTAGTTTTACCGATTTCTGTATACTAAGCAATCCTTAGTATTTTAGTGGTATATGCGGTACATGAAGCGTTGTATAAAAATCAGTGATGAAATGCACAAGTTATTGATCGAAAAAGAGATGGATGGTTTTTTAGTTGTTGAGCTAAGAGATGCATTTGTTTCTATTGATGACTCCTATGTTGATCTGGATGATGCTCGTCGTAAGGTTTACCGTCAACTCCTACGTTTGGTGAAGAACAATTGGCTTCGAGTTGAGGGGACGGGGCAGCAAAAACGATACTTTCAAACGGACTTATTTAAAGGTCTTCAAGTCGATATTGCATCAGAAAACACTAAGGCTACCCTTTCCGCTGCTTCTGATTATTCGGTATTAAGACACGAACGCAATCAGTACAAAGGTGAGCTAGAGATTGTTTTAGGGGAGATTAATGAGTATCAATCTCTCTGCGGTCGTTTTCCTGAACTAGAACCGAGGTTAATCCCACTTCTTGAACAAGCAAAAGAACATTCAGGACAATTGTTGGGCAGCGTAAATGTACTAACTAGTGTTCTCAAAACACTCTCAGAGGACAATCCGTCGTGCTAAGGCAATGGCAAGCAGAATGCTCAGAGAAGGCATTACATAAATACAGTTCAAGCCAGCAGCACTTCTTCTGCCAAGCAACTCCAGGGGCAGGAAAGACTGTATTAGCAGCAACAGTCACTTCAAGGTTATTAGAAGAGAACATGATCGACCTTGTATTGTGTTTTGCCCCTTCTCTAACGGTCTCAAGCGGCATCAAGAAAACCTTTTCTCAGATCCTTAATTGTACCTTTAATGGCGGTTTAGGTTCTATTGGGCGGTCTCTTACCTATCAATCGATTTCATCTCTTGATGGTGAATTTTGGCAGACATTGCGTAATCACCGAGTCTTTGTGGTCTTCGATGAGATACACCATTGCTCTGGTACAGAGATTGAAAATGCGAATGTTTGGGGGCAACAAGTCCTTACTAAAATTCAAGGGCTCGCAACGTATACCCTTGCGCTTTCAGGGACACCGTGGCGTTCGGATTCGTTACCGATTGTTCTGGGTGAATATAGCGATCCTGATGGAATTCTATTGGTTGATTATCAATACACATTGAAGAAAGCAATCGCTGACAAAGTTTGTAGAGCACCAAAGATTGTTTTGGTTGATAACGAGCATTTGACTGTGACAAATGACGACAAGGCAGAGTCGTTTTCTTCAATATTAGACATGATTAAGCAAACAAAGACTTCTTATCAAAGTGTCATTCATAATCAGGATGCAATGGAGTATTTGCTTGGACTAGGTTGCAAAAAACTTGCAGAAATCCGTTCTCAATCCCCAGGAGCCGGAGGGCTAGTTGTCGCTGCGTCTGTTCAGCATGCACAAACAATTAAAAAGGTACTTTCTGAAAAGTATACTCAATCGGTCTCAATTGTGACCTATCGACATGATGAACCTTTAGCTGAGATTGAAAGGTACAGGCAAAACGACACTCAGTGGATTGTTAGTGTAGGTATGATCAGTGAAGGGACAGATATTCCACGCCTTCAAGTATGTTGCCACATGAGTTCAGTCAAAACCGAATTGTACTTCAGACAAGTGCTTGGGCGTATCCTTCGTGTGAACGGAGCGACAAACCAACAAGCGTGGTTATTCACCTTTGCTGAGCAAAGCTTGATTGAGTATGCCGAGAGGATTGACCAAGATATCCCTGAGTCGTGTATGTATGCAAAGTGGGAAAGGTTTGCAGAAGCCGATCCAGACAGTAAGCGCAACCGCCTAAGTGAGCAGGGGTTACTAGAAGAGCGAGAAGAAATAGGTTCTAAGCTAGTATGGAATAGCACAACTAGCAGCACAGAGGATATTGATGGCGCACTTGGAGCATTTGATGAGCTTCGGCTAGGGGCATTTAGGCAACGGGTGATATCGGCATTTTTGGTTTCTTGATGAGTATCAATGTTCATCATCGAGCACTATTCAATCGCTTCCTCTTAGATCGTAGTAATCTTAGAGAATTCAAGCTAGTGAACATTAATGGTGTATATTGAAGTACCGCACTTACCCTAGGCATTACTTATGGTTGACAAACAATTGATAGATGAACAACTTGAGCGACACCCAGAACTGAAGGGGTTGTTAGAAGAGGTGTTTAATGGTGACTCTCTAGCTAATGAATGGCTAAATTCGCCAATACCTATATTTTCCTATCAATCTCCAATAAATTTGCTACAACAAGGCCATATAAAATACGTCATAGATATACTAAATCGAATGAAGCGCGCCGATTTTTCTTAACTTACTCCTCACGCTAGTTATGGAAAATAATCAGACGATGAATGTGTTTGTAACACTTCAAAAACTAATCCACATAGTAATTCGCCAAGCATCAATTAGTTTTTATTAATTATTCACTGATCTCGTAACTCACCGTGCTAAGTAATTTTTGTCGAGAGCCTTCAGAAGCTGAGTATTTGCTCGTGGCACTTCCTAGCTCGAAAATGCCCCAAACCTTCTTATGGTCATCAATCATAAGACTTCTAGTAATTTCAGTTTGATTCAATTTATCTAATGCCTCATTATGTGTTTAGTTGATTAAAAATCTAACTTATCCGTGGACTAAAAAGTTGGGTTCAGATCACTTAAATCCAATAAAGCACTTCACTAACAAAGTCTTTTAATTCCCTCAATTTATAAAAGTCACATGGAGGCGTATCAATGCCAGACATCCGCTCTGAAACCGAAGTATCCAAAGGTATTAAGCTTCGATTTGTCGAACTTAGTAATTTCCGTCGACTAGGCAAAGTTCAGATGAGCATTGATCGAAAAACCACCATTTTGGTCGGGGCGAATAATAGTGGAAAAACTTCTATTCTTGCGGCGCTAAGACACTTCCTAGCAGAAGGGTCCCGCTTTAGCGCTTTTGACATCAGTATATCTCAATGGTCAAAGCTGCGAGACCTTGGCAAAGCTTGGGAAGAACTGACCGAAGACCCTTTAACTGTTACCGAATCCGAAGAAGCGTGGAAAGAACAGCTCCAGATACTGCTAGAAACCATGCCAGTCTTGGACCTCTGGTTTGATGCAGATGCTGGAATGTATCACTATGTTGCTCCATTTCTATCAAAATTTAGCTGGAAAGGTGGGGCAGTCGGTGTTCGCCTTCGACTGGAACCAGTCACAAATATTGAAGATCTTAAGCAATTGGCATGGGCTTACCGCACTGCTCGTTTACCAATTAAAGATATGGGGGAAGATTCATTAGCGTGGCCCATAGATCTGCTTGATTTTTGGCTGCGTGAGCCATTGAAGCTCGGGAACGTCCGCACATATAAACTAGATACCGATAACAACCCTATTACAGGATTGCCATCCTATGAGACTAAGAAACTTGATGCTCATACAAATCCAATTGATCGAAAGCACTTATCGAGATTGATACGTGTTGATTTCATCTCAGCTCAGCGTGGATTAGGAAGTGAAGAAGCCGAATCTCGGCCCTCCCCCGGTCTTCATCAAGTAGGCACGTTTTCAAACCAGCTAACCAAGTTTGCTCAACAACACTTAAACGTTGCTAGCTCTGGACATAGCCAGCGTGTAGACCTTATTAAGGCCGTGGCACTTGCTCAGAAAGACTTAGACAGTAAGATTCACGAAGCCATCGCCGATTCTGTTCAGGAAGTGAAAGAACTTGGCTATCCAGGGCTGCATGATCCTCAAGAGATTCGCTTCCGTACTCGCATCCAGACAGCTGACCTTCTCGATCACAGTACAGCTGTGCAGTACAGTATGCAGAAGGATTCAATAGAAGAACTACTACCAGAATATTCTATTGGGCTCGGTTACCAGAATCTGCAATCTCTCAGTTACCAACTAGTTTCATTTAGAACAGCTAGGCTTAAGCCTGAAAAAGGTTCTCCAGTTCCCGTACACATAGTAATGATTGAGGAACCTGAAGCCCACCTCCATGTTCAGGTGCAGCGTATATTCCCAAGCAAAGCACATAAGCTAATCAGCCCGGCAGAGAAAGAAACTTCAAGCTTAAATAGCCAATTGCTTATAAGCACCCATTCAAGTCATCTAGCTCATTCGGAAAATTTTGACCGGCTCAGATATGTTCGCCGTGTAGCAAAGAGCAAAGCGACCCCAATGCCGACGACAGAAGTTGTCAATCTAGCCGATGTCTTTGGTGATGATAAAAAAACACGCCAGTTTGCTGAACGCTATTTCCGTGTTCAACATACGGACTTGTTGTTTGCTAATGCAGCTATTTTTGTGGAAGGTGTAGCGGAGCGAATGTTGGTGCCACTTTTCATGGAGCGTGATTTCAAGGAACTGAACAGTCGCTGTGTTTCCTTTGTTGATATTGGTGGGAGCCACGCCCACCGACTCAAACCTCTCATCGAAAAGCTCCGGATCCCTACTGTTATAATTACAGATATCGATCCTTGCCAAGAACAGGAAGGCAAGCCTAAGCAAAATGGCGAACCCACCAAAAAACTAGTCGCTGTTGCAAACACTGGACAACCAGGACTTCAATCTGGTAACCCGACGTTACGTTGCTGGCATCCGAAACTGCAACAACTTAACGATTTCAAAACTCCGAAAACAGAGCAGTTGGTATGGAATGAAATCCACGATTGCCATGTGTATTTCGCCTGGCAGTTACCTATTGATAGTACCAATAACTGTTGGCCTAGCACATTTGAAGATTCACTGGTTCTTACGAATGTCTGCTGGTTTAAGGGGCTGATGGATAAGAAAATCGATGAAAATGGAGAGAAGATTGAAGTGCCTAAAGGGGCTCTTGGCTCTGTCTCAAAAAAGGCTGTTAATGCTCCAAATAATGACCAGCTACTTCGCGACCTTCATACTCTAATGCACGGCTCTTTTAATAAAGGTGACTTCTCTACCAGCATCTTTGAATTAGTATCTTCAGGCGAACAGGTTAAATGCCCGGGGTACATTACCGACGCATTAACTTGGTTACAGAAGCAACTTGAGCCACGCGGAGCGATGGAATGAGCAAACAAAATATCATTACGGACAACGATAGAGATGCAGGCGTAGTCGAAGAAATTTGTGGCTACCTTACTGAGGACCCTCCTCGCAGCTACTTTCTTTTTGCTGGAGCTGGTTCAGGGAAGACGCGAACTCTGGTGGAAGTCTTGCGTCGGATTACTGGAGTAGAAACACATGAAAAAGGGGAACTGCTTGCCAGAAGCCTGCGAATATACGGCCGTTCAATAAGAGTGATTACATACACGAAAAACGCTGTTTCAGTCATTAACGGGCGCCTCGGGGATAATGACCTAGTAAAAGTATCTACCATACATGCATTTTGCTGGGAGCTCATTAGTGGATTTAACGATGATATCAGAGCGGCTCTTATTGCAATCAAAGAAGCTCAGCTTGAAAAGGAAACTGAGGAAGCACTTGCAAAGCCAAGGGGCATCACTACTGCTAAACAAAGGGATTTGGATAAGATAAAAAAAGATATCGAGGGATTTAGAAATACCGACATATTTATCTACCACCCGGATCGTATGACATATGGTCCGGGGGCGCTTGCCCATAATAATGTGCTTGACGTGACAGCATGGCTTTTAAAAACCCGACCAACCCTAGCGAAAATCCTAAAAGATCAGCATCCTATTGTATTGATTGATGAGTCTCAGGACACAATGAAAGGTATGTTGGATGCCTTAATAGCTATTGCAGAACCTGAAGGATGTGGCCTCACGATAGGACTGATAGGTGATCACCGACAGCGTATCTATATGGATGGGCATGACGATCTTCCGAGTTTAGTTCCTGATAGCTGGGCGAAGCCAGAGCTGAAAATGAATCACCGTAGCCAACGTAGAATTGTTGACCTAATTAATACAATTTGGGAAGCGAAGCTAGAAGGACGAACCCAACCAGCTAATGGAATAAGACAACACTCAAGAACAGAGAAAGCTGACGGTTTTGTACGAATTTATATAGGTGACACGAAGCTCTCTCCAGAAGATAAAGCTCTCAGTGAGCTTTGGTGTGCAGATCAGATGTGGAGCGCAAGTGGCGTTGAGGCTTGGTCAAGAAGAGAGTTTCAGCTACTCGCACTTGAGCATAAGCTTGTTGCTACACGTGGAGCTTTTCTTGATGTGTTTAGTGCTATGGTTTTACTTGACCCAAATGCAGCAGCACCTAGTGGCAGTGGTGAGAATAAAGGTCCGGTTATTGTGCAAACTTTATTGAACGAGCTTACCGATTTAGAGGGATGTATAAATTCCAATGGGACAATTGATGAGTTTAAAATTACTGAAGTTTTTAGGCGCTATGACTGCCTTGATGGGATACCTGAAGATATAGTAGAGCGAGCAATACGTGTCGAAGAAATACTTGGGGCAATTGAAACTTTCGCTATAGCTTGTGCAAACCCTCTTGCGACTGTGGGAGATGTTCTCAAACCAATCTTACGAGCCAATTTGTTTAATATTGATACTCGCTTAGCTACAGAGTATGCGGACAAATCAACTCCACCTTCTGCGCCAGCTAGAGGTGAAGAAGAGTCCATACAAGATAGGTTGCGTCGTGGATTGTGTGCACTATTTTCAGCGCCTTGGAATCAATTAAAAAAATACCGCAACTATTTATCTGGCAATTCAGTTTTAGCTACTCATCAAGTTGTTAAAGGTTCAGAATTTCCACATGTGATGGTTGTTATGGATGATAAGTTGGCTGGTGGTAGCCTTTTTTGTTACGACAAGGTTTTTGGTGGCGTTGAACTAAGCAAAAAAGACAATGAAAACAGAGAAAAAGGCAAAGAAACAACCATTGATAGAACGCTACGTTTACTTTACGTAACATGCAGTAGAGCTGAAAACTCTCTTGCTCTCGTGCTTTGGTCATCAAATCCAACTGCAGCCCTAGAACGAGTAAAGAATAGTGATTGGTTTTTTGGCAAAGAAGTTGAGGCGATACCATCCCCCTAAAACCATGCAGTTTTTACACGAAGAAGAGGCTGCACCAAACAATCCTTTTAGAATGCTAGATCAAATGGGGCACTAGTGTAGTGGATAAGGTAGTTTGGCCACTAGGTTGGCAGTATCGCAATACTTCAGGTAATTAGAATTTTGTTAATTTAGTGAAATACATGACGCATTTCTGTCCAGAACCTTGCTGATTAGGCGGTGTGATTACCGAGGGAGGT